>JAVHQO010000155.1:0-9992 GCA_036171175.1 Gallionella sp.
GCGGGTACGGCAAGAGGCGGAGCAAGCCAAGCAGCAAGCTGAGATTGAAGCGCGTGCACGTCAGGCAGCGGAGCAACAGGCGGCAGAGAATCGTGCGGCCGCGCTTGTGCTGCAACAGCAAGAGCAAGCTGCCTTGCGTGAATTGACTGAGCAGCAAGCACTCAAAGCGCGCGAGGAAGAAGAGACGCGCGCCAAGCAACACGCGCTATCTGCGATGAGTACGCAAGTGCGTCATACGCCGTTTGATAGTGAGCCGCCTGCTGTGAAATTAGCGGCGATTGATTTGTCTAGTTTTGCGGTTAAGCCCGCTGCGGAAGAAAAGGCTGCTGAGCAGCCGGCTGTCCAGAGCGTGGTGCATGATAAAAAGGCTGAGCGTGACGCCGAATTAGCTGAAAAACTTCAAGTTGAAAAACTGCAAACGCAACAAGCCGCCGCTCAAAAATTGGCCGAGCAACAACTAGCCGCAACCAAGCAAGCCGAAGCGGATGAAGCGAAAAAATTGGCGGATAGCCAAGCTAAGGCTTGGGCGGAAGCTGAGCAGCGTGCTGTGGCGAGCGCTCAAGCACATGCCGATGTCGTTGCCAACCCTTCCCCTAACACCGAACGACGCAACATCCCGCGCACCCCTGAAAAAGCCCGTGCGCCGCGTAAGCCTTTACCATGGGGTGGAATGAGTGTGACGTTGTTTGTATTGCTAGCACTTGCGGCTTGGTTAGTACCACAGGTCATGCCTATGCAAGCGTATGCGAGCAAGATTGAAGCACTGTTAAGTACCGCTTTGCAGCAGCCTGCGCATGTTGGCACGGTGTCGGCGCGCTTGTTGCCGAGTCCACGTTTGACGTTAAACGAAGTGTATGTTGGTGAAATGAAGCAAGTGAAGGCGCAACGAGTGCAGCTGAATTTTGGCTTTGCCAGCCTGCTAAATGATGCTAAGCGTATTGACAGTGTTGAGTTGCAAGAAGCTGAGTTGAATGTGTCGGGGGTCTTAGAGGTGGCTAATTGGTTTGAAAAATTAGCCAGCGATACCCAGCATCCGATTACCACCATCATGTTTGAACGCGCTAAGTTAAGTGCGCCTGCGGTGCAGTTTGAAGATTTAACGGGTGAGATGAAATTTAGCGCAACGGGTAAATTTGCCGCTGCCAATGTACGCGCCAATGCTGGCAAGTATGCTTTGCAAGTCACGCAAGGTGCTGACAATAAGCTTGAGACGACCTTGAATGTGCATAGCAGTGCTTTGCCCTTATTGCCTAATTGGGAGTTTGCCGATTTGACTGCGAAAGGCGAATTAAGCCGTATGGGTTTTGTGGTGAATGATTTTGATGGTCGTATCGCCGGCGGTAGTCTGCAAGGTAGTGCCAAATTAGACTGGAGCAGTGGCTGGAATTTGCAAGGTACGCTCACGGGTAAAACCATGACATTAGCGAGTTTTAGTAAACTGTTAGAAGGCGATATGGATGGCATTGCGCGCTTTAAGTTGCAAGCCTCAACGCTGGATAAGTTGGCAGACAGCGGACAATTAGAAGGCAGTTTTACTGCCAAAAAAGGCGTGATTAGCGGTGCGGATATTGTTGAAACGGCACGCCTGCGCAGCAAAGAAAATCTGCCTGGTGGACGTACGCATTTTGATGAGATGAGCGGAAATTTGAACTACGCCAACAATGCTTATCACTTCAAGCAAATCAAAATTAAATCGGGTGTATTGAACGCCAATGGTTCGGCTGATATTAGCAATCGACAACTCGCTGGTCGTGTGGCTGCAAGCCTGTCAATACAAGAAGGCGTGGGGGCGGTGGAGTTGCAGCTTAGCGGCAATATCGACACACCGAATTTGCGTGCAGGGCGGTAGTTAAGCGCGAGTTGAAACGGCGTATTTAGCGCGCCACGTTGTATTTAACGGTAGCAATAAAAAAGAGCGGCATCGAATCATTCGATGCCGCTCTTTTTTATTGCCTTGCCTTACAAATTTAAGCGAGAGCTTTAGCCATGCGCTCCAACGCGCCGCTCAGGTTGGCCATGGAGGTGGCGAAAGATAAGCGTATATACCCTTCTGAGCCAAAAGCAGAACCTGGCACAACCGCTACGCCAGCTTCGATCAGTAGATATTCGGACAGTGCAATATCGGTCGCCGCAGCGATCGTACCGCGTTGATGCAGCTTGGCAATCACGCCGCGCATATCGGGAAAAGCGTAAAACGCGCCGCCCGCCATCAAGCATTTCACGCCGTCGATTTTATTTAGCGCATTAACCACAAATACATGGCGTTCGCGGAAGGCTTTAATCATTGGTGCTAAACAGTTTTGATCGCCGTTCAGCGCGGCTTCAGCAGCCACTTGTGAAATCGAAGTTGGGTTGGAGGTGCTTTGCGATTGCACATTTTCCATCGCGGTGATGATGTGCTCCGCGCCTGCCGCGTAACCGATGCGCCAGCCAGTCATCGCATACGCTTTGGACACGCCGTTCAGCACCATGGTGCGTTCATATAAATCAGGGCAGGCATCGAGGATATTGACGAACTTGCCATCGACCAGCGCGATGTGTTCGTACATATCGTCGGTGGCGATCAAAATGTTGGGATGCTTGCGTAGTACCTCGCCCAAGGCCTTCAGATCATCCAGCGTATATACCGCGCCAGAAGGATTGCTTGGGCTGTTGATGACCACCATTCTGGTTTTTGGTGTGATTGCCGCAGTCAGTTGTGCAGGCGTGAGCTTAAAGCCTTGCGCAATATCGGCCTGAACGATGACAGGCTTGCCTTCGGCGATGATGACGATGTCGGGATACGACACCCAGTAAGGCGCGGTGATGATGACTTCGTCGCCGGGATTGATGACCGCCAGCGCGAGGTTGAAGAAACTTTGCTTGCCGCCGCACGACACCAGAATCTGCTTGGCGGTGTAGTCCAGATTGTTGTCACGCTTGAGTTTGACGATGACCGCTTGCTTCAATGATGGCGTGCCGCCGACAGCGGTGTACTTGGTGAAACCTTTGTTGATTGCGGCAATCGCTGCATCTTTAATGTGCTGCGGGGTATCAAAATCAGGCTCACCTGTCCCGAGTCCAATGATGTCTTTGCCTTCCGCTTTAAGTTTTGCCGCACGCGCAGCAACAGCAAGAGTAGGGGACGGTTTAATGGCTTGTACGCGTTTGGACAGTTCCAAGTTAGTTTCCTTCAGGTCGGTTAATCGGGGCGTGCGTGTTAAAATTCACGACTAAAATTTGCCGCGAATTATACCCGTGATTAAAACCTTCCCCAATAGTCCTTACCGATTGCATCAACCTTTTGAACCTGCTGGCGATCAGCCCACGGCAATTGCGCAATTGGTGGAAGGCATCAACGATGGCTTGTCGTTCCAGACGCTGCTGGGGGTGACCGGTTCAGGCAAAACTTTTACTATGGCAAATGTCATCGCGCAGACGGGTCGCCCCGCGATGGTAATGGCCCCGAATAAGACGCTGGCGGCGCAGTTGTATGCTGAGATGCGCGAGTTTTTCCCTGAAAATGCGGTCGAGTATTTCGTCTCGTATTACGACTATTACCAGCCGGAAGCGTATGTGCCATCGCGCGACGTGTTTATCGAAAAAGATTCCAGTATCAACGAGCAGATTGAGCAGATGCGGCTGTCGGCGACCAAGGCGATGTTAGAGCGTGAGGATTGCATCATTGTTGCTACCGTTTCGGCGATTTACGGTATCGGCGATCCAGTCGATTATCACGGCATGATTCTGCATTTGCGCCATAACGAAAAAATGCACCAGCGCGATGTGATTAAGCGTCTTATCGACATGCAATACGAGCGCAATGATGTGGATTTCTCGCGCGGCAAATTTCGCGTGCGCGGCGATGTCATCGACGTGTTTCCCGCCGAGAGCAACGAGCTGGCATTGCGCATCACGTTGTTTGATGACGAGGTGGAAACGCTATCTTTATTTGACCCACTGACTGGCCACATTTTGCAAAAAGTGCCGCGCTACACCGTCTATCCATCCAGCCATTACGTCACGCCGCGCAGCACGGTTTTAGCTGCAATCGAAACCATTAAAGTTGAACTTGCCGAGCGCATCGGGTTTTATCAGCGCGAAAATAAATTAGTCGAAGCACAACGTATCGAACAGCGCACCCGCCACGATTTGGAAATGCTCGCCGAGATTGGTTTCACCAAAGGTATTGAGAATTATTCGCGTCATCTTTCGGGTCGTCCCGCAGACGCGCCACCGCCCACTTTATTGGATTATTTACCGCCCGACGCGCTGATGTTTTTAGACGAAAGTCATGTGATGATTCCGCAAGTCGGCGCGATGTACAAAGGCGATCGGGCGCGAAAGGAAAATCTGGTCAACTATGGATTCCGTCTGCCCTCAGCGATGGACAACCGCCCGTTGCGCTTTGATGAATTTGAACAAGTGATGCGCCAAAGCGTGTTTATTTCCGCCACGCCCGCCGTGTACGAAGCTGAACACGCGGGGCAAGTGGTCGAGCAAGTGGTGCGCCCCACTGGCTTGGTCGATCCGATTATTGAAGTGCGTCCTGCCATCAATCAGGTGGACGATTTGATGTCCGAAATTACCTTGCGAATCAAGGCGGGCGAGCGCGTGCTGGTGACAACTTTAACTAAGCGCATGTCCGAAGATTTGACCGATTATTTGTCTGAACACGGAGTGAAAGTGCGCTACTTGCATTCGGATATTGAAACCGTCGAGCGCGTGGAAATCATCCGCGATTTGCGTCTCGGTGTGTTCGATGTATTGATAGGAATTAACTTATTGCGCGAAGGCTTAGACATTCCCGAAGTGTCGCTGGTAGCGATTTTGGATGCCGACAAAGAAGGCTTTTTGCGCTCCGAGCGTTCGCTGATTCAGACCATAGGTCGCGCCGCACGGCACTTAAACGGCAAGGCAATTTTGTATGGCGACAAAATTACCAACTCAATGAAGCGCGCGATTGATGAAACCGACCGCCGCCGCACTAAGCAAGTCGCACACAATTTAGCGCACGGCATTACGCCCGTTGGCGTGCAAAAACGCATTAAAGATATTATTGATGGCGTGTATCAAATCGACGATGAGCGCAGCCAACTGAAAGCGGCGCAGGCGGAGGCGAAATACTTGGCGATGAGTGCGAAAGATATTTCCAAAGAAGTCACGCGCTTAGAAAAAGACATGTTGAAAGCCGCGAAAAACTTAGAGTTTGAGAAAGCCAGCGAGCTGCGCGATCAACTTAAAAAATTACGCGAAAGCGTGTTGTTATCGCCGTTGTAAAAAGGAAAAAAATGAATTTAACTGAAACTAAAATTTCTAGCGCGCAGGTTTACGAAGGCGATTTTATTGAGGTGCATAAAGACACGGTGCGCTTGCCTGATGGTGCGACCGCCACGCGCGAATACATCAAACATCCTGGCGCGGTGGCGATTTTGGCGTTGTTGGATAACGGTAATTTGGTGATGGAGCGGCAATATCGTTATCCGCCGCAACGCGAATTTATCGAGTTACCAGCGGGAAAAATTGAT
This sequence comes from Gallionella sp., assembly GCA_036171175.1. GTDB lineage: Bacteria > Pseudomonadota > Gammaproteobacteria > Burkholderiales > Gallionellaceae > Gallionella. The sequence goes on from JAVHQO010000155.1 coordinate 5,508, forward strand.
CACGGTGAAGACATATTGGCGACCGCGCAGCGCGAACTTTTAGAAGAGACGGGCTATGTCGCCAACGAGTGGACGCACCTCGCCACGGCTTGGCCGTGCATCGGTTACGCTGACGAACGCATGGAGTATTTTTTTGCAACAGGATTGACGCTGCAAGAACGCAAACTAGACGAAGGCGAGTTTTTAGAAGTGTTTGAATTGTCTTTAAGTGACGCGTTGAACTGGGTGCGTTTAGGCACAATCAACGAAAGTAAAACGATCGTGGGTTTGTTCTGGCTAGAAAAGTATTTGAGTGGCTGGAAAGATATAAGCAAGTAACCATTTACCTTACTGAAAAAAAGCCAGACCGAGGTCTGGCTTTTTTTCAGTAAGGATGCCCGCTTAGCGGCGCATCGAATCAAAGAACTCGTTATTGTTTTTAGTCGCTTTGACTTTGTCCAGCAAGAACTCCATCGCTTCTAATTCGTCCATCGGGTAGAGCAGTTTGCGCAGCAGCCAAATGCGTTGCAGCACATCGGGTTTAATCAGCAACTCTTCTTTACGCGTGCCAGAACGATTCACGTTAATCGCAGGGTAAATGCGCTTCTCCGCCATGCGACGGTCGAGGTGAATTTCCATGTTGCCCGTGCCTTTGAATTCCTCGTAAATCACGTCATCCATGCGCGAACCCGTATCGACCAAGGCGGTAGCGATAATGGTCAGCGAGCCGCCTTCTTCGATGTTGCGTGCCGCACCGAAAAAACGCTTAGGACGATGCAACGCGTTGGCATCCACACCGCCCGTCAACACCTTGCCCGATGAAGGAATTACGGTGTTGTAAGCGCGCGCCAAACGGGTAATCGAGTCGAGCAAAATAATCACATCTTTTTTGTGTTCGACTAAACGCTTGGCTTTTTCCAACACCATTTCGGCAACTTGCACGTGGCGCGTGGCAGGCTCATCAAAGGTCGAGGCAACCACTTCGCCGCGCACGGTGCGACTCATTTCCGTCACTTCTTCAGGACGTTCGTCTATCAGTAATACGATTAAGGTCGCATCAGGATTATTGGTCGAAATCGAATGCGCGATGTGCTGCAACATTACCGTCTTTCCTGATTTTGGTGATGCGACCAACAAGCCGCGCTGACCTTTGCCGATTGGGGCGACGATGTCGATAATGCGCCCTGTGACATTTTCTTCGGCGCGGATGTCACGTTCCAGCTTCAAGGGCACAGTCGGAAATAACGGTGTTAAGTTTTCAAACAGAATTTTATTTTTGGTATTCTCTGGCGCGTCGCCATTGACCTTATCCACCTTGACCAAAGCGACATAACGCTCGCCGTCTTTAGGCGTGCGTATCTCGCCCTCAATCGAATCACCGGTATGCAAATTGAAGCGGCGAATTTGGCTGGGGCTGACATAAATATCATCAGGGCCCGCCAAATAGGAGGTATCGGGAGAACGTAAAAAACCGAAACCATCCGGCAAAATTTCCAGCGTGCCATCACCAAAAATTGCCTCGCCTTTTTTTGCTTCGCTCTTGAGCAAGGCAAACATCAAATCTTGCTTACGCATACGGTTGGCGTTTTCGATGTTATTGGCGGCTGCCATTTCAACTAGTTCAGTAACGTGTTTGGATTTGATGTCAGATAAATGCATAAGCTAAGCGCGAGAAGTGGAAAGAGGGGTCGAAGCTGGGGCTGGGGGAGATTAACTCCCGCAAGGCTTAATGCGGCGTGGTGATATTGAATTCACAAGGAACGCGGCAGATAACGATGCGGAAGAGGGGAAATTAAATGTGGCTGTCGATGAAGGCAGTCAGTTGCGATTTTGATAACGCACCGACTTTAGTGGCTTCGATATTACCGTTTTTGAACAACATCAAAGTGGGAATGCCGCGTATGCCGTATTTCGCCGGAGTCTGTTGATTTTCATCGACGTTGACTTTAGCAACAGTTAAACGTCCAGCATATTCTTTAGAAATTTCTTCCAAAATTGGCGCAATCATGCGGCAAGGGCCGCACCATTCAGCCCAATAATCAACCAGCACGGGCAATGGGGCTTGTAACACCGACGCGTCAAAAGTCGCATCCGTAACGTAATGAATATGTTCGCTCATGGTGAATCTCGCTTATAAAAAATTAGGGGGAAAGTGCAGAAAATCAGAAGGGGGTGTATTTGCTAGGGCGCAATCCTAACCAAAAACGAGCCAGCTGTGAAGCGCGAAGAATTTTAGTGCATCGTGTTGTTTGTGCTGATGCGCTATTTTGGGCTACATTTTTTATTAGGCTAGTTAGGTTTCGCCCCTAGCTAAGGGGGTTGCATGGCATCGCGTAAAACTGCTGAGTGTAATTTTGGCGGACAGGCTCATAGGCTCGCCCGCAGGATTTCTTGTTGTGCCCCACGCTCGAAAAATATAAAGCCTGCCTCAAGCACTGCGTACACACGTTATAATCTCGCCTTATGCAAATTTTTCGTGGACTCCCTGTTAATCACACGCCTGTTGCGCTCACGGTTGGTAATTTCGACGGTGTGCACTTGGGTCATCAAGCCTTGCTGCAACAGTTACGCGAGGCAGCGCAGGCGCGCGCTTTGCAAACTGCGGTGGTGATTTTTGAACCGCATCCGCGTGAGTTTTTTACCCCGCAAAGCGCGCCTGCAAGGCTCACCAGCTTGCGCGAAAAGCTGCAATTTTTTGCGCAGATGAAAATTGATTATGTTTACATCTGTCGCTTTAATGCGCGCTTTGCGCAGATGACGGCGGTCGATTTTATTAAAGCACTACACGAAAAACTCGCGGCGCAATTTGTTCTCATTGGTGATGATTTTCGTTTTGGTAATGCCCGCGCGGGCGATTTCGCGTTGTTGGAAAAAATTGCCGCAGTGCAGGGCTTTACCGTACAAACCATGCACAGCGTGCTGTTTGATGGCGTACGCATTTCCAGTACGGCGGTTCGCGCGGCATTGAGCGCGGGACAGTTGGCCTCCGCACAGCGATATTTAGGGCGGCACTACAGCATCAGTGGACGCGTGGTACATGGCGATAAAATCGGTCGCACGCTAGGTTTCCCCACCGCCAATATTCAAGTGCGCCATGCGCGTTTGCCCTTGAGTGGTATCTATGTGGTGCATGTGCATAGCGAAGGTCTGGGCCTGTTGCAAGGGGTTGCCAGCTTAGGGGTACGGCCCACCGTGAAGCAAAATGCTCAGCCTGTTTTGGAAGTGCATTTGTTTGAATTTGACCAGCAGATATACGGCAAACATTTACGCGTGGCGTTTTTGCAAAAACTGCGCGACGAAGAAAAATATCCTGATTTAGCCACCCTGATCAAGCACATCGCACTCGATGTGCAGCACGCAAAAGAATGGTTTGAAAAACATGATTAAAAATCCAACTACGTTGCAATGCAGCGGCTGCAATGTTTTTTTGTGGAAGCGTGACTTGTCGCGCGATAGCAGCAAGTAAAAGCATCGCTCAATCAATCGAACGCCTACCGCAAGCATAGCCGCTTGCACTTTTAGAGATACCAATATGACTGATTATAAAAACACCCTGAATTTACCTGACACCCTGTTCCCGATGCGCGGCGACATGGCCAAGCGCGAGCCGCAAATGTTGGCGCGCTGGCAAGAGCAGCAACGCTATAAAAAATTGCGCGCCGCCAAAGCAGGCAAGCCCAAGTTTATTTTGCATGACGGCCCACCATATGCGAACGGCGACATTCATATTGGTCACGCGGTGAACAAAATTCTCAAGGACATCATCATCAAGAGCAAAACGCTCGCAGGCTTTGATGCGCCTTATGTGCCGGGCTGGGATTGCCACGGGTTGCCGATTGAATTGATGGTGGAAAAGACCCACGGTAAGGCGATTCCTGCCGCCGAATTTCGCCAACTGTGCCGCGATTATGCGAAAGAACAAGTTGAGCGGCAGAAAAAAGATTTCATCCGTTTGGGCGTGGTCGGCGATTGGGACCATCCGTATTTGACCATGGATTTTCAGACCGAAGCCGACATCATTCGCGCGCTTGGAACGATTTACGAAAACGGTTATTTATACCAAGGTTACAAGCCCGTGAACTGGTGTTTGGATTGCCAATCGGCACTCGCCGAAGCCGAGGTGGAATACGAAGACAAAACTTCGTTGGCGGTGGATGTGGCATTTGAAGTGGTGGATAAAACCGCACTGGGCAAAGCCTTCGGTGTGTCGTTGGATGATGACGCAAGTGCATCGGTGGTGATTTGGACGACGACTCCTTGGACGTTGCCCGCTAATCAGGCGGTGAGTGTGCATCCTGATTTTGAATACGCGCTGGTGCAAACATCGCGCGGTTATTTAGTGTTGGTTGCAGAGTTGTTCGAGAGTTGTTTAGCGCGTTATGAATTGAGCGGCGAAGTCGTGGCGCGTTGCAAGGGTAAAGCCTTGGAGTTGCTGGCACTACAGCATCCGTTTATGGCACGGCAAGTGCCCGTTATTTGTGGCGAACACGTCACGCTAGAAGCGGG
>JAVHQO010000156.1:0-2057 GCA_036171175.1 Gallionella sp.
GCAAGGTGCCCTGCCTTTGGCAGGGGTCGGCAACATCCCATTGCCTCTCGGCAAGGGCGCACAGCGCCCCCACTTCGTGGTGCCCCCACAGGCTTTCAGCCGGGCTGTCGCCCCCCGCTAGGGCGGGTGCCCCCACCAGTCCTCGCGGACGGGCTTGCGCCCCCGTGCGGGGCACGGTGCCCCCAAATGCACCTGGCGGCGCATTTCTCAACTGCCACCATAAACTTGTAGCTGTCTTGATAAAACTGCATAAATGTAGTAACGTATCCGTCATGCAAACGAAATTTAAGTGGGACGAAAACAAAGCTAAAACGAACCTGGCCAAGCACCATGTGAGCTTCGAGACGGCGGTTCGTGTGTTTTCTGACCCGTTTCAATTGACCGAGCAAAGTCGCATCGAAAACGGTGAATGTCGCTGGCAGACCATGGGCATGGTAGATGGGCAAATGGTGCTTTTTGTGGCCCACACAGTGATTGATGATGACAGTGGTTCTGAAATTATTCGAATCATTTCAGCCCGTAAGGCTGACGCAAAGGAGAGAAAACGCTATGAACAAAACAGTTACCTATAACGTTGACCTGGCTCATATGCCGCCTTTGACCGAGAAGCAAAAGGCAGAGTTAACGATGTTGGCCAATCTTCCTGATGATCAAATTGATTACAGTGATATTCCACCCGCAAAAGAAGATTTCTTTAGAAATGCCACATGTGGACAGCTTTATCGGCCTGTTAAATCATCAACCACGGTGCGGGTTGATGCCGATGTGCTGGCTTGGCTCAAGGGGCAAGGCAAGGGGTATCAGACGCGTATCAACGCCATCTTGCGGGAGGCCATGCTGAACTCCATGCAGCGTCATGGTGGTGGAGCCAAGGCCGATGGTGTCGTTTGATACGACGGGGGTTATGTTAAGTGGCATCAACACTGACCGGATGAGGTTCAAAAGGAAAGTCAATGTGGTATTCAAAAAATTAGCTATTTAATCGCACCGACAGATGAGAAAATTGACTACATTTTCTTTCGCAATATTTGAACCATGTTAACTTATAAAATTCAATCTCGCACAGAAAAATTCTTAGGAGATAACAAAATTAAAAACAACATCCGAAAACTTTTTATCACAGTTGGTTTTTCATTCGCTTTTCTACCCAGTGTGGCGATGGCTGATTTTGACGAGGGTCTTATCGCCTACAACCAAGGTGATTACGTTTCTGCATTACGCGAATTTAGAGTAATTGCAATCAAAGGGCATGCCAACGCTCAGGCTATTCTTGGATTGATGTACGCTGCAGGTCAGGGTGTGGTGCAGGATTACAAAGAAGCGGTGAAGTGGTATCGAAAGGCTGCTGATCAAGGGCACGCCTACGGCCAAGGTCTTCTCGCCGAAGCCTGCGAAAATGGTTTAGGCACAGCGCAAGATTACAAAGAAGCGGTGAAGTGGTATCGAAAGGCTGCTGATCAAGGCAATGCCGATGCGCAGAATAACCTGGGTGTGAAGTATGACAAGGGTCGAGGTGTGCCGCAGGACTACGCCCAGGCTGTGGCGTGGTATCGGAAGGCTGCCGATCAAGGCAATGCCGATGCGCAGAACAATTTGGGCGCGATGTACGTTGAGGGTAAAGGCGTAGCGCAGGACTATAAGATGGCGATGAAATTGTTCCTGCTATCTGCCGATCAAGGGCAGGCCAACGCTCAATCAAACCTCGGCGCAGGTTACGCAAAAGGCCAAGGCGTGCCACAGAATACGGTCGTAGCTTATGCGTTGTTCAATTTTTCTGCTGCAAATGATCCCTCTAGTAATAACAAAGCGACGGCCCATCGAGCTATCTTGGCTAAGTATATGAATAACGATGACATTGAAGCAGCTCAAAATATAACTCGCGAGATGGTCAAGTCCGGTCTCGCTCAAACCATTAGACAAGTACGTTAAAACCTAGCTTCAGGTCTGTTTCCTTCTGATCGTACGCGGTCGAATTTGACCGATGAAATATTGTCAGCAAAACGGTCGTTTTATTGACACTCCAAATGGGGTCAGAAAAGCCCCATTTTTTGGCGCAA
>JAVHQO010000157.1:0-2054 GCA_036171175.1 Gallionella sp.
ATTTGTTTGAACAGATTGAGCGCGAAGTCGATATCTTGAATGTTGACAAAAAAATTCGTGGCCGTGTCAAACGCCAGATGGAAAAAAACCAGCGCGATTTTTATTTAAACGAGCAGGTTAAAGCGATTCAAAAAGAGTTGGGCGAGGGAGAAGACGGCGCTGACATTGATGAGATCGAGAAAAAAATCAAGGCCGCCAAGATGCCCAAGGAGGCGTTGAAAAAAGTTGAGGGTGAGCTTAAGAAGCTCAAGCTGATGTCGCCCATGTCCGCTGAGGCGACCGTGGTGCGCAATTACATCGACGTTTTGACTGGTTTGCCGTGGACGGGCAAGACCAAGATCAAGCACAACCTGGTCAACGCGGAAACGGTGCTGAACGAAGACCACTACGGCCTTGATAAGGTCAAAGACCGCATTCTGGAGTACCTTGCCGTCCAGCAGCGTGTGGACAAGGTGAAAGCACCGATCTTGTGTTTGGTGGGACCTCCGGGCGTGGGCAAAACATCACTGGGTCAATCCATTGCCAAGGCGACCGGGCGCAAGTACGTGCGCATGGCTTTGGGTGGCATGCGTGACGAGGCCGAGATTCGCGGCCATCGTCGCACCTATATTGGAGCCATGCCGGGTAAAGTGCTGCAAAGTCTGTCCAAAATTGGCACGCGCAATCCTCTGTTTTTGCTTGATGAAATTGACAAACTGGGCACCGATTTTCGGGGTGACCCATCCAGTGCCTTGCTGGAGGTGCTTGACCCTGAGCAAAACCATAAGTTTGGCGATCATTACGTCGAGGTTGACTTTGACCTGAGCGATGTGATGTTTGTGGCGACTTCCAACTCGATGAACATCCCGCCAGCCCTGTTGGATCGGATGGAAGTGATCCGTTTGTCTGGTTACACCGAAGATGAAAAAACCAACATTGCCATCAAGTACCTGTTGCCCAAACAACTCAAAAACAACGGTGTCAAAGAGTCTGAATTGTTGGTGACCGAAGCGGCCGTGCGCGACATTGTTCGCTACTACACGCGCGAGGCCGGAGTGCGTTCATTGGAGCGTGAAATCTCTAAAATTTGTCGCAAGGTGGTCAAGGGCTTACAACTCAAGAAAATGACGGGCCAAGTCCATGTGGATGGTGACAACCTGAATGATTTTCTGGGGGTACGCAAGTACGACTATGGCCGTGCTGAGAAGAAAAATCAGGTTGGTCAGGTCGTTGGTTTGGCGTGGACTGAAGTGGGGGGGGATTTGCTCACCATAGAGGCGGCCATGATGTCTGGCAAGGGTGTCATCACCCGCACCGGGTCGCTGGGCGATGTGATGAAGGAATCGGTCGAAGCAGCGCGAACCGTGGTGCGCAGCCGTTCACGCCGACTGGGGATCAAAGATGAGTTTTTTGAGAAAAAAGACATTCATATTCACGTGCCAGATGGTGCAACACCCAAAGACGGCCCCAGCGCCGGCGCGGCCATGACCACCGCATTTGTATCGGCCATGACCGGGATTCCGGTGCGTTGTGATGTGGCCATGACGGGCGAGATCACGTTGCGTGGTGAGGTGACTGCCATTGGCGGCTTGAAAGAAAAATTGCTAGCCGCATTGCGCGGCAACATCAAGACTGTTTTGATTCCAGAAGACAACGCCAAAGATCTGCAGGACATTCCTGAGAATGTCAAAAATGGTCTTGAGATTGTGCCTGTGCGCTGGATTGACAAAGTGCTTGAAATCGCCCTGGAGCGCATGCCCACTGCGTTGCCTGATGAAGAGCCCATACCCGTTGCCCCGGTGGCCGTCAGCTTGGCGGCAACGGAACCAGCAGGTTCGGTCAAGCACTGAATAATTTTCTGTGGAGCTGGTTGGGGGTTATTAAAAATAACGCTATAATCTAGGGCTTGAAACGCGGGAATAGCTCAGTTGGTAGAGCGATACCTTGCCAAGGTATAGGTCGAGAGTTCGAGTCTCTTTTCCCGCTCCAGTGTTTCTTTTTTGCGCAGGTTGTACCTGTGTTTTTTGCGGGAATAGCTCAGTTGGTAGAGCGATACCTTGCCAAGGTATAGGTCG
>JAVHQO010000158.1:0-9800 GCA_036171175.1 Gallionella sp.
GCGTGCGCAATAAATCGTTTTCGGTGTACTGAATCAGATCGCCAATGTAGTGAATGCTTTGTGCTTTGAGGCAATTTGATGAACGTGGGGTCAATTCCAAATCATCAACTGGGCGCAACAACACAGGATCAACTTTAGGTGTTTGTACTTTTTCAACAACAGGCTCTGTACCTTCCAAAGCTGCGAACACTGAGAATTGATCAACCAAAATACGCGCCGCATTGCGGATAGCTTGTTCTGGATCAATCGCACCGTTGGTTTCAATGTGCATGACTAGTTTATCTAAGTCAGTACGTTGCTCCACACGAGCACTCTCAACTTCGTAGCTCACGCGACTCACTGGGCTGAAAGACGCATCTAAAGCGATGTGTCCTACAGCGCGAGTTTCGTTTGGTACTTGACGTGAAATAGCTGAAACATAACCACGGCCTTGCTCAACCTTGATTTGCATATCCAACTTACCACCCGCTGTTAAGTGCGCGATGACGTGTTCTGGATTAACGATTTCAACATCAGCGTTGCCGCTAATGTCTGCTGCTGTGACAACCCCTGCGCCGTCTTTTTTCAAAGTTAGCAGAACTTCTTTAGCATTGTGCAAACGCAGCACCACGCCTTTTAAGTTCAACAACAAATCAACTACGTCTTCTTGCACGCCGTCAATGGTTGCGTACTCATGCAACACACCAGCCATCTTTACTTCGGTCGGTGCTGCACCAGCCATAGAAGACAACAAAATGCGACGCAAAGCATTGCCTAAAGTGTGGCCATAACCGCGTTCAAAGGGTTCCATCACCACTTTAGCTTGGGTGCTGGAAATTCTTTGCACATCAATGATGCGCGGTTTCAAAAATTCATTTTTAGACATTCGCTACTCCGCGTGGATTACTTGGAATACAACTCAACCACGAGCTTCTCGTTGATGGTTGCAGGCAATTCGGAACGCTGAGGCTTAGCTTTGAAAGTACCTTTGAAAGCCTTAGTGTCCATTTCCAACCATTCTGGGAAGCCACGTGATTCAGCCGCAGCTAAAGCTGCTTTGATACGCAACTGAGCCTTAGACTTTTCCGCCACTTCAACTACGTCACCAGGACGTACTTGGTATGAAGGAATGTTCACGCGATGACCGTTAACCAAAACCGCATTGTGACGAACCACTTGACGCGCTTCTGAGCGCGATGCGCCGAAACCCATACGGTAAGTCACGTTGTCCAAACGTGATTCCAAAATTTGCAACAAACTTTCGCCTGTGATACCGCGTGATGCAGTCGCTTGCTTGTAAGTCAAACGGAATTGTTTTTCCAATACGCCATAAATACGACGCACTTTTTGTTTTTCACGCAATTGCGTGCCGTATTCTGACAAACGATTATTTTTCTTTTGCCCGTGTTGACCAGGTGCATAAGCACGACGCTCAATCGAACATTTATCGGTAAAACACTTTTCGCCCTTCAGAAACAGCTTCTCGCCTTCGCGACGGCACTGACGGCATTTTGGGTCAAGATTTCTAGCCAAGATGTACTCCTAGTAAATTAGATACGACGCTTTTTAGGCGGACGGCAACCGTTATGCGGCACCGGGGTAATATCAGAAATGCTCGTGATCTTAAAACCAGCAGCATTCAATGCACGTACCGCAGACTCACGGCCAGGACCAGGTCCTTTGATACGCACTTCAATATTCTTAACACCACATTCAGCAGCCGCTTTACCCACAACCTCAGCAGCAATTTGAGCTGCGAAAGGCGTGCTTTTACGCGAACCCTTGAAGCCTTGTGCGCCGCTAGTTGACCAAGCCAAAGTATTACCTTGGCGATCAGTAATGGTAACGATGGTGTTGTTAAATGATGCATGGACGTGTGCAATTGCTTCTGCAACATTCTTTTTAACTTTTTTGCGTACTTTCGTAGCTGGCTTAGCCATAATCTATTCCTCTAATGCGTTATAGCGAATTACTTCTTAGCACCGGCGATAGCCTTACGCGGACCCTTACGAGTACGAGCATTGGTGCGAGTGCGTTGTCCACGGCATGGCAAACCACGACGATGACGTTGGCCACGATAACAACCCAAATCCATCAATCGCTTGATGTTCATCGTGGTTTCACGACGTAAATCACCCTCAACCGTAAACTTGGCTACTTCGTCGCGAAGTTTTTCAACTTCTGCGTCGGTCAAGTCTTTCATCTTGGTGGTGGTCTTCACGCCAGCCGCTGCACAGATACTTAGTGAGCGAGTGCGTCCGATACCGTAAATTGCAGTCAAAGCAATTACAGCGTGTTGATGGTTGGGGATATTCACCCCTGCAATACGTGCCATGCAGCTACCCTATATTTGAAAAAACAAAGATTATAACACCGAAATTGGCTAACGCCGAATTAACCTTGGCGTTGCTTATGACGTGGCTCTGTGCAAATCACACGAACCACACGCTTACGAATAACAATTTTGCAATTACGGCAAATTTTCTTAACTGATGCTTGAACTCTCATTATTTTCTCCTAACTGAACTATTTGGCGCGGAACACAATGCGCGCTTTACTCAAATCATACGGGGTCAACTCAACTGTTACTTTGTCGCCGGGCAAAATGCGAATGTAATGCATACGCATTTTTCCAGAAATATGACCGAGTACCACATGACCGTTTTCTAACTTAATCCGAAAAGTTGCGTTGGGTAGCGACTCTTCGATTTCACCTGCCATTTGAATCACATCTTCTTTTGCCATTAGCGTGTAATCCCAGCTTTGAAGTTAGCTTTCTTTAATAAATTCTCATATTGGTGAGTCATTAAATAAGACTGCACTTGAGCCATAAAGTCCATCGTAACCACAACCAAAATCAACAGCGATGTTCCGCCAAAGTAGAATGGCACGTTAAATTTAACTACCAAAAACTCAGGCAACAAACAGACTAAAGCAATGTAAACCGCACCTACCATCGTCAAGCGCAACATGATTTTCTCGACGTATTTAGCAGTTTGATCACCAGGACGGATGCCAGGTAAAAACGCACCGCTTTTCTTCAGGTTATCTGCCGTTTCTTTAGGACTAAATACCAATGCCGTATAGAAAAAGCAGAAGAAGAAGATCGCTACTGCATAAACCATCACATAAATCGGCTGACCTGGCGATAACTTATCACTGATGTCTTTTAACCAATTCATGCCATGTCCAGCACCGAACCAACCTGCGATTGTCGCGGGAAAGAGAATGATACTCGAAGCAAAAATCGGAGGAATCACACCTGCCATATTGATTTTCAATGGCAAATGAGACGATTGACCACCGTAAACTTTGTTGCCCACTTGGCGTTTCGCATAGTTAACCAAGATTTTGCGTTGTCCGCGTTCAACAAACACCACCAAGTAAGTAACCGCTATCGCACCCACAAACAGAAATATCACAAGTGGAATAGAAAATGCGCCCGTTCTCGCCAACTCCAATGTGCTACCAATCGCGCTAGGCAAACCTGCTGCAATACCCGCAAAGATAATCAGCGAAATACCGTTACCTAAACCACGTTCAGTAATCTGCTCGCCCAACCACATCAAGAACATCGTCCCCGACACCAAGGTAATCACCGTGGTCATCTGGAACATAGCACCTGGATTAGGCACTAGTCCTAGCTGAGCTTGCAACGCAACCGCAATACCCAACGCTTGAAAAATTGCTAAAGCGAGTGTGCCATATCGCGTGTACTGAGTAATTTTGCGCTTACCTGCTTCGCCGTCTTTTTTCAACTGCTCAAGATGAGGCACGGCAATTGAAGCCAGCTGCATAATGATAGAAGCCGAAATATACGGCATGATACCTAAAGCAAAAATTGCAAATCGAGACAAAGAACCGCCAGAAAACATATTGAACATACCCAATATGCCATTCTTTTGCGATTTGAATAAATCGGCTAACACCGCAGGGTCAATACCTGGAACTGGAATATGCGCACCAATGCGGTACACCACCAAAGCTCCTAGCAAAAACCACAAACGCTGACTTAAATCACCGTACTTACCCTTAGTTACACCCTTGGCTGCTGTGCTCACGGCGTTCCTTACTCAGCGATGCTGCCGCCGGCCGCTTCAACTGCTGCGCGCGCACCTTTGGTAATCAGCAAACCTTGCAATGTCACTGCACGAGCAATTTCGCCACACAAAAATACTTTAGCTTGCAAAGCATTCGCGTGAACCATGCCCGCTGCTTTCAAAGACAGCAAGTCAATAGTCGCAATAGGCATTGCTTGCAAGTCAGACAAACGGACTTCAGCTGTATCGTTGCGTGTCAGTGACACGAAGCCACGCTTAGGCAAACGACGTTGCAAAGGCATTTGACCACCTTCGAAACCGACTTTATGAAAGCCACCTGCACGAGATTTTTGACCTTTATGACCGCGACCACATGTCTTACCCAAACCAGAACCAATGCCACGACCTACGCGACGTTTGGAATGTTTAGCACCTGCGGTAGCTTGTATCGTATTGAGTTCCATCGTTACGCTCCAACCTTAACCATATAAAACACTTTGTTAATCATGCCACGTACGCATGGTGTGTCTTCTAATTGAACTGTGTGGTTGATGCGACGCAGACCCAAACCGCGAATTGTCGCGCGATGAGCTTCAGTCGTTCCAATCAAACCCTTGACTTGCGTCACTGTAATTGTTTTGGCTTTAGTCATTTCTTACCCCAAAATTTCATCAAGATTTTTGCCGCGTTTCGCTGCAATTTCTGACGGTGAATTCAACGCTTGCAAACCGTTCAAAGTTGCACGAACGACGTTGTAAGGATTGCTAGAACCGATACATTTCGCCAACACATCTTTAACACCAACCGCTTCAAATACCGCACGCATAGCACCACCAGCGATAATGCCAGTACCTTCTGAAGCTGGTTGCATCAACACTTTAGCTGCGCCGTGCTTGCCGATAACAGTGTGGTGCAATGTGCCGTTTTTCAAATTGATTTTCACCAAGTTGCGACGCGCTTCTTCCATTGCTTTTTGCACAGCAACAGGAACTTCTTTCGACTTTCCTTTGCCCATCGCAATACGACCGTCGCCATCACCAACCACTGTCAGTGCCGCAAAACCCATGATACGACCACCTTTAACAACCTTGGTGACACGATTCACAGCAATCATTTTTTCGATCATGCCGTCGTCGCGTTCTTCTTGCTGCTGATTCTTACCTTGTGGCTTAGCCATTATTCAACTCCAATTAGAACTGCAAGCCATGTTCGCGCGCAGCATCTGCCAACGCTTTAATGCGACCATGATAACGATTACCCGAGCGGTCAAAAGCCACTTGAGCGACACCAGCAAGTTTAGCTTTTTCAGCAATACGCTTACCTACAACGGCTGCTGCTGCGGTGTTACCACCATTTGCTAAGTCTTTACGGACTTCAACTTCAGCAGAAGACGCGCTCGCTAAAATCTTGCTACCGCAAGCAGAAATGATTTGTGCGTAGATGTGCAAGTTGGTGCGATGCACAGCCAAACGAACTGTTTTCTTTTCAGCAATGCGGGCACGGGTTTTGCGTGCTCTGCGCTGACGTGATTCATTTTTGTTCAACATATACGCCTCAATTATTTCTTCTTGGTTTCTTTAAGCACGATAACTTCATCGTGGTAACGCACACCTTTACCCTTATATGGCTCAGGAGAGCGGTAGGCACGAATTTCAGCAGCAACTTGACCAACACGTTGCTTATCAGCACCCTTCAACACGATTTCGGTTTGAGTTGGTGTTTCCACTTTCACACCCGCTGGCATTTTGTGCGCGAGTGGGTGAGAGAAACCCAAAGTCAAATTCAAAGTATCGCCAGCAGCGGCAGCACGGTAACCCACACCAACCAACAACAGCTTACGTTCAAAGCCTTTGCTCACACCAACAATCATATTGGCCAGCAAAGCGCGGATTGTGCCCGACATCGCATCCGCTTCGGTTGAGTCGTTCATTGCCTTAAACAATAACGCATCATCTTCACGAACTACCGACACCAAACCATTCAACGGCTGAATCAAAGTGCCCATCGAGCCTTTAACCGAAACTTGATTAGCCGACAATACGACTTCAACACCGCTAGGCACCACAACAGGATTTTTAGCAACTCTTGACATAATTCCTCCTTAAGCCACGAGACACAAAAGCTCACCACCAATACCATTGGCGCGTGCTTTACGATCTGTCATCAAACCCTTAGAAGTTGAAACAATCGCGATACCGAGACCGTTCATCACCTGAGGAATATCTGCCGTACCTTTGTAAACGCGCAGACCTGGCGTACTAACACGCTGAATCTTTTCGATTACTGGACGACCGCTGTAGTATTTAAGACCGATTTCTAAAGTTGCTTTACCGCCGTCGCCAGCAACAACTTTATAACCATCTACATAACCTTCTTCTTTCAAAACGTCCGCAATGGCAATTTTGATTTTTGAAGAAGGCATAGCTACCGTTACTTTTTCCGCCATCTGCGCATTACGAATGCGCGTCAACATGTCGGAGATTGGATCACTCATACTCATAAATTTCTCCTACCAACTTGCCTTAACGATACCTGGAATCTCACCGCGCATTGCAAATTCGCGAACTTTGGTACGACCCAAGCCAAACTTACTAAACGTGCCACGAGGACGACCAGTCAATGCACAACGATTACGCAAACGCACTGGACTTGAATCACGCGGGAGAGCTTGCAACTTAGCGCGTGCTTCAGCACGTTCCGCATCACTTGCTTTGAAGTTTTCGATGATTGCTTGCAACGCTGCGCGCTTAGGTGCAAATTTTGCAACCAGCTCACGACGTTTCAGGTCACGATTGATAACTGCCATCTTAGCCATTAGTCTTTTCTCATTTCTTTAAAGGAAGTTTGAACGCCATCAAAAGAGCCTTAGCTTCTTCATCGGTCTTTGCTGAAGTGGTGATAGTGATATTCATCCCACGCAAAGCATCAATTTTCTCATATTCAATTTCAGGGAAAATAATTTGCTCTTTAATGCCCATGTTGTAATTACCACGACCATCAAAAGACTTGCCAGAAATACCGCGAAAGTCACGAATACGAGGAATTGCAACAGTAATCAGGCGATCTAAAAATTCGTACATACGCTCTTTGCGCAATGTCACCTTACAACCAACAGGATAACCAGAACGAATCTTAAAACCTGCAATTGATTTTTTAGACAGCGTAATAACAGGCTTTTGACCTGCAATTTTTTGCATATCACCAACCGCAAACTCCATCACTTTTTTGTCCGCAACCGCTTCACCCACACCCATATTCAAGGTGATTTTTTCGATGCGCGGCACTTCCATTACAGATTTGTAGCCAAACTGCACCATCAAATCTTTAGCAACCTTATCTTTATACAACTCATGAAAACGAGCCATGCTTTAATACCCCTTAAGCCTTGATTACTTCGCCATTTGACTTGAACACACGCACTTTATGCCCATCTTCAAGCGTCTTAAAACCAACACGATCAGCTTTCTTGGTTGCGGCATTAAAAATCGCAACATTTGAAATATGAATAGGTGCTTCTTGCTCAACAATTCCGCCAGACAAACCCTTAACAGGGTTAGGCTTTTGGTGTTTTTTTACTTTATTGATGCCGCCAATTAAAAGATGATCGCCCAACACGCTGATAACTGCGCCGCGATTACCTTTATCTTTGCCCGCGATAACAATCACGTCATCATTTTTCTTGATTTTATTCATGGTTTCCTCTACTCGACGCTTTATCGCTTACAGCACTTCTGGTGCGAGCGACACAATCTTCATAAACTTTTCAGTGCGCAATTCGCGAGTAACCGGTCCGAAAATACGCGTGCCAATAGGCTCTAACTTCGCGTTCAACAACACCGCTGCATTACCATCGAACTTAACCAAAGAACCATCGCTACGACGCACACCTTTGGCAGTGCGAACCACTACCGCGTTATAGACTTCGCCTTTTTTGACACGACCACGAGGCGCAGCATCTTTGATACTGACTTTAATAACGTCACCCACAGAAGCGTAGCGACGTCTAGAACCGCCCAACACCTTGAAGCACATTACTGAACGCGCACCGGTGTTATCGGCCACGTCTAAAACTGTTTGCATTTGTATCATTATTTAATCTCCAACTTTTTCCGCTAGCGGCGGCCAGTTTTGGAACCCGTTAAGGGTCAGAACGCCGCGAACGGCGATGAAACGAAGCCGCGCATTATATGCAATTTTTTGAGGAATGCAAGAAGAATTACAACTAAATTGCCGCGCCCTTAACCAACAGCTTAGCAACACGCCAAGCCTTTGTTTTTGCCAATGGACGACACTCTTCGATCAACACTTGATCGCCAGTGTGAAATTCATTTGCTTCGTCATGAGCATGGTATTTTTTAGATACACGGATGATTTTGCCCAACAATGGATGTTTAACTTTACGTTCGATCAAAACGGTAACCGTTTTGTCCATCTTATCGCTGACCACAGTACCAGTTAAGGTACGTTTAAGTTTAGCTTCGCTCATTTCTGGGCTTCCTTCTGTGTCAATACAGTCTTTACGCGAGCAATTGCGCGACGTACGTTGCGAATTTCGCTGGTTTTACCCAATTGCTGAGTCGCCACTTGCATACGCAAACCGAATTGAGCTTTAGTTAACGAGATCAATTCAGCTTGCAACGCTTCAACTGACTTGGTTTTTAATTCTGTCGCGTTCATATTAAGTCCCTACCTGTCTAACCACAAAAGTGGTCGCCAAAGGCAATTTTGCTGAAGCCAATTTGAATGCTTCGCGCGCTAACACCTCGTCTACGCCATCCATTTCGTACAACATTTTGCCTGGTTGAATTTCAGCAACGTAGTACTCAGGATTACCTTTACCGTTACCCATACGAACTTCGGCAGGTTTTTGTGAGATTGGCTTGTCTGGGAAGACGCGAATCCAAATACGACCACCACGTTTAATGTGACGAGTCATAGCACGACGCGCTGCTTCGATTTGGCGAGCAGTCAAACGACCGCGCGCAACTGCTTTCAAACCAAAATCACCGAAACTTACTTGATTACCGCGTGTCGCAATGCCAGTGTTACGGCCTTTTTGCTCTTTGCGGTATTTTCTTCTAGCTGGCTGTAGCATGTTTTACTCCTGCCTTTCTAACGCGTTTTTCTGGTTCAGCTGCAACAGGAGCAACTTCCTGAGCACCGATTTCACCTTTGAATACCCAAACCTTAACGCCAATAATGCCGTAAGTGGTTTGCGCTTCTGAAGTGCCGTAGTCAATGTCGGCGCGCAAAGTATGCAATGGCACACGACCTTCGCGATACCATTCTGAACGCGCAATTTCAATCCCATTCAAACGACCTGCACTCATGATTTTGATACCCAATGCGCCTAAACGCATGGCATTTTGCATGGCACGTTTCATCGCACGACGGAACATAATGCGCTTTTCCAGTTGCTGAGTAATTGAATCAGCAATGAGTTGCGCATCAATTTCTGGCTTACGAACTTCTTCGATTGCCAAATCAACTGACTGCAAACCCATACGCTTACGCAATTCAGCGCGCAACACTTCAATATCTTCGCCTTTTTTACCGATTACCATGCCTGGACGCGCAGTGTAAATGGTTACTTTCGCGCTCTTTGCAGGACGCTCAATAACAATTTTAGAGATACCTGCTGGAGCAAGCTTTTTCTTCAAGTAAGCACGAACTTCGATGTCTTTTAACAACAATTCAGAGAAGTTATGGCTGTTAGCGAACCACTTAGAATCCCAGTTTTTACGAACGCTCAACCGGAAACCGGTTGGATGAATTTTCTGT
>JAVHQO010000159.1:0-2013 GCA_036171175.1 Gallionella sp.
ACACCGTCCACGATCACGCTGAAATGATCGTCCACGATCGCTGAAATACGCACCAGTGTTCTAAGCACCGCTCAGATCGAGACAGTTCTTGATAGCTATTGCAGGGGGCCTCATTTGTTCGCAACAGTTTGCCGCACTTGCTGCAGGCAAGTAACAGTTGGAACGCCATTGAGGCGTAGAACCCAGGCAATAGCAAGGTCGCATGGCAGATTTTTCAAAAAAATTGGAGTGTCCGACTCGCGCGTGACCGCAAGCCGGATGGGCTACTTTGCCACCAAATTTCTTCGAGTGAATCGGGGGTGGTGAGCGGTGGTCAAGAAATTTGTACCTCATTAGCGCATAGATGGCAATTGTGCCGCTGGTACCCATGGCTCGAGATATGTTGTTTCCAAATCTATGTTGGACTACACCGGCGCGTGAGTTCTGAATGTTAGATTGCAAGACCTGACCCCGTACCCCGCGAAAGCCCGCTCAGCCCATGCGCACAACGCACCGGCCATGCGCAGGTGCCAACCTCCCCCGGATTGGCATCCGGGCTACGGGGCTTGGCCATGTCAGTGCGGTTCAGATTTCCCGCTCATTTCGTCAGTGTGCTCGGTCGTTAGCAGCCGGGATATGCCTGGCCAAGTCCATGCTGTCATGAAGCAGTCGCAGGACATCAATGGATTGACTCAGGGCACGGATCCATTGAAATCAAAATTATCTGCAACGATCACAAAATCCTGGAGAAGACTTTTGTTTTTTGGTAGCCACAGGTCATGCGCCCCAGGGTCTTCTAACAGGGCAATCAAAATATAACCGTGCTGCTTTCCATCTGCGTACAAAAGATACCGGTCACTCCGGCGTTTCCAAGGACGCACAGGTGGTCCGCGCCAAAGCCGATTCCATTCTCGTCGGGCTGTCGCGTTGTTGTTCGGAATCAGATGCACATGAAACAGATGGCCGTCGTCCCCCAACTTGTTCTGACTGAACCAATAATGGCCATCTTCCGGGCCATTTTTCCATGCGATAAATTCATCAACTAGCAGCGCTTCAGCGTTCTGGCTGACCGCCAGCAATTGAACACTGAGCTGACTGGTAACGTGGACCTTCATCCACTGATTTACTGGTCGTTGCGCAAGGACCGGATGCCGGAATACATGCCCAGAGACTTCTGGATTGTGAACTGACCAGACGCAGTGATTCCGCTCAAAAACGACTCTTCATCTGCGCTTAGCTTTGGTACAACACGCAAAGGCCCACCCTGCACCCCGACGGCTGCTTGATGCCTCTGAAAGGTGGCCGTAAGTGCCTTCTTCTTGGCTAACGGGCGATTGGAGACTGTATTCATGACGTAAAGGATACCACAAGGGTTGAGGGTGAACCCACGCCCCTTGCGCGACGCACGTCCCGGTCGCGCGCAGGCGCAGGTGCCAACCTCCCCCGGATTGGCATCCGGGCTACGGGGCTCAGTGTCACCTCACCACCACCTCCAGCGTCCGTAGCTTGGATGGAGCGAAGCGCAATCCGGGTGAACCCGCAATCATTGCGCACAACGCACCGGCCATGCGCAGGTGCCAAAATCCCCCGGATTGGCATCCGGGCTACGATGGATGTGCCCCCGTTGTAAAAAAGGGTCCCCTTTTTGAATTTCTGCCTTTAGGCAGGGGAGGATGTCAACGACAACACCAAGGTCATGGGCTGGGTGGGTGAAGCCTTGAAACCATGGTATTCATAAAAAGCTTTGGCTTGGGCCGACACTGCGTGTGCCAACAAACCCCTGACCCCCAAAATTTGAGCCGCTTGCGCGGTGCGCAGTACAGCGTCCTGTAGCAGCGCAACCCCCAACCCCTTGGCGCGCCAAGGGGCATCAACCGCCAGTCGGCCCAAAATGGCCATCGGCACCGGGTCTGGCATATTGCGCCGAACCGACCCCGGCGCATCAACCACGGCCAGCGCGCCGCTGGCCAGGCAATAGTAGCCAACCACCCTGTGGCCACCTTCACTGAGGTCAGTCACCACGTAAGTCCGCGA
>JAVHQO010000160.1:0-1998 GCA_036171175.1 Gallionella sp.
CCTGTCTTGAAGGGTGCTGAGGATGTGCAGGTGCTCATGAGCACGATGGCTACTTTTGCCCAGGCTAGCAACCAACATGTCAATGTGGCCAAGAGCAAGTTGTTGCCAGTGGGTGACCCATCTGTACAGCCCATGCCAGCTGCGATTGCGGGCATTCCTGTCACGGAAGCTGCTACCACCTTGGGTATCACTTTCCATGCTGGGCTAGGGCCTGCAACTCCCAAGCGCGACTGGCGTGGCCTGCAGGAAAAGATTACATCCAAACTCAACAAACTTGGCAACTTGCCCTTGTCTGCATTTGGTCGTGCAATGGGTTCTACAACATATGCCCTCTCCAAGGCGTTGTTCTACTTGGAGCATACTGGTTTGCCTACTGCTGCCCAATTGGATGTACTGGACAAGGCATTGGCGAAGCTTGTAGATCGTGCTAATGGCAACGGCTTCACGTATGTCCGCAAGGAGCTGCTGCTGGGCCCCGCCAAGCATGGTGGCTTTGGGATGCTTGCTGTGAAGCAACACATTCAGGCGCGGCATGCTGTGTGGGCTGTGAAGTTGATCACAGGAGATGTTGTTGTGCCATGGATTCATGTTGGCCGGGCACTGCTTCAAAAACTGTGGGGGGCGGGATGGCACCCCATGTTGCCATTGCTGCCCAGTGCACAAGCTGTCCACGATGCCTCTCATGCCACTGGTGTGGCCCCCATGCCTGCTCCGCTTGCTCGCATCTTCAGTGCTCTTCACGAGCTTCCCGGGATCCAGGATGTGAATACTGCACCACTTGCACTGGGGCCTTTTTGTGCTGCTGCCCCGCTGGTTGGGAACCCATGGCTGCACGATGCGCATGATAATGTTATAGGGCGTGACAACAGCAGTGATGCCATGCTGCACCTTTTCAAATGCCTCTCTGTGGGTGGTCTGGCACACTTCCTGCAGTTTGCATCTGTGGCCTCTGATGAGGAGTGGCTTGGTAGTAGCTGGGGCAGAATTGTGCCTAGGCACTTGGCGTTGCAGCAGGTGCATGGTTGGCTGCAGTTTGTCCCCAGTGCGTGGTTGAGTGCAGGACTGTCCGTGCCTGCTCAGCCCCATCCACCAGGTCAAGCATTCCTGGCTGCAACACACACATTGATGGAGCGCCTAGGATGGAAGGTGGAAAATGATGACAACGGAGGCCGTGCAGCCACAATTGTAGTGCCGCTTGCATCCCTGTCTGTGCGCCTCGCATACCGCATGTTGCTTCAACCAGTCGTAGATAGGCGGGTGGAGCGGTGGAAGGCCTTTATTGCCGAGGCACGTGCTCTTGATGTTGCAGATGTAGATGAGGCGCACGTGCATGCATTACAAGGGCTCTTGGCTTTGATATGGCGCCGAATTAAATGGAGCAATAATAGGAAAGTGTTGTACTGGCAGATATGTGTCAATGGCCTGCCCACATCCACCTCCCGCAACACGGGGCGAGCATGTTATTGTGAGGCGGTAGGTCACGTGTGTCCAGACCGCAAGCATCACTTGTGGGATTGTCCTGCAGCAGTTGCCGTTGTAGCAGAATTGTGCAAGTGTCTGGGAGTGGCACAGCTTCAGAGGCATCATGTATGGTTGATGCAACTTCCAGACCAATTGGGGCATTTGCACAATAATGGGGCATCTGGCAATGTTCAGCATGTGGTGAGGGAAGTGTGGATTGTGGTGTGCCTGGCTGCGTTACAAGCCATGTGGTCCACAACCAAGAAGGTCATGGACCCCAGCATTCGCCATAGTTTGGCAGCTCAACCCAGGGGTTTGCATGTGGTAGCTGCTCAGGGTTCCGTGGCTCATTTTTGGGAGTTGTTGCATGAGTTTGCACAGGGTGCTAGAATCCCTGGCGCGTGGCGCCGTTTGCTGCCACGTGGTATGCCCTTTCTGCATTTCCCTGATGTTGCCCGCCGATTGCAGGTCAACACTGAGCACAGGTTAGTTGGTGGCTGATTGTGCATGCGCTCGAGGCAGGCCTCCAGGCGGCAC
>JAVHQO010000161.1:0-1985 GCA_036171175.1 Gallionella sp.
GTTGAAATCAAACACACATAAAAAAACCGCCGTGTTGGGCGGCGGTTTTTGGGAGGTCAGGACGTTTTGTTTAGGTACGTTTAGAACTCTCTACCGCCGGTGGCGCTTGAGAACCAAAAATAGCCAAAGAAAAAATGGGCTGACTTCATGGGTTAAGAATGTAGCACAGTCATCGGCTGGTCAACTCGGCAAGGTGCGGCCGCAGGACGATTTCGAGACTGGCTTTTCAGTCGACTGAATGGTTCCAAAAAATTGGATAAAAAAGCTGTATTCTTTGTAAGCTATTCTCTTACAGCTATCAAAATAGATGCAAAAAGAGACGGTGCTTGGAAAGCAGTTGGTCGGGGCATTTTTGATGGCGTACTTTCTTGTGCCGCCAACAATTCTCAATTTTTACGATCGGTTTTTAGGCTTGTCTGAATGACTTCTGAAGGGTGATCGCAGACTTTCAGGGTTTCCGATAAGACTGGCGGATCCCGACCAAAAGCAGAACTAAAAATCCTTAACAAGTCAGCAAGAATCGGATTGAATTATCTTCACCAGATTCCTATCATGCCAGCATTCCAACCACAGATACTGTCATGAACACAGCCAACTTTATTCGCCTATTGCTCTTATCCGCCATTTGGGGCGCTTCATTCCTATTCATGCGGATCGGGGCACCTGTTCTGGGACCGTCCATACTGATACTTGCACGCGTCGGTTTGGCAGCCCTTTTCTTACTCATGGTGGCCATCTATTTGAAAAAGTCTTTGAATGCTCCTCGCTACTGGAAACACTACCTCATGCTAGGTCTATTCAACTCAGCATTCCCTTTTCTGCTGTTCGCGTACGCGGCACAAACGGTTTCAGCTTCTCTATTGTCTATCCTTAATGCAACGGCACCAATTTGGGCAGCGGTCATCAGCGCAATCTGGCTACGAACACGTCTTTCGCCAAAGGTACTACTTGGGATGTTGCTTGGCGTGTTTGGGGTGGTGCTGCTTGCTAAGGTTGAAGCTTTTGCACTTCCAAATGGCGGCGTACTTGCCATTGCAGCAGGTATTGGGGCAGCGTTCTCTTATGGTGTCGCGACGACCTATACCAAATCAGCAACCTCAGTCGAGCCATTTGCCAATGCGCACGGCAGCATGTGGGCAGCAACATTGATACTGATTCCCTTTGCCCTAAATGCTCCGGCAATAGCGACCATGCCAACATTGCACGTTTCCCTATCGGTCATCGCACTAGGTGTCATATGTAGCGGCGTTGCCTACCTACTTTACTTCCGACTGATCGCCGATTTAGGTGCGGCCTCAGCACTGACTGTTGCATTTCTAATTCCGGTTTTTGGCATCTTGTGGGGCGCATTGTTTCTTGGAGAGCAGGTGGGATGGCATACATTCGTTGGTGCTGCAATGATTCTGATAGGCACAGCATTGGTTACGGGATTCAAGATTTCGACTGTGATGCCTATGAAGGCCCAACATGCAACCTGAACACCCTGATGAGCAGGCACGGCAATATGCTCGTGTCGCTCGCGCTATTGCGTTTATTCGAGCCTCGGCAAAGGAGCAACCCACTTTAGAACAAGTTGCAGATGCCGTCCATCTCAGTCCATTTCATCTTCAACGACTGTTTGCCGAATGGGCCGGGATATCACCTAAGCGTTTCCTGCAATACTTGACCAAAGAGTATGCTAAAAAACAGTTGCTTTCTTCATCGGATACGCTGAGCGTGACGGAGGACTCAGGGTTAAGCAGTACCAGCCGCCTGCACGACTTGATGGTAACTTGCGAGGCGATGACGCCCGGCGAGATCAAAGCCGGCGGAAGCGGTTTGAAAATTCATTATGGCTTTGCCATCTCACCCTTTGGAGAGGTCATTGTTGGCTGGACATTGCGAGGAATTTGTCATTTCGCGTTTTCCGTTACCTACCATGAGGCGATGCTCAATGAGTTGGTTAAATATTGGCCAAACGCGATATTCCTTCAAGATGATTCTCA
>JAVHQO010000162.1:0-9569 GCA_036171175.1 Gallionella sp.
GTCATGCAACATTTTCCTCTAAAAATGTTGCACTTGGTTTTTGAGCGCGCCCAGTAAATTATCGCCCTGTATCAACAGATTTTCCGCAGGCTCGCCATACACGGATTCTTGCTTGAGCAAGTGATACGGCACTTCCCGTGCGGCTTGCTGCGCTTGATTTTTATTGACCCAATCGAGAAATGGCATAACTAATTTTTAATTTGCTTAATTCGCAATTATCTATTTTATTGGCGTTAAACGCCAATTTACAAATTAAGCTGCGCCTTTGCGCTTTGCGTAAAACGCCATAGGTTTCGACAATTGGCGAATGGAAATAGGACAAGTCATTCGCGCTTTGCGCCAAGAGCGCAAAGCAACGCTAGAGCAACTAGCACATGAAATCGGAACAGATCCGAGCAACTTATCGCGCATTGAACGCGGTGTTCAGCAGCCCGCAGCGCAGTCGTTAAAAATGATTGCAACAGCACTTGAAACCACCGTTGCCGCACTCCACGCCCGCGCCGAAGGCGTGAAAAAAACCAGCCAAAAGGAACGTGACTTATTAGGTAGCGACCCGACTGACTACAGCAGCGAATCTATCCAACTCCGCCACAGCTTCCGCACCCTCACCCCCGAAAACAAACACCTCGCCGTTGAGTTCGTCAAACTCCTAAACCGTACACAAAGCGGACGTTAGAAGGTGCGATGTGCGTCTTAATGCACAACTCAAAAATATTCCCGCCAAATTTTGCACAATAAAAAACCCGCCGAAGCGGGGTTTTTAGCGAGACCAACTCAATTACTTGAGTTTGGTTTCTTTGTACATAACGTGTTTACGAGCCTTAGGATCGAACTTCATCATTTCCAATTTTTCAGGCGTTGTACGCTTGTTTTTGTCGGTTGTGTAGAAGTGACCAGTGCCAGCACTTGATTCTAATTTGATTTTTTCGCGAGCCATTTTTTACTCCTTAGATGCTGATGCCGCGTGAGCGCATGTCAGCCAATACTGAATCAATACCATTTTTGTCGATGGTGCGCAAAGCGGCGTTAGCCAAGCGCAAGCTCACCCAACGATTTTCGCTTTCAACCCAAAAGCGACGACGTTGCAAGTTAGGCAAGAAACGACGCTTAGTTTTATTGTTCGCGTGAGAAATGTTGTTCCCACTCATTGGGCCTTTGCCCGTTACTTGACATACACGTGCCATGGTTCTACTCCAACCGAGTTTCAAAAGAGCGCGGATTCTACCGAATCAATCGAGAATGTTCAACTCAAATCTAGAATTTTTTACAAAAACAATCAGAAGCCGCTAAGCGATGCACTTATTTACATGCGGAACCCAGATACCTCTCTGCGATGTCGTCGCTGTGGCACACCCATTCGATGCTGCCATCGCCCATCACCGAGGGCGTATAAATCAAGTGTTTGCCCGCAATCTCACGCGGCAAATTGGCACTGGTCAGCACTTGCACTTCGCTTGTGTCGGCATCATAACTAAGCCGTTCAACCGCACCAGAAGGTGCGTCACGATAACCCGCCTCAAGCAAGCTGACAGGTGCTTGTTGATGCGTCACATAAAAATTTGCCACGGCGTGGGTTGCCTGATCGGCGACTTTGTACACCGCGACCATGCGGGCTTTGCTGGTGTAGCTTTGGTAAGCGGGTATGGCAATCGCGGCGAGGATGCCGATGACGGCAACAAACACGAGCAGCCCAATCACTATCGCAATTGCCACGCCTGCGCCGCGATTTTTATTATCGGTTTCAATCACTACGGTGCTGCTTATCATGTCGTGCAACGCCTGCTTTTTTTCGGTGAAGGGTTGCATCACATAGCCGATATAAAAGGTGCAATTGGTAATCCAATGCCCAAACCAACGCCCCAAAGCACGTCCTGTGCTAATGCGATTGCCTTCAGCATCGGTGACGCGGATATTGAGGGCGCGCTTGCCATAGGTCGCGCCGCGCTCACCCGCTTCCATCAGCGTGAAATAGGCTGCCGAAATCACAAAGCCTGCCAGATAAAACAAGACAATCAACCCTATCATCGCGCCCACATTCGCGCCGCCGCTCACCGCCATCACTATGGCGAGTAAGCCGAACAGCAACAGCGTCGCTGCGCCGATAATAAATCCGTCAATAAACACGGCGGCGAAGCGTTGCCAAAAGCCTGCATAGACCAGCGTAGGTGCGCTAATGGCTAGGGTTAAAGATTGTCCGCACGCCGAACAGAATTGCGCACTATCAAGATTGTTTGCTGCACATTTTTGACAAAACATTGGGCTTTCCCGTAGAAGTTAATGCGCACTGACAAAAGGCTTCACACCTAAGCGTGCTTGCAATTTTTTGGCGGCAGCACGGGCAACCTCCGCATTGGCATATGCACCCAAGCGCACTCGCTGCAAACCTTGAATATGTTGTATGACTAAATGTTCATGCGCGACTCCTAAGCGCATTTGCATTTTGTGCATAAATTGTTGCGCGCCTTGCAAGGTGCTAAATGCGCCTAGTTGCAAATACACCTTACCGTTAGTGGCGACGGGTGCGGGTACGACTGCGGCAGGCGTACTAACGGCGACGTCAGGGGTGGCGGGTAAAGGCGTACTCACCACCGCTTCGGGGATGCTAGCTGGGTTGGTTACCACAGCAGCCGAGGGGCTATTCGCTGCCAAACTTTCTACCGTCACTTCGCCGCTGCCTGCGGCAATAAAACCTAGCTTGTGTGCCGCCGCGTAGGACAAGTCAATCACACGCTCGTGAAGAAAGGGGCCTCTATCGTTGACGCGCACGATGACCGATTTACCCGTCGCGACCGATGTCACTCGCGCATAGCTCGGTATTGGCAGCGTGGTATGCGCAGCCGACATCGCATACATGTCGTAGGTCTCGCCTATCGAAGTGCGTTGACCATGAAACTTTTTGCCATACCAAGAGGCGATGCCCGTTTCTTTGTAATGCCCTGTGCTAGTGAGCGGCGTGTACTCCTTACCTAACGCTTTGTAAGGGCGATTCGCATAGCGATGTAATGGTTCATCGCGCACTTGTGCGTCAGGAATGGCATCTAAATTGGCAGGTGCTTGGGCATCAGGACCATCCCCCGCGAGATAAGCACCGTTACTCGGCGGCGTGCTGGCAGATGTCGGGCTGCTAGGGCGTTGTGGGTTGCTGCTACAAGCGACTAGCAGCACGCTGCTCAAACTAATGAGGAGTAAATTTTTATACATGAGGCTCCTTAGGATTTATTTAATTTTTGATGCGTCTCAATACTCATCAACATGCCGAAGCCGAGCAACAAGGTGACCATCGACGTGCCGCCGTAACTAATCAGCGGTAGCGGCACACCAACCACGGGCAAGATGCCGCTGACCATCCCCATATTTACAAAAGCGTAGGTGGCGAAGGTGAGCGTGATGCTGCCCGCCATCAGGCGCGTGAAGTAAGTTGATGCGCCCGCCGTGATGATGAAGCCGCGATAAATCACAAAGCCATACATCGCTAGCAAAATGACATTGCCAATCAGCCCAAACTCTTCGGAATAAACCGCAAAAATAAAATCGGTGGTGCGTTCAGGCAAAAAGTCCAAATGGGTTTGCGTACCATCCATATAGCCTTTGCCAACAATGCCGCCAGAGCCTACCGCAATCATGCCTTGTATGGTGTGATAGCCCTTGCCTAATGCGTCTTGCGAGGGGTCGAATAACATCTCAATGCGATGCTTTTGATAGTCATGCAAGGTCGTCCAGAGCAAAGGGGCACTTGCAATTGCGGCAACAAACAAACCACCAATAATGCGCCAGCTCAAGCCCGCTAAAAACAACACATAAAAACCACTCGCAGTAATCAACAACGCCGTGCCTAAATCAGGCTGGCGTGCAATCAACCCTACTGGCACGATGAGCAAGCCGGTGGCAATCAGATAATTTTTCCAAGTCAACGTGGCTTCATGTTTTTCAAAATACCAAGCCATCATTAACGGCACACCAATTTTCATCAACTCCGAGGGCTGGATGGTTGCCACGCCGATGTTCAACCAACGCCTTGCACCATGGCTGATGTCGCCGAACAACGCCACGCCAATGAGTAGCACCATACCTAGCGCGTAAATGGGCAAGGCAGTGCGCATTAAATAATGCAGCGGTAAATTCGCCACCACCCACAGCCCTGTAAATGCCACCAGAATATTCAACATTTGTCCGCCGACACGCCCCCAATTCGCATCGCTGGCACTGAATAAAATCAGCAAACTGGTCAGTAACAACAGCCCAACGCCGAGCGTCAACTGACCATCTAAATGCGCACTAAAACGCAACCACATTTGTCGCTTAGTCATGCGCCACCTCTTTCTCTGCTAACGGAGCTTTTAACGGTGTAGGGAGTTTGCCCAGCAAATAATAATCCAACACTTTGCGCGCGATGGGGGCTGCCGTACCGCCACCATGGCCACCGTTTTCAGCCAATACCACCACGGCAATTTTGGGCTGTTCAGCAGGTGCAAAGGCGATAAACCAAGCGTGGTCACGATGGCGTTCATCAATTTTGCTCGCGTCGTATTTTTCGCCTTGCTTCATTGCCACCACTTGCGCCGTGCCCGTCTTGCCCGCGATGTGATACGGCGCGCCAGCCGACGCGGCAACCGCCGTACCACCTGGCTGTGTCACCGCTGCCATAGCGCGTTGCACCAAGGCTAGGTGTTCAGGATTGAGTTTCAAATCAACACCAACATCATTATTAACTTGGCGCGATTCATTGCTGCCCGCGCTGCGAATTTCTTTAACTAGATGCGGTATATGCGCTACGCCATTGTTGGCAATGGTGGCGGTTGCGGCGGCTAATTGCAGCGGCGTGACCAAGCTATAGCCTTGCCCGATACCGACCGAAACCGTATCGCCCGGATACCAGATTTGTTTGTAACGCTTCATTTTCCATGCGGCGGAAGGCAGCAAGCCTGACGATTCATCTTGTAAATCTATGCCCGTTTTTTTACCAAAACCAAAACGTGATAAAAAATTAAAAATGTTGTCGATGCCCAGTTCAGTCGCCAGACCGTAGTAATAGGTATCGCACGACACCACAATAGATTTGAATAAATCGACACTGCCGTGTCCGCCCGCTTTCCAATCGCGATATTGATGTGAGCTGCCTGGCAAAGTGAAATAACCAGGGTCACTAATGGTGCGCGCGGGACTGCGCGTGCCGTAAGTTAAACCAGCTAATGCCATAAAGGGCTTGATGGTTGAGCCAGAAGGATATTGCCCGCGTAAAGCCCGATTGATGAGCGGATGGTCGAGCGAGGTGTTTAATTCGTCCCAGCTTTGCGTATCAATGCCGTCGATAAACAAAGTCGGATCAAAACCGGGACGGCTAACAAATGCCAGCACTTCACCGTTAGCCGGGTCGATTGCCACCAGCGCGCCGCGATAGTCGCCAAAGGCTTGTTCGGCAATTTCTTGCAGCTTGGCATCTATGCTGAGCACCAGCGTATTGCCCGAAACAGGCGCAGTGCGCGACAACAAGCGCACCGCCCGTCCCGCCGAATCGACCTCGACTTGCTCGATGCCCGCCACGCCATGCAGCTCGGTTTCGTAGCTTTGTTCTAAGCCTGTTTTGCCGATGTAATCCGAGCCGCGATAATTACCCTCCAGTTCTTTTTCTTCCAGTTGCGCCACATCGTTTTCGTTAATGCGACCGATGAAGCCGAGCAAGTGAGCGGCCTTGTCGCCATAAGGATAATCGCGTAACAAACGGGCTTTAATTTCCACCCCCGCAAAACGATATTGCTGCGCCGCAAAACGCGCCACTTCTTCGTCGCTCAAGCGATTGCGAATCATCACAGAGCCTAAATCGTGATTTTCGCCCATTAGTTTTTTGAAGCGTTTGCGGTCTTTGGCGGTAATGCTGATTAGTTCGCCCAAGCTATTCAGCGTGGCTTCCAAATCAGCCACTTTGCTCGGCGTAATTTCTAGCGTGTAACCTGAATAGTTGTGCGCCATCTCGATGCCGTTACGGTCAACGATTAAGCCACGCCCCGGCACGATGGGCACAATAGAAATGCGATTGCTTTCAGCAAGGGTTTGATAATAGCTGTGCCGCACCGTTTGCAAATACACCAAACGCAACAACACAATCGCTAGCAGCGTCAAGGCGAAAGCAAAGCCGACCGCCAAGCGTAAACGGAAGTGGAAAATTTCCCTTAGATGATTTTTGAGTTCGACCTGACGCTTCATGCTTAGCGTTCGCGATTCACGCGGACTTGCTGCAAGCGTTGCAACAACAGACAAAGCGGTATCCACAACAAAGTCGAGGTAAATACGCCCAAGAAGTACCCCAAAATTACTTCACCTTCCGCCAGCCAATGCACTAAACCATAAGCTAAATAAGTGAGCGCGAAAATTATCAATACTTGGCTGGCTTGTTGGCGCAAATCGAACATCTGTAGGCGGCGATGTAATACCACGCCACCAAAGCCTAACAAAGTGTAAGTAAGCGCGTGCTGACCAAAAATACTGGCATCTGCCACGTCAGTAAAAATCCCCACCGCCCAAGCCAAACCGATACCAATCCGCATCGGTTTGTGCATACACCAATACAACAAAATCATCGCCACAAAATCAGGCTTCAACATCAAGCCCACGCCATGCCAGGGCAGCCCATTCAGCAGCAAAGCCACGAAAATACTCAACACGATAAACGTGTTGCCTACGGGACGCTGAATTTCTGCTTTGCTATACATAACTTAGGGATGTCCGCGCTTGGATTTAGATTTTTTCGCCAACTCATCTGCACTCACTTCAGTAATAGGCAAGTCGGGCAGTTTCGCCAAGCTAGATAAAATAATCAGCTGATGATTTTTATCTACACCCGCCAGTGGCAAGCAAGTAATACGCGCAAACGGATAGGCGGGGTCACGTTCAATTTTGACGATTTTTGCGACAGGAATCCCTGCTGGATAAGTACCATCTATGCCTGATGTCACCAGCACATCGTCGTTCTGCACGTCGGCACTAATTGGCATGTAACGTACGCTGAGTTGGCTGGTGTCGCCCGCGCCAAACACGATAGTGCGCAAACCATTACGCAACACCTGCACGGGCACTACATGATCTTTTTCGGTAATCAAAGTCACTTCAGACAAGTATGGAAATACGCGCGTGACCTGCCCCACGACACCACTATCATCTATCACCACCTGTCCCGCTGCGATTTGATCGCTCGCACCTTTGCTAAGGATAATTTTGCGTTTGAATAAATCCCGTTCGCTATAAATCACTTCAGCCAGTTGCGAGGTTTGCGTTTGCCGCAAGGGCAAAGTAGTTAGCGCACGCAGCTGTTGGTTTTCTGCTTGTAGCGACTGCAAAACCAACAACTGCGCAACATCCACTAGATGCTGCGCTTGCAAGGTTTGATTGTGTTCTTTGAGATGTGCTTGCAAGGTGAAATAGTCACCTAATTGATTCCACAAGCGCGCAGGCAATGTGGCCACCGCTTGCACGGGCGATACCAATAAAGACAGCCCGCTGCGCGTTGACTCCAAATAGCGATAACGCACATCCACAAACATTAACAACACCGACAAAAACGCAAAAAAGAGCAGCCGTGCCAAAGGGCTAGGGCCGCGATCAAAAAAACGAAATGAATGAGTGTTGTCTATCATTGTTATATCAGCTAGCTAGCAAAGGTAAGGGGCAGAGCGCGGCAGTTTTTTCCACATACCGTTGTGCTGCCGCTCTACTCACAGCCTTACCACTATTCCGTGGTAAAAATATTGCTCGACTTATCTAGACTATCCAATGCCATACCCGAACCGCGCACCACACACGTCAAAGGATCATCGGCAATTAACACAGGTAACCCTGTCTCTTCCATCAACATGCGATCCAAGTCACGCAACAGCGCACCGCCGCCTGTTAGCACCATGCCTTTTTTAGCAATGTCTGCGCCGAGTTCAGGCGGGGTACGCTCCAACGCAATTTTGACTGCACTAACGATACTATTAAGGGGCTCAGTCAGTGCTTCGAGGATTTCGTTGCTAGAGATGGTAAAGCTGCGTGGCACACCTTCTGCCAAGTTGCGACCAGTAACTTCCATCTCGCGCACTTCCGAACCAGGGAATGCCGAGCCGATGGTTTTCTTGATGTCTTCAGCTGTGGTTTCACCAATCAACATCCCGTAATTGCGGCGGATGTAATTGATAATAGCTTCATCAAACTTGTCACCACCAACCCGCACCGAACCAGAGTAAACCGCACCACCCAATGACATCACGCCCACTTCGGTAGTACCACCACCAATATCAACCACCATCGAACCGCTAGCATCTTCCACTGGCAGACCCGCACCGATTGCCGCCGCCATAGGCTCTTCAATCAGCTCCACACGACGCGCACCCGCATTGATAGCCGATTCGCGAATCGCGCGACGTTCAACTTGCGTCGAACCGCACGGCACGCAGATTACGATGCGCGGACTGGGACTAAAAATGCCGGCCTTGTAAACTTTACGGATGAACTGCTTGAGCATTTGCTCAGTGACCGTGAAATCGGCAATCACGCCGTCTTTCATCGGGCGTATCGCGGTGATATTAGCGGGTGTCCGACCCAACATTTGTTTCGCACCCATCCCCACTTGCTGTATCACTTTCTTGCCGTTTGGCCCACCTTCTTGACGTATCGCCACGACCGAAGGCTCGTTCAACACAATGCCTTGTCCGCGCAGCCAAATCAGCGTGTTCGCCGTACCGAGGTCGATTGCCAGATCGTTGGAAAAATAGTCGTTAAAAAATCTGCGCATAATTGAAATCCTGTTGTCAAAGTGGTGTGCGTGTAAACCCTAATATGATAACCTATCAAACTTAATTTCAACCATCATTTTCTATGTCTCTTACTATTTCAGATGTGCAAAAAATCGCCCGCTTAGCACGTTTAGCGATGAACCCTAGCGAAATCGAAGCCGCTCGCGCCCAACTGTCAGGAATTTTCGAGTTAATCGCCGAGATGCAGGCGGTCAACACCACAGGCATAGAACCCATGTCGCACGCGCAAGAATTATCCCAACGTCTGCGCGAGGACGTGGTCTGCGCAACCAATCAACGCGAGGCTTTTCAGGCTATCGCTCCGCAGGTCGAAAGCGGCTTATATCTCGTTCCCCAAGTTCTCGAATAACCCATCATGCTGAATTTATCCCTGCAAAAAATCGGCGACGCGCTGCGCGCCAAACAAATTTCTAGTGTCGAATTAACCCAGCTTTATCTGGATCGTATCGCCACGCATAACCCCGTGTTGAATGCCTACGTGACGGTCGAGGCTCACAAAAGTTTAACGCAGGCAAAAGCGGCTGACACCATGCTGGCGAACGGTTCAGCGCAAGCCTTGACCGGCATTCCCATTGCGCAGAAGGACATTTTCTGTGCGCAAGGCTGGCGCACCACCTGTGGTTCCAAGATGCTAGATAATTTCATTTCGCCCTATGACGCGCACGTCATCACGCAATTCAACGCGGCAGGCGCGGTCAATCTGGGTAAGACCAATATGGACGAGTTCGCGATGGGCTCGTCTAACGAGACTTCGTATTTCGGCCCAGTGTGCAATCCTTGGAA
>JAVHQO010000163.1:0-1944 GCA_036171175.1 Gallionella sp.
AAATGACCGCTTGCTCACGTCGCGAGGCGGAGCTGTTGATTACGGGCGGCTGGGTCAGCGTCGCAGGCGTAATCGTTGAAGAACCGCAATTTATGGTGGATGAGGAATTGGTCGAATTGCATCCCGATGCGGTTGCCCTGCCGCAAGAACCCGTTACCTTGTTGGTGCATCAAGCCGCAGCAGCTCCCGATTTGCCGATTAACGCCGACACGCGCGCCGCAGAGGATGTATCGGGGATTCGTTTGCTCAAACAACACAGCGCGCATTTGACTGCCTGTTTTCCCTTAGAACGCAACGCCAGTGGCTTGGTCGTGGCGACGCAAGACTGGCGCGTGGCGCGCAAGCTAAACGACGATGCCGCGCTGATTGAGCAGGAATACATCGTCGCAGTGGCGGGCACGTTGTCGGCAGAGGGCTTGCGCTTGCTTAACCACGGTTTGAAATTTAACGGTCGCGCCTTAGCACCCATCAAGGTCAGTTGGCAAAACGAAACCAAGCTGCGCTTTGCGGTAAAAGGTTTGATTGCTGGACAAGTTACCCATGCCTGTCGCACCGTCGGCTTGCAAGTTATCGCGCTCAAGCGCATCCGTATCGGTCGCGTCGCACTGGCAAAATTACCGCCTTCCACGTGGCGATATTTGCAATCACACGAGAAATTTTAAGCGCATGAAAACACCAAAAAGAATCCAGCCGCTGATTGAAGACGGCTTAGTCGATGAAGTGATGCGCCAACTGATGAGCGGCAAAGAAGCCACGGTATATGTGGTGCGCTGCGGGACGGAGATTCGCTGCGCCAAGGTTTACAAAGCAGCCGAGCAGCGCAGTTTTCATCAAAGCACCGATTACACCGAAGGGCGCAAAGTTAAAAATTCGCGCCGTGCGCGGGCGATGGAAAAAGGCACGAATTACGGTCGTAAAGCACAAGAAGAAGCTTGGCAGAACGCCGAGGTCGATGCGCTATATCAGCTTGCTGCCGCTGGCGTGCGCGTACCCAAGCCCTACAACTTTCACGAAGGCGTGTTGCTGATGGAGCTCGTCACCGATGCGGATGGCAACGCCGCACCGCGTCTCAACGACCTCACCTTAAGTGCCGAAACTTCACGCGACTATCACCAACAATTGATACGCCAAGTGGTGCGTATGTTGTGCGCAGGCATCGTGCATGGCGACTTGTCTGAGTACAACGTGCTGGTCGATAGCGACGGCCCCGTCATCATCGACTTGCCACAAGCCATCGACGCGGCAGCCAATAATCAAGCCAAAAAAATGCTGCTGCGCGACGTAGCAAATCTCGCCAGCTACTTCGGACAATTTGCGCCAGAACTAAACGCCACGGATTACGGCAACGAGATTTGGGCACTGTATCAGCGCAGCGAATTAAGCGTGGACAGCTTGCTGACAGGACGCTTTGAGCATGATGAAAGCAAAGTTGATATACGCAGTGTGGTACGCGAAATCAACGACACGCTCAAGGATGAAGAGATGCGGCAGATGGCGATTGCGCTGCGTCAGCAACCTTAAACGCTAAGCATCGCCTAGACGAAAAAAAGCCCCGCTGGTTAATCAGCGGGGCTTTTTTACTTCAAATCAACAGCGTTAAGGCTAGTGATCGTAAGTGTGGATGTCGCGATGTTTAGTTTCTTTAACAAACAACATACCGACCACGAAGGTAATTAAGGCGAAGGTGACGGGATACCACAGACCGTAGTAAATATCACCCTTCCACGCCACCATCGCGAACGCTACGGTGGGCAAGAAGCCACCGAACCAACCGTTACCAATGTGGTAAGGCAGCGACATTGAGGTGTAGCGAATTCGTGTTGGGAAAAACTCCACCAGCATCGCTGCAATTGGCCCGTAAACCATAGTCACATAAATCACCAGTATCACCAGCAACAGCAACACCATGGCGTGATTGATGCTGTTCGGGTCAGCTTTGTCAGG
>JAVHQO010000164.1:0-9321 GCA_036171175.1 Gallionella sp.
GGGGAGCGACTTGAGTGTGTTCTCTCAGGCTGAGCTGGATGCAATTGCGTGGAAACTGAACACCCGCCCACGCAAGTCACTTGGTTTCAAATGCCCTGCGCAATTGTTCACGCCGGACGCATTTGATTTTAGGCAGCATCACGCTGCGTTATTTGCACTTGGTGCTTGAAACCGCCCTTCTAAATTGAATTTGCGAATTAAACTATTGAGTCTTGCTGCTTTGTTACTAGCAAGTGCTTTGTCAGGTTTTCTTTTTGCTCAATCTCAGCAGCGGCGGGTGTTACCCACTGCCAGTGTCGGGCAGGTCACACAAACGGCTAATTTTCCTGTGATTTCGAGTTCTGCTGTGCCAAGTGAGGAGTATGTGGTGTTAGAAAATTTAAGGATGAGTGAAGACTTAACGCTTGTCGAACCGAATAAAAAACCTTGAACATTGGGAACTATTTATGTCTAGGTGAGTCTTTTGCTGCGGCAGTTGCTAGGTTGTGTTGTGCAATGATGAGCCTATATAAAATAACAAATTATTGAGAGTACCAGGGATGGCAGACCGAGAAGTCGATCAACAGTTAGTCGAGCGAGTGCAGCGTGGGGATAAACACGCGTTTGATTTACTGGTGACCAAGTATCAACGTAAATTAGGGCGATTGATTTCGCGCTTTGTGCGCGATCCAGGTGATGCGCAAGACGTGACGCAAGATTCGTTTATTAAGGCATATCGAGCCATGTCAGGCTTCCGTGGCGAGAGTGCTTTTTATACGTGGTTATATCGAATTGGTATAAACACGGCAAAAAATCATTTGTTACAGAATAAACGTAGACCGCCGACTAGTACCTATTTTGATGCTGAGGATTCTGAGTCGTTTGAAGACGCAAGTTTGTTGCAAGAAGTGAGTACGCCTGAAAATGAGCTGATGAGTAAGCAAGTCGTTGAAGTGGTTCAGACTTCCTTGCAACAGTTGCCTGAAGATTTACGCAGTGCTTTAACCTTGCGAGAAATTGAAGGCTTGAGTTACGAAGAAATTGCCAGTGTGATGAATTGTCCAGTGGGTACGGTTCGTTCGAGAATTTTTAGAGCGCGCGAAGCGGTTGCAGAAAATTTGCGTCCCTTGTTAGAAACTAGTAAAGATAAGCGGTGGTAATGATGAAAAATAAAATTTCGGCACTAATGGATGGTGAGTTATTCACTGATGAGGCAAATCATATTATTGCGCAACTTAAAAGTCAGTCGAGTGCTCAGCAAGACTGGCAAATTTATCACTTGATTGGTGATGTGTTACGTCAGCCAGAAGTGATTACAGCTGACGTTAGTAAGGTGGTGCATGAACGATTGCAATTTGAGCCATTAGTCGTGGCGCCGCAACGTAGTATGACGGAGAAGGCTCGTAATATCGCCTTATCTGCTGCGGCTTCATTGATGGCCGTCGTCGCAGTGAGTTGGATGGCAATGCAAGCTACGCCGAATAAATCACCTCAACTAGCTTTGCAAACATCTCCTTTAAGTCGTGCTAGTTTTGTTTTAGAACCTCAAGTCAATGCTTATTTAGCGGCGCATCAAGAGCTTTCCCCAAGTAGTGATGTGCAAGGAGGCAGCGCGTTTATACGTACGACGATTTATAGTGCTACAGAGGATGTAGCGCCATGAGGTGGTTGCTGTACATTTGCTTCTTGGCCTCCCTGAATGGCTATGCGGAAGAGCAGGCAAGTAGCCATGATTGGTTAAAAACATTGGCTTTTGCAGGGCATGGCACAGATTTTAGTGGCGATTTTGTTTATCAGCATAATAGTCAAGTTGAAACTTTTCGCATCAGTCATATCGTGGCAAGTGATAGCGAATATGAAAAAGTTATTAGCTTAGACGGACCAAAGCAAGAGATTGTCCGTCATCACGGGCGAACTTGGTGTTACCTTAACCATAAAATGGTGCAAGTTGCCAATCAGCAAGGCTATGCTAAATTTCCCTCACGTTTATTAGCGAATATAAGCGACTTAAATGTTTTGTACCGCGTGCAAGAAGTTGGTAAGGAGCAGGTGGCAGGCTACTTAACTCAGGTTGTTTTAATGCAAAGCATAGACAATTTACGTTATTCCCACAAAATATGGGTGCATAGTGACACTGGTTTATTGCTAAAAGCTGCGGTGCTAGATGATAAAAATAACGTCTTAGAACAGTATTTATTTACACAGTTAAAAATTGGTGCATCTGCCGATCGTGCTTGGTTAGCATCGGCTCAGGCTGATGCCAAAATTACACCATCAGTTAAAATCGAGGCTTTGCATGATATTAAAAGTGGTTGGGTGGTGGATGGTTTGCCGCCCGGTTTTGTTAAAGTGCAAGAAATTATGCGTCCAATGTCAAAAAAGCATGCGCCCGTCATTCAAATGATTTATTCGGATGGGTTTAGTGCGATTTCTGTATTTATCGAGCCATCCGATGACGATGATGATAAAGACGACTTATCTAGCCGTGGCTCGGTTAATTTGTATCAAAAAGTCGTTGGGTTACATTTGTACACGGTAGTGGGCGAGGTGCCTGCTAGAACGGTGATGCAAGTTTTAGATTCAATACGTTTTAAGGGTAATTAGTCATGCTTGAAACTCATGCAACCGTAGTAGCAACGGCAGGTCAGTCGGCTTCAGTGCTGCTTAATCAGGTGAGTGGTTGCGAGCAATGTAATGGTCAGGGTTGCGGCTCTAGCAAGGTGGCACAATTGTTTTGTAGTAAAACAGTCGTGTTTGAAGTTGTCAATCCTGTGAATGCCCAAGTCGGCGATAAAGTGCTCATTACTGTTCAAGATGGAGCTGTTTTACGAGGCATTAGCGTATTGTATTTGATACCGTTAAGTGCTCTAGTTGGCACAGCCGCACTCGTTAATTTTTTAATCAATGATGAGTTTTGGGTCGCTTTGGGTGCTATTTTAGGTTTGTTGCTGGGTTTTTGGTGCGTAAAGATGATTTCTGGGCGACTAAAGCCTAAGCAGCCTTGTATTCGAAGAGTCGTTTAGCTTTAATTAAGGAGAAAATCTTGATTCAGTTTAATTTGCTGTTTTTAATTGCAACGCTAACAATTAGTAATGCAGTGTCTGCTAAAGAGCTGCCTGACTTCACCGATTTAGTTGAAAAACAGGGTGCTGCTGTAGTGAATATTAGTACCACTAAAAAAATTAGCGATGCGGCTAGTCTTCCAGAAAATGATCCATTTTATGAGTTTTTCCGTCGTTATTCACCACAAATGCCGCGAGATCAAGAAACTCAGTCATTAGGCTCTGGATTTATTATTGCGGCGGATGGTTATATTCTGACTAATGCTCATGTTGTTGATCATGCGGATAAGGTGACTGTGCGTCTGACTGACAAGCGTGAGTTTAGTGCGAAAGTAATTGGTGCGGATAAGCGTACCGATGTCGCACTTTTGAAGATAGATGCGAGTGGTTTGCCAAAAATTAGTGTAGGCGATCCGAATAAACTTAAAGTGGGTGAGTGGGTGGTGGCGATAGGTTCGCCGTTTGGTTTCGACAGTAGTGTCACGGCAGGTATTGTCAGTGCTAAAGGTCGTAGCTTGCCACAGGATAATTTTGTACCTTTTATTCAGACGGATGTGGCTATCAACCCAGGTAACTCGGGTGGCCCTTTGTTTAATATGAATGGTGAGGTCGTGGGTATTAACTCCCAGATTTATACCCGTTCTGGTGGTTCTATGGGTTTATCCTTTGCCATTCCAATTGATGTTGCGACGCAAATTGCAGAGCAGTTACGTAGTACTGGAAAAGTTACGCGTGGTCGTATCGGTGTGACAATACAAGAGTTAACGCGCGAGCTAGCCGAATCATTTGGTTTGACACAAGCCCAGGGTGCATTGATTAGTAGTGTAGAAAAAGGTGGCGCGGCAGCAAAGGCGGGGATTGAAGTGAGTGATGTCATCCTTAAATTTGATGGTAAAGGAGTTAATAGTTCTAGTGATTTACCTCGTATTGTCGCAGCCACGAAGCCAGGCAGCACGGTGAGCGTTGATTTATGGCGTAAAGGGGTGGCGCATCGTCTTGATGTGGTCGTTGCAAAAATGCCTGAAGAGGAAAAGTTAACGCTTAATAATGCTAGATTAAGCGAAGATGTTGGTCTAAATGTCGCAAGGCTAGGGTTGTTATTGAGCGAGTTGACGAAACCGCAGTTACAACAATTGCAGCTAACAGGCGGTTTGTTGGTGCAAGACGTTAAGGGCAGTGCGCCGCGTGCAGCGGGCATACAGCGGGGCGATGTAATTTTGGCTGTCGGTAACATGCCATTGCGCTCCTTGAAACAATTGAATGAATTACTTAATAGCGTCGCGCTAGGAAGAAATGTTGCATTGTTGATTAAACGTGGCGAAAGTGCTTCGTATGTCGCGATTAAATTAGACGAAAAGTAAGCAAAATATAATCTATCCCCCCTGTATCCCGCTCAAATCGGCTAGAATTCGCGCTTTGCGAAAACGCCGAATTTGGCGGGATTTTTGATTTGGAACCCCATGCAGCTCATCCGTAATTTCTCCATCATCGCTCACATTGATCACGGTAAATCGACACTTGCCGACCGTATTATTCAAATTTGTGGCGGTTTATCTGATCGCGAAATGGAAGCGCAAGTACTCGATTCTATGGATTTGGAGCGCGAACGCGGCATTACCATCAAAGCCCAGACTGCTGCTTTGTTATACAAAGCTAAAGACGGGCAAATCTATAACCTCAATCTCATTGATACCCCTGGGCATGTGGACTTTTCCTATGAAGTCTCGCGTTCATTGTCGGCTTGTGAAGGCGCGCTGCTGGTGGTGGATGCTTCGCAAGGTGTGGAAGCACAGACCGTGGCGAACTGCTATACCGCGCTCGACTTGGGCGTAGAAGTTGTGCCTGTGTTGAACAAGATAGATTTGCCTTCTGCTAACCCTGAAAGCGCAATCGACGAAATTGAAGAGGTCATTGGTATTGAGGCGCATGACGCGACCTTGTGTTCGGCCAAATCAGGCTTAGGCGTACAAGATGTTTTAGAAGCACTTATCGTGCGTGTGCCGCCCCCCGTTGGTGATGTCGATGCGCCCTTGCAGGCTTTGATTGTCGACTCTTGGTTTGATAATTATGTTGGCGTGGTGATGTTAGTGCGGGTTAAAAACGGTACGCTCAAGCCTAAAGAAAAAATCTTGTTTATGGCGACGGGCGCGCAACATTTAACCGAACATATCGGTGTTTTCACGCCTAAAGCACAAGATCGTGCGACTTTGAGTGCTGGTCAAGTGGGCTTCATTATTGCTGGCATTAAAGAATTGAAAGATGCGCGCGTAGGCGATACCGTCACCCATGTTGCGCGTCCTGCCGCTGAGCCCTTGCCAGGCTTCAAAGAAGTGCAGCCGCAAGTGTTTGCTGGGCTATTTCCAGTTGAATCCAATCAATACGAAGCCTTGCGCGACTCCTTGGAAAAATTACGCTTGAACGATGCGGCATTGCGTTTTGAACCTGAAGTATCGCAAGCATTGGGTTTCGGTTTTCGCTGTGGCTTCTTGGGGTTATTGCACATGGAAATTGTGCAAGAACGCTTAGAGCGTGAGTTCGATATGGACTTGATTACCACCGCGCCGACGGTGATTTATGAAGTGTTGATGCGCGATGGCTCGATGGTGATGGTGGATAACCCCTCCAAGATGCCTGACCCATCTAAAATCCACGAAATACGCGAACCTATCGTTACTGTGAATCTGTACATGCCCAATGATTATGTGGGCGCGGTGATTACGCTATGTACGCAAAAACGCGGTAACCAAATCAACATTAGTTATCACGGCAAGCAAGTTAATTTAGTTTACGAAATGCCGATGGCGGAAATCGTGATGGATTTCTTTGATAAATTAAAATCCAACTCGCGCGGTTATGCGTCTATGGATTACGAATTCAAAGAGTATCGCGCCGCCGATGTGGTTAAAGTCGATATGTTGATTAACAATGATAAAGTCGATGCGCTGGCGGTGATTGTGCATCGCGCCAACAGCCAATATCGCGGTCGTGAAGTCGCAGCCAAGATGCGTGAACTGATACCGCGCCAGATGTACGACGTGGCGATACAAGCGACTATTGGCTCGAATATCATCGCGCGCGAAAACGTCAAAGCGATGCGTAAAAACGTATTAGCAAAATGTTACGGTGGCGATATTTCGCGCAAAAAGAAACTGCTGGAAAAGCAAAAAGCGGGTAAAAAACGCATGAAACAAGTAGGCAATGTGGAGATTCCACAAGAAGCGTTTTTAGCAATTTTGCGTGTGGATAGTTAAGGAATAAAAATGGATTTTGCTGTCATTATGTTTGTGTTGTTAGTGGTCACGGGAGCGGTGTGGCTGCTGGATAAATTCGCCTTGGCAGCTAAGCGTGGCGCGGATGTCGCGGAGCCTTGGTGGGTTGAATATGCTAAGAGTTTTTTCCCTGTGATTCTGTTGGTGTTTTGCATACGCTCATTTTTAGTTGAGCCGTTCAAAATTCCGTCGGGTTCGATGATCCCAACCTTGCAAGTTGGTGATTTTATTTTGGTGAATAAATTCACTTACGGTATCCGTCTGCCAATTATCAGCAAGAAAATTATTCCGTTGAATAACCCGCAACGCGGTGATGTGATGGTGTTTCATTACCCAGAAAACCCATCAGTTGACTACATCAAGCGCGTGATTGGCTTACCCGGTGACACGATTGAATATCG
This sequence comes from Gallionella sp., assembly GCA_036171175.1. GTDB lineage: Bacteria > Pseudomonadota > Gammaproteobacteria > Burkholderiales > Gallionellaceae > Gallionella. Next base: position 6,712 of record JAVHQO010000164.1, read on the forward strand.
TAATAAGCAATTAACCATCAACGGTGTGGTGCAAGCCCAAATAGCTCAGGGCGACTACAACTATGTTGAGAGTGGCTTGAATTTTGTTCATACGGAAAAACGTCAAGAGCAACTCGGCGAACATGCGCATAGTTTGTTGGTGAATCCTGATATGCCGAATGTGCATTTAGGATCGGTTGCCGATTTTGCTGGGCGTGAAAATTGCAGTTACGATGAGCAAAAATTTACTTGTACCGTGCCTGCTGGTAGCTATTTTATGATGGGCGATAATCGTGATAACAGCCGCGATAGCCGTTATTGGGGCTTTGTACCCGATTACCAAATTGTCGGGAAAGCATTTTTTATTTGGATGAATTTTTCTGATTTGAAACGTGTCGGTTTGTCGATTAACTAAGGAGTAAATATGAATACCTCTAAGCAAGCAGGGTTTAGTTTTGGTAGCTTTTTAATTGTTTTGATACTCGTGGTTTTTGGTGCGCTATTCGGCTTTAAGCTGATTCCAGCTTATATGGAAAATGGCAAAGTGCAAAATATGCTCGAAGCGATTGCGCATGACCCTGACATGCAAACCGCCAGCATTGCCGAGCTGCGCAATTCTTTCGATAAACGTGCTTCCGTGAACTGGGTGACCTCGATTAAAGGAGCGGATTTAATTATTGAAAAAGGTCAAGACGGTCGTCCAGTATTGAGTACGAGTAATGAAGTAAAAATTAAATTGTTCGGCAATATGACTTTGTTGTTGGAATTTAATCCAACCAGTGCGGGTAAGTAACTCTATTGTCCTCATACGCAAAAAATTCTCCGCTGCATTCCTCTTTATGCGCAGCATTGGGCTACGAGTTTCGTCAGCCTGAGTTGTTGCAACGCGCTTTAACTCATCGCAGCTATGCCGCCGAACACTATGAAAAACTAGAGTTCTTAGGCGATAGTGTGTTGGGCTGCGTGATTGCCAGCTATTTAATTTCAGCCTACCCAGAGTTAGCCGAAGGTGAGTTATCGCGCCTGCGCTCTAACTTAGTTAAAGAAGAAACGCTGGTGATTTTGGCGCAGCAGCTTGATTTGGGACGCTGCTTAAAATTAGGCGAGGGCGAACTAAAAAGCGCGGGATTTCGCCGCCCGTCAATTTTAGCTGACGCGCTGGAAGCTATATTGGGCGCGGTTTTTATGGACACAGGCTTTGCAGCTGCCGAGCAAGTGGTACTGAAATTATTTGTGCCGTATTTAGCCAGTATCGACCTCAAAACTTTAGGCAAAGATGCCAAAACATTGCTGCAAGAATTTTTGCAAAGCAAATATATCGCGTTGCCAACGTATCGAGTAATTGCCACCGAAGGACTCGCGCACGAGCAAATTTTTCAAGTGGAGTGCGCGATTCCTAGCTTAAAAATTATCACACGCGGACGTGGTGCTAGCCGCCGCCACGCCGAGCAACAAGCAGCCCTCGCGGCCTATCAATCGTTAGGAAAAAAATGACAGCAATCACCTCGCCAACAGCATCATTCCGTAGCGGCTATGTCGCCATCGTTGGCCGCCCCAATGTGGGCAAATCAACTTTGCTCAATCACCTTATCGGGCAAAAAATCAGCATCACTTCACGCAAAGCGCAGACCACGCGTCATCGCATTCACGGCATCTTTACTGACGAACAATCACAGTTCGTGTTTGTCGATACGCCAGGCTTTCAAACCAAACATTTGAACGCCTTAAATCGCGGCATGAATCGCGTCGTCACCAGCAGTTTGAGCGACGTACAAGTGGTCATGTATGTGCTCGAAGCGATGCGTTACGACGAGCGCGATCAAGAGGTGTTGAAGCTGTTACCCGACAATCGCCCCGTGTTGCTCATCATCAATAAAATTGATGAAGTGGCGGACAAAGGACAGTTATTTGCCTTCGCCGAACGCGTCGCACAAGACTTCAAATTCGCTGAAATCGTACCTGTCAGTGCCAAAAAAGGCATTCGTTTGGATGAGCTAAAAGACTCGTTGCGCCGCTTGTTACCTGAAGGCGGATTGATTTACGAAGAAGACGACATCACCGATCGCAGCGAAAAATTTTTAGCCGCCGAAATGTTGCGCGAAAAAGTATTTCGTTTTACGGGCGACGAGCTGCCGTATTCGGTCAGCGTGGTGATTGAGCAATTTATGCTGGTGGGAAAATTACGCCGTATCAGTGCCGCAATTTTGGTCGATAAAGAAGTGCACAAAGCCATGCTCATCGGCAGCAAAGGCGAAAAGCTCAAAGAAATCGCCACTCAAGCGCGCCTCGACATGGAAAAACTGTTCGATGGCAAAGTGTTCCTCGAAGTGTTCGTCAAAGTTCGTAGCGGCTGGGCGGACGACGCGCGCACCTTGCGTACTTTGGGCTACGAATAATTTGCGGTTGGCGTCCGTCAGCTTTTATAACTTATGGGTGTTTTTAGAAATTCAAAGTTCTAAGCAAGACAAACCCGCTAGGGGCTTCCCCATGAAACATAGTCGCTACGCTTCTTGTTTCATGTGAAGGCGCGAATAAAAAATTGCGACGCGCATAGACAGACTATGTAAGGCGTAATTTTTTATGAGCAACGCCGTATTGCGACGAAATTTGGATTTATAGAGATACCCAATG
>JAVHQO010000165.1:0-1932 GCA_036171175.1 Gallionella sp.
TAAGTCTTAAATTCAAGGAATTAAGAGTTTATGGGGGATACCTTGGCATTCAGAAGCGATGAAGGACGTGGTTACCAACGAAATGCTTCGGGGAGCTGGAAACAAGCTATGATCCGGAGGTCTCCGAATGAGGAAACTTGAAAACTACTTATTGAATTCATAAATAAGAAAGAGCGAACCTAGGGAATTGAAACATCTTAGTACCTAGAGGAAAAGAAAGTAAAAACGATTCCCTTAGTAGCGGCGAGCGAAACGGGAACAGCCTAAACTTAATTTTAAGGGTAGTGGGACAATTATGAATGATTAAATGTGACAATTAGACGAATATAGTTGGAATGCTAAACCAAAGAGAGTGATAGTCTCGTAGTCGAAAATTGAAACAATCAAATTGAATCCCAAGTAGCATGGAGCACGTGAAATTCCGTGTGAATCAGCGAGGACCACCTCGTAAGGCTAAATATTCCTGAATGACCGATAGTGAAATAGTACCGTGAGGGAAAGGTGAAAAGAACCCCGGGAGGGGAGTGAAAAGAACATGAAACCATAAACTTACAATCAGTAGGAGGACGACTAAATCGTCTGACTGCGTGCCTGTTGAAGAATGAGCCGGCGACTTATAGGTAGTGGCAGGTTAAGGCAGAGAATGCCGGAGCCATAGTGAAAGCGAGCCTGAATAGGGCGTTTGTCACTGGTTATAGACCCGAACCCGGATGATCTAACCATGGTCAGGTTGAAGCTTAGGTAATACTAAGTGGAGGACCGAACCGACTGATGTTGAAAAATCAGCGGATGAATTGTGGTTAGGGGTGAAATGCCAATCGAATCCGGAGCTAGCTGGTTCTCCCCGAAATGCGTTTTGGCGCAGCGATAAATGTTATAGCTTAGGGGTAAAGCACTGTTACGTATGCGGGCTGGTAATTCGGTACCAAATCGTTGCAAACTAAGAATACTAAGTGGAAAGTTTATCAGTGAGACTGTGGGGGATAAGCTCCATTGTCAAGAGGGAAACAGCCCAGAGCACCAGTTAAGGCCCCTAAATAATTACTAAGTGATAAAGGAGGTGGGAGTGCACAGACAATCAGGAGGTTTGCTTAGAAGCAGCAATCCTTTAAAGAGTGCGTAATAGCTCACTGATCGAGTAAACCTGCGCCGAAAATGTACGGGACTAAGTAATTTGCCGAAACTGTGCGATATATGAAATATATCGGTAGGGGAGCGTTCTGTTGTAGGTTGAAGTATTAGCGGAAGCGGATATGGACGAAGCAGAAGTGAGAATGTCGGCTTGAGTAACGAAAATATAGGTGAGAATCCTATACCCCGAAAACCCAAGGTTTCCTCCGGAAGGCTCGTCCGCGGAGGGTAAGTCAGGACCTAAGGCGAGGCTGAAAAGCGTAGTCGATGGACAACGGGTTAATATTCCCGTACCATTATTTGTTGATATCGAGGGACGGAGAAGGCTAAACTGGCCGGATGTTGGTTACCGGTTGAAACGTTCGAGATGATGAGAAACGGCGAAAACGTTTTGAGTTGAGGCGTGAGTACGAGAGGCTACGGCCTCGAAGCAGTCTATGTCATACTTCCAAGAAAAGCTTGCAATGTCATAAACAAATAATGCCTGTACCATAACCGACACAGGTGGGTAGGTAGAGTATACTAAGGGGCGCGAGATAACTCTCTCTAAGGAACTCGGCAAAATGACTCCGTAACTTCGGGAGAAGGAGTGCCTTATTTTTATAAGGTTGCAATAACAAGATCCAAGCAACTGTTTACCAAAAACACAGGTCTCCGCTAAGTCGTAAGACGATGTATGGGGGCTGACGCCTGCCCAGTGCCAGAAGGTTAAAGAAGTCGGTTAGCATTAGCGAAGCTGATAACTGAAGCCCTGGTGAACGGCGGCCGTAACTATAACGGTCCTAAGGTAGCGAAATTCCT
>JAVHQO010000166.1:0-1918 GCA_036171175.1 Gallionella sp.
TTTTTGGCAGCGTGCTTGGCGCGCGACCAATCTTCAAGAATGGGCTCAAGCACAAGCCCACAGGCCTGCAAATCAAGTTCCCAGTCGTGCCAATCGGTATCACCTGCGAACGCAATGCAAGCATGGCCGTGCTGGACGGTCGAATCCAAAGCCGCAGCAACCATCTTGCGGTCGGCCAAGTCATGCACCACCGCGTTCAAGGATGCGGGCAAGACACCGTGCCCTTGGGCGTCATAACTCACCGACACATCGTCCACCGCAGCGGTGCTCCACTTGTGTATCACCACCTGGATGCCAAAGTCATTGAACCCCAGTTTGTTTTGGTACTCGCTAAAAATGCCACCTTGCACGTCTAGCACCAACCGGGAATCGCTCTGCTGAAAATCACTCAACCACTGCCAAACCTTGCGCCGCAGCTGCGGGTCTGGCGGCGTTGCATCAATATCTTTGGGGTGAACCGGGTCAGCCGCGCTGGCCGCAATCAACACATTGGTATCCACCACATAGTTGGGTCTCATCCTGCCACCGCCTGCTGTTGCCGTTCAAACATCAACCGCGCCTGCTCACGGGTTTCTCCCACAGCGTCGCCAAAGAAACCTGGCGGCCAGTTTTTGACACGACCATAAGCATCCATATCCAGCGCACTTATTTGGTTACCGTGTTCACCTCGTTCGACAAAATACATCGCAGCATCAGCAGGGCCGAGCGACTGGCGGCCCATGAGGGTTTGCATGCGCCGGAACAAGTGCTCGGAATGGGTTTCCACAATAAACTGAACCTGCCGCGTTTTGCTGATTTCAACAAACAGCTCTGCCAACACAGACTGCGCCAGCGGGTGAAGGTGAATCTCGGGCTCTTCCAAAATAATGGTGCTACCGCTCGGTGCAAAATGCGCCAGAGTCAGCACTGGCAAAACCTGTGAGATGCCGATGCCCACATCGCGAATATTCGAGGCCACACCGTGGCGGTGCACCACCAATTCATAACGGGTCGATCGCCCCACTTGCCGGGCTTCAATACGCTCTGCCAACTTCATGCGACTGAGCCAGCCTGACACGCTATCGATCACTTGGCCGTGTGTGGTGTCCTTTAAAAACGCACTGGCCAGCAAGGCCTCCATGGTTTTGCCGCCATCACTGCCAATGTCACCTGGACTGGATTTGTTCCACACATAGTCGCGTTCAGGTTTGCGGCGAAGCGGCCCAAGATAGCGCAAACCTTCAAGTTCACGCCGTATGGCCAGGCTTAAATCTTGGGCTAAGGAACCCTCGGCACCCAAAGCCACAATCGCCTCGGGCGGCAAGGCAATTGATCGCTCGGGTGAAAACTCTCGGCTTTTGCCACGGGGTTGGGATTCGTCACCCACCATAAGCGAAAACGCGCCCCTATCACGCCGAATCAGCCGTAAACGCAAACCGGTGGTAGCCAGCAACAGCTCCTGCACCGCCACAGCGCCAGACGAGGTTTTGCCATAACTGCAATCAAAAGTGCCCACTGTCACGCGCTCGGAGGCGGGTCTCTGAAATTGAAACGCCAAGCGAAAACGTCGCCCCTCGCCTTCCACACCCGTCGTCAAGACGTTATCAAAATCGCCAAAATTGAACAAATCATTGACTTCATCCCCCCCCAGATTGAGGTGAATCGACCGATCAGGTGACAAAGCGGTTTGCTTGAGCAGCAGCAAACTCTGCAACAGTGACGACTTGCCCGACGAATTGGTACCCAACAACAAAGTCACTGGGCGCAAGGGCAGTGGCTGGGTGTCGCGCCAAGCTTTGAAATTTTGCAAATGCAGTTGTGTCAACACGGCTTAAGTCTCCAATTAAGGTCAAGCATTGTGCAGCGCATCCCATGCCGCCAGCACCAAACGCCTTGTCCGGTACTCACCGTAAGCGCGTTCCTCTTTGGCCTTGAGGCC
>JAVHQO010000167.1:0-1892 GCA_036171175.1 Gallionella sp.
GAGTATTTTTGTCGGCGGCGAATTGTTTGACTAATTTGCCGCAATAGCCGTGATAGCCGAACAGGCAAAAAACTAAAAATAATTTCGCGTGTAACCAGCCGCCGCTAAAGCCGAAACCCAGCCACAGCCATAATCCTGAAATTAACACCAGCCATGAAATTGGCGTGACGAAGCGGTACAGCTTGTGCGCCATCAGCTTCAAGCGCGCGATTTCGGCGGGCTCGGTTGCCATGGCTTGGTTGACAAAAATGCGCGGCAAATAAAACAAGCCAGCGAACCAACTTACCACCACGATTAAATGAAATGCTTTCAGCCACAACATACGAAATTCCTATTGAGATAAACGACGACGGAACAACACCAGCGCGACATAAAAGCCGCATAGCACGTAAGCGACTAGCACGGCGATATGCAAGATAAATTGCGGCGGGAGGGTGTTGCTTAACAGCGGTCGGGCAAGCGCGATGGCGTGGGTGAGCGGTAAAAAAGCCGAGACACTTTGCAGCCAAACAGGTAATTGCGCGACGGGAAAAAACACCCCGCATAATATCACCATAGGCGTGATGACTAAGGTGAAGTAGTACATGAAAAAGTCATAACCAGGGGCTAACGCGGTCATAATTAAGCCTAGTGCGGCGAAACATAAGCCGACTAAAAATGCCAACGGAATAATCCACAACGATAGCGGCGAATGCGACAAGCCCATCACCCAGATCACCGCCAGCACTGCCAATCCCGACAGCAAACTTTTGCTCGCCGCCCAGACCATTTCCGAAAAAACGATGTCGTCCAGCGTGATGGGCGTGTTGAGGATTGCCTCCCAAGTGCGCTGCTCGTGCATACGCGCGAAGCCCGAATACAAAGCCTCGAAACTCGCCGAATTCATGGTGCTATAACACACCGTTCCCGCCGCTAAAAATGTGATGTAAGGAATGCCATCTATGTTCGGCAACATACCGCCCAAGCCATATCCCAAGCCCAACATATAAATCACCGGATCGGCGAGATGTCCCAAAATGGAAGACCCCGCCATCTTTTTCCACACCATAAAATTGCGCAGCCAAATGGGCATAAAGCGGCGACTAAATTGCGGCAAAGCGTAGTGATTATTTTGCATTTTTTAGGCGTTTACGCACCACCGCTTCGGGCAGTTGTTTGTAGTTGTCGCGACTGGCAATTTTCTTGCCCGACTTTGTTTCCAAATCAATTCGTGCGCGTCCTGCCACCGCTCCGCCTGCTGTTGCCGCCTCGCGGTTTTCGTCATAACCTTGCGCATCTTTGTTGCGCGCAATCTCGGTGGTGGAAGCCTCGCCCAGCATGGTAAATATCAACTCCAAATCATTCATGTGGTCGCGCAAATTATCCGCTGGCTTGGTCAAACTCTTGAACGCTTTGTATTCGGCGGGAGTCATGCCAAAAGTCGCGCGGCTGATTTCCGCAGTCAGAATCGCATACTCACGCTGCTCTTTTACGCCCCGTTTTTTCCATTCGTTGGTTAGCTCGTCGCGTATTGCAATGCCGCGCACGCGCTTCTCAATCCACTCGTCGCTATACCCCTTTGCCTGATACAAACCGCGCATCCGTGCTGCTGCCAATTCGGGATTTTCGATTTCTTCCAAACGCTCATACCCCACCTTAGCTAACCAACGCTTGAACGGCTCGGCTTTGGGGGAAGGAATGGATTGAATCAAACGAAATAGCTGCTCGGTATCCGCCACATCGGTGAGCCGCTGCTTGCCATCCGCTGCGGTCATTTTCAAACCGTTACAGTTTGTAACGGTTTCATTTCCTTCCGCCAGCAAGCGTTTTTTTAGCACTCGCCAATACACCTGTGGATTCTGGCTATCCGTCAATGCCGCCACTACATCCACCACGGCGAACAACCAGCGTTG
>JAVHQO010000168.1:0-1884 GCA_036171175.1 Gallionella sp.
TAACGCTGCACTTGGTCGATGTGTTTGAGTGTTTTATTTGGCGGCAACATGCGTCCCATCGCAAATGAAATCATCCCGCCGATGGTGTTGCCTAGCGTAGCGAGCAGCACGGCTAAATAAAATGCGTCTGGGTAGCTTTTTAGCAGCGCGAACAGCACCAACTCCGAGCCACCTGGCAGCAGCGTTGCACCGAGCAGGCTGCTCAAGAATAGTGAAAAAAGGCTGGCTGATTCAGTCATTTTTTAGTGCTTCGATGCGGGCGGCAAGTACACTCGCGGACAACAAAAAGGGCGTAATTATTTACGCCCTTTTTGACCTCAATGACGCTAATGCAATTAAAACTTAATCGCACCAAAAATCTTTTTCGCCAGATTGCCTGTGGCTTGCAGCGGGTTGGCGCGGATGGATTTTTCTTGCTCGGCAACCATCACAAACAAACCGTCCAAGGCTTTTTGCGTGACGTAATTCTCTAAGTTGGCATTCTTCGCATCCACCAAACCGATCTGCACCCCTTTGCCCGCGAACTGGTCGTATTTTTGCGCCAACTGAACCTTTTGCATGGCATTCACGACGATGGGTTGGAACTTGCTGCCCAAGGCTGCTTCGGTATTTTTGCGAAAGTATTGCGTGGCGGAATCATCGCCGCCCAATAAGATATTTTTCGCATCGGTGACGCTCATGTTTTTCACCGCGCCGACCAATAACGCTTGCGCTTCGGGCGCGGCAGCTTCGGCCGCGCGGTTTATGCTCAATTGCAATTCGTCAGCATATTTACCCATGCCCAAACGACGCAAGCCGCCATCAATCTTTTGCAAATTTTCAGGCAGCGGAATGCGCACTTTAGCGTTGCCAAAATAACCATCAGGTTTCGCCAAACTCGCCACCGCCGTTTGCGCGCCTTGGGTGAGAGCTTGTTTCAAGCCAGCGATTTGATCTCGGCTGCTAAAGTTCGCTAAGGGATTGCCCGCTGGCTGCGCGTTAGGTGCTGCTTGCGCAGGGGCTGCCTGTGGAATCGCTTGCTGCAATTGACCTTTGAGGTCGTCTAGATTGAACGCATAAGCAGATGTCGCGCAAAGTAGCGCGACTAAAACGGTGGATTTTTTCAGCATGATGAGTTCCTCGTTGATGAATTTTTGCGAGATGCCAGTTAGCGTTTTTTCGGCGGCATGATGTCGGTAATCGAGCCTTCCGCCATTTCGGCGGCGAAGCACAAGGTTTCAGACAAGGTTGGATGCGCATGGATGGTCAAACCGATGTCTTCCATATCTGCGCCCATTTCCAATGCCAGCACCGCTTCGGCAATCAGTTCGCCCGCATTTACACCGACGATAGACGCGCCCAAGATGCGGCGAGTTGTCGGGTCGAGCAAAATTTTCGTCGCGCCTTCAGTACGTCCAACCGCGCCCGCGCGACCCGAAGCCACCCAAGGGAAACTCGCTTTTTCGTATTCGATATTATCAATTTTGGCTTGCGTTTCGGTCAGCCCCATCCACGCGATTTCAGGGTCGGTGTAAGCCACAGAAGGAATCGTCATCGGCTCGAAGAAGGCTTTGTGTCCCGCGCAATTTTCTGCGGCTACTTTGCCTTCATGCACCGCTTTGTGCGCCAGCATCGGGTCGCCGACGATGTCGCCAATCGCAAAAATATGCGGCACGTTGGTGCGTTGCTGTTTATCGACTGGAATAAAGCCGCGTTCATTTACCAGCAAGCCCGCCGCTTCCGCCGCGATTTCGCGACCATTAGGACGACGACCCACCGCCATCAGCACGCGGTCATACAGTTGTGGCGCAGGTGCTTGTTCGCCCTCGAAAGTGACGCGCAGCCGTTCTGCCAAGGCTTCGATTTTGGTGACTTTGGTTTTGAGATAAATCGCTTCATAGCGTT
>JAVHQO010000169.1:0-1884 GCA_036171175.1 Gallionella sp.
CACCACGAAAGCCACCATCATGCTGCGCTCGTCGCTGATGGACAGATGGTGTGCGTGTACGCCAGCCAACGACAAATACTGACGCAACAGCTCATCAAACTGCAGTACAGGTTTGCCTAGCTGGTCGTGGCTCACAGTGATGCGCGGCATGGTGACGGGGTGACGTAAGCCACTGCCAACGGCTTTAGACAAGGCTTCTTTTGCGGCAAAGCGTTTAGCTAAAAAACGCGCGGGCTGCGCGTGAGTTGCTAGCTCGCTTAACTCAGCATCACTTAACACGCGCTGCGCAAAACGCTGACCATAGCGCGCATATAAAGCCTCAATGCGGGCGTACTCAACGATGTCAGTGCCGATGCCGAAAATCATGCTTACGCTGCCATCAACGCACGCATTTTTTTAACTGCGGCATCGAGTCCGATAAACAGTGACTCGGCGATGATGGCGTGACCGATATTCAGTTCGACTAAATTTGGAATCGCCACGATGTCTTGCAAATTGTGGTAATGCAGCCCGTGTCCAGCGTTGACTTGCAAGCCTTGCGCTTGCGCGTGTGCAGTGGCGACGCGCAAGCGTTGCAGTTCAAACGCATGGCTAGACACGCTATCAGCTTGAGCATATTTGCCCGTGTGTAACTCAATCACGGGCGCGCCCGCTAATTTTGCTGCGTCAATTTGTTTAGGCTCAGGGTCGATAAAAAGCGATACGCGAATGCCTGTATCAGCACAGCGTTGGCACGCCGATTGAATCCTGTCGAAATAACGCAGCACATCCAAACCGCCTTCGGTAGTGAGCTCTTCGCGGCGTTCAGGCACGAGACATAAATCATGCGGGCGCGTTTTCAGCGCGATGGCAATCATCTCTTCCGTCACGGCACTTTCTAGATTCATGCGCACTTGCAACATCTCGCGTAAGGCTGCGACATCGGCATCTTGAATGTGGCGACGGTCTTCGCGCAGATGCAAGGTAATCGCATCTACGCCTGCCGCCTCTGCCATCAATGCCGCGCGAATGACGTTGGGATAAGGCGCGCCACGCGCTTGGCGCAAAGTGGCGACGTGGTCGATATTCAGTCCAAGTTTGAGCATTTTTACGTCCTCATTTTTTCTCTAAAGTTTTTGTAAGTCTTTAATCAAATCGCGCGTATGCAAACTTTTTCCACCCAAATAATGATTGAGCAACACGCGCATTAGCTGCTTGCTTTGCTGCGCGGTAACAGGATCACGATAGTCGTCCATCGCCATATCCAACAAGGTTTTTCCCAACACGGGCAAGCCCGTTTTGCTTACGCCATCATCCAACACCGCGCCATGCTCCAACACATAACGGTAATACTGTTCTGCTTGTAACGCGACATGGCTGTCCGCCGCATGTTGTAAATTCAAGGCATAACCTAATTCTTGCAATAAGTGTTTTTCAAAACAGCGCAAAGTCGCGGCGTGGTCGGTCTCGTGCGCCAAGCGATACAAGGTGGCGCGGTAGTAATCAAAAAGCCGCTCGTGGTTATCGTCGCGGGCCAATAAATTCAGCAGCAACTCGTTCACATACAGCCCGCACATCAACGCCGTGCCTTGCAAATAGGGTTGTCCCCCCTGCCACTCAGCACTGTGTAGCGTGCGCAATTCGCCTTTACCAAACCAGCTCAACAACACGGGCTGAAAGCTCATTAACACGCCGCGCACGGCAGATTTCGGTCGCCGCGCACCGCGCGCCATCAATGCCACGCGCCCATGCGTGCGACTAAACACATCGGCAATCAAACTGGTCTCGCGATACGGATAAGTGTGCAGCACAAACGCTTGCTCATCTTGGATGCGTTGCTTAGCTGTGGTCATTGGGTATCTCTATAAATCCAAATTTCGTCGCAATACGGCGTTGCTCATAAAA
>JAVHQO010000170.1:0-15861 GCA_036171175.1 Gallionella sp.
GGGCTAATTTGGAAGCTGCCGAACGGCATGTCAGCGATGATAAAAGCCTGTTTTGCGCCGCGCGCCACACACGCAGTGTGATACACCATGTCATCCAAGCTCACTGGCAGCGTGCTGTCAAAGCCTTGCAGCACCATGCCTAGCGAGTCGCCGACGAGTAAAACATCCACGCCCTGCGCTTCTAACAAGGAGGCAAATGTTGCGTCGTAGCAGGTCAACATGGCGAGCTTTTCGCCTTGCGTGCGCAACTTGTTTAAGGTGGTCAAAGAGCTGCGCATGTCATTCTCCTAAGCTAAAAAATTCACGCGCGCCGCGCATGTCTTGAATGCGTTGCAACAACAGCGCGAAGTCAGCATCGCTATCAACAAAATTCAAATGTTCGGTGTTCACCACCAACACTGGCGCGGCATTGTAGTGATAAAAAAAATCGCTGTAGCTTTGCGCCAAACGCACTAAGTAAGCATCCGAAATTGTTTGCTCATAAGCATGTGCGCGCCGATGTACACGCGCCAGTAACGCCTCTACGGGAGCTTGTAAATAAATCACCAGATCAGGGGCTGGGGCTTGCAGGCTGAGGGTTTGATAGATTTGTTGATACAAAGAAAACTCGGCTTCAGATAAATTTAAGCGCGCGAATAGCTGGTCTTTATCGAACAAATAATCGCTTACGGTGGCGTGCTTAAAAAAATCTAACTGAGTCAATTCACGCACTTCATTGCTGCGCTGAAACAGAAAAAATAATTGCGTGGCTAAAGCGTGGCGCGCAGGATCTTGATAAAACAACGCCAAAAAAGGATTGTCGGCGGGCTTTTCCAATAGCGTTGCCGCCGATAAATGTTCAGCTAAGCGTCGCGCTAAACTGGTCTTGCCGACCCCGATTGCACCCTCGATGGCAATATAACGATAGCGTTCTAAGCCCATTAAATGCGCTCCAAACTTTGCTCCAAGCAGCCTTGTAAGGCTTTCTCGGCAAGCCCTACAGCGGGAATTACACAGTCCGCTTGCAGCTCTAACAAAGGCCGTAACACAAAAGCGCGCAGGTGCATGTGCGGATGCGGAATGGTCAAGCCGACCTCATGCAAAATTAAATCGTCATACAACAACACGTCTAAATCAAGCGTGCGCGGCGCGTTTTGAAAGCTGCGTTCGCGACCATATTGATGCTCAATCGCAAGCAAGGCTTGCAACAAGGCTTGCGGACTGAGTTCGGTAGCAATCTTTGCCACAGCGTTAATAAAATCAGGCTGATTGGCATACCCCACTGGCGCGCTGCGATACAAAGACGATTGCGCTAACAGCGTGGTATTAGACAAACTTGCCAACGCCGCAAAGCCACGTTTCACTTGGGCTTGCGGATCATCCAAGTTGCTGCCCAACGCGATAAATGCAAGGTGTTGCATTACTCCAACGCACCACTCGCACCTGCCGCTGGCTTGCTGCGCGGCTTACGGCGGCGACGTTTTTTTTCGACCGATTTTTCAGGTTGCAACATCTCGGCGCGCTGCGCTTCACTAGCAGTTTGAAACTCATCCCACCACAAACCTAAGTCGGCATCGACTTCGCCCGATGCGCAGCGCAACAACAAGAAATCATAACCTGCACGGAAACGCGGATGCTCTAATAAACGCAGTGGACGCAAGCCGCCGCGCTGTTCAAAACGCTGTTGCAACAACCAAATTTCTTTCATCACCGCATCGTGACGATGCGGAATTGCCATGCGTTTTTTCTGCCGCTGCAACACTTCGTCCATCGCTTCGTACATCGCGCCTAACGGACGTTCACCCGCTTTGACGTGACGCTGCCAAGTGTTTTCAACTTCAGGCCAAAGCAAGGCGGCAAATAAAAAAGCGGGGGACACGGATTTGTCTTGGCTCAAGCGTTCATCGGTGTTGTGCAGTGCCAACATGATGAATTTTTCGCCGTTGGCTTGGGCAAAAATGGTGTCCAACATGGGCAACAAACCGTGATGCAAATTCATCTTGCGCAAGGCTTTGATGCACGCCACCGAGTGACCTGAGAGCAACATTTTCAGTACCTCGTCAAGCAAACGCGCTTCAGGCACATTCTCCAACAAGGCTTTCATTTTATGAATGGGTGCAGCAGTAGCGGGTTCAATTTGAATGCCCAACTTTGCCGATAAACGCACCGCACGCAGCATGCGCACGGGATCTTCACGATAGCGCACCAGCGGGTCGCCTATCATGCGCAACACGCCATTTTTCGTGTCGGCATAGCCACCGTGGTAATCAAAAATTTCTTGCGTCTTGGCATCGTAAAACAAGCCGTTGGCGGTGAAATCACGGCGCGCAGCATCCTGCTCTTGGTCGCCAAATTCGTTATCGCGCAACAAACGTCCATGCGCATCGGTCTGCGCATCTTCGGCTTCTATCATGCGGCGGAAGGTGGACACCTCGACCACCTCTTCGCCAAACATCACATGCACCAAACGGAAGCGGCGACCGATGATGCGCGAGCGACGAAACACGCGGCGCACTTCTTCAGGCGTGGCATCGGTTGCCACATCAAAATCTTTAGGAGTTTTCGCCAGCAACAAATCGCGCACCGCACCGCCCACCACATACGCCTGAAAACCAGCGGCTTGTAAGCCATCGCAGACTTTATTCGCGCCATAACTCAAGCCCGTGCGCGCCACGCCATGCACATCAAAGGGAATGACTTGGGCATTGCCGACGGTCTTGGTTTTTGCCGACTTGCGAAATACGCGTTTAAGGAATTTTTTTATCATTAGATTTGCTTTAGGAATCGCGCCAAATAAAGCGCGCGATGAAAGAGGCTCGCGCGCGGAGCGCGGATTATACACACTCGCATTCACTCATCGTGGAGACGGCATAGAAACGAAAAACGCGCCTTGCGGCGCGTTATCGTGGTCAGCCAGCCTGTTAAACCGTGTGGCTTAGCCTTTCAAACAAGCACTCATAAAAGTTTTACGATCAGCACCTTTCAATGCTTTGGTCTTTGCATCGGCATTACAAGATTTCATTTTGTTTTGTTGAGTCGGTGCTGCACTGGCAGTTGGTTTAGCGTCCGCAGCAGGAGCGGCATCAGCCGCTTTCAGTGTGTAATCTTTTTTCAAACACTTGCTCATAAATGCTTTGCGATCGGCACCTTTCATGCCTTTTGCTTCAACATTACAACCCTTCATTTTTTCTTGTTGCGCACCTGCAAAAGCGGGAGCTGAAACCATTACTGCAACACTCAAACAAGCCAAGGCGATGATTTTTTTCATGTAGTACTCCAAAGTGTTAAGTCAAAAAAATGTTTGCTCGGTTGAGCAAACTTTAGGTCGCAACGCGAAGTGAAAATTTCCGCTTTACAACGCCGACGAGTTTAACGCATAGCAGGGTCGTTTGGTTTACATCAAGTGGAAAGTGAGAACACCCAGATACGCTAGGCGAGCGGTGTACCCAAAAACCTTGTGCACCGTCAACCCTGCTTTTTATCCCGTTCTATCAAAGCATAAGCAGAATGATTGTGGATGGACTCGAAGTTTTCTGACTCAACAATATAAGCATCAACACGTTCGTCTGCGTTCAACACGGCGGCAATATCACGCACCATGTCTTCGACAAATTTTGGATTGTCGTAAGCGCGTTCGGTGACGTATTTTTCATCGGGGCGTTTAAGCAAACCAAACAATTCGCAGGAGGCTTGCTCCTCCGCGATACGCACCACATCTTCAATCCATACAAAGCGATTAGTGCGCAAGGTCAGCGTGACATGCGAGCGTTGATTGTGTGCGCCGCGCTCAGAAATTTTCTTCGAGCAAGGGCACAAACTGGTCACAGGAACAAGCACTTTCATTGTCGTTTTGGCTTTGCCATCAAGGATTTCACCGATTAACGTGACATCGTAATCGAGCAAACTTTGCACGCCAGAAATCGGCGCAGTCTTGTTCACAAAATACGGAAAACTCATTTCAATGTAACCCGACTGCGCTTCTAAACGCGTCACCATTTCAGACAAAATATTTTCAAACGACTCGACCGAAATTTCGCGTTCATGCTCGTTCAAAATCTCGACAAAGCGCGACATGTGCGTGCCCTTAAAGTTGTGCGGCAGATGCACATACATATTGAAAGTGGCAATGGTGTGTTGCACACCGACACTTTTATCTTGCACTTTAATCGGATGGCGGATGCCTTTAATACCGACACGGTTAATGGCGATATGACGTGTGTCAGCCGAGCCTTGTACGTCGGGAATGTTAATAGCGGTAGTCATGGCAGCAGTCCTAAAAATTTTGCGGGGGCGAGATTATAGACAATCCCGACAATTTTACTCAAGTTAATAAGGCGCAAATTGCAAGCGAATGGAACGAACAATACCGTCGGCATTTAAGCCGCACTCCGCCAGCATTTTGACGGGGTCACCTTGCTCGATAAAGGTATCAGGCAAGCCTAATTGCAACAGCGGCACAGTCACGCCATGCGCGCTTAAAACTTCTGCAATCGCACTGCCCGCGCCGCCTTGGATAGCATTTTCTTCGACACTCACCAGCAGCTCATAATCGCGCGCTAATTGCAGCACCAGTGCGTTATCCAAGGGTTTGACGAAGCGCATATTCACCACGGTTGCATCTAGTTCTTCAGCCGCTTTTAAGCTCGGCGCGAGCATCGAACCAAACGCTAGAATCGCTAGGCGTTTACCCGTGCGACGCAGTTCGGCTTTGCCGATAGGTAGCGCAATCATCTCGTTTTGAATCGCTACACCTGGCCCTGTACCGCGCGGATAACGCACCGCACTGGGCGTATTCATTTGCATCGCGGTGTACAACATTTGCCGCGTTTCATTTTCATCGGCGGGGGTCATCACCGTCATATTTGGTACGCAACGCAGAAAACTTAAATCGAAACTACCCGCGTGCGTCGCACCATCCGCGCCCACCAGCCCGCCTCTGTCTATCGCCAAAATAACGGGCAGATTTTGTATCGCAATGTCGTG
This sequence comes from Gallionella sp., assembly GCA_036171175.1. GTDB lineage: Bacteria > Pseudomonadota > Gammaproteobacteria > Burkholderiales > Gallionellaceae > Gallionella. The sequence goes on from JAVHQO010000170.1 coordinate 4,963, forward strand.
GATAAGCTGGTCGTAAGCGCGTTGCAGAAAGGTCGAATAAATTGCCACCACGGGTTTGTAACCATCGCACGCCAAGCCCGCCGCGAAGGTCAGCGCGTGTTGTTCGGCAATGCCCACATCAACATAACGCGAGGGGAATTTCGCCTCGAAGGCTTGCATCCCAGAACCTTCGCACATCGCGGGGGTGATGCCGACTAGGCGCGCATCTTTGTCAGCCATATCGCACAGCCATTGTCCAAACACTTGTGTATAAGTCGGACGACTCGCGGGCTTGGCGACGATGCCGTTGCTGCGGTCAAATTTGCTCACGCCGTGGTAGAGCAAACAATCGGCTTCCGCCTTATCGTAGCCCTTGCCTTTTTGCGTGACGATATGCAAAAACTGCGGGCCTTTGAGCTTTTTGATATTGCTCAAAGTGTCGAGCAATACATTGATGTCGTGACCATCTATTGGGCCAATATAATTAAAACCAAACTGCTCAAACATCGTGCCTGGCGTAACCATGCCTTTGACATGTTCTTCAGCGCGCTTGGCGAATTCGTGTATCGGCGGCATCCCACGCAACGCTTTTTCACCCGTGCTGCGCATTGCCGAATAAAAACGCCCTGACATTAGCTTCGCTAAATAATTATTCAGCGCGCCGACAGGTTTAGAAATTGACATATCGTTGTCGTTCAAAATCACTAACAGATTGGCATCCATCGCGCCGGCATTATTCAATGCCTCAAATGCCATACCGCCCGTCATCGCGCCGTCGCCAATAATCGCCACCGCGCGTCGTTCCGAACCATCCAGTTTTGCTGCTACCGCCATGCCCAACGCCGCCGAAATCGAGGTGCTGGAATGTCCCGTACCAAAGGTGTCGTAAAGACTTTCTTCGCGCTTAGGAAAACCCGCGATGCCGCCTGCCATACGCAGTGTGCTCATCGCGGCGCGCCGCCCCGTCAAAATTTTATGCACATAAGTCTGGTGTCCCACATCCCACACCAGCTTGTCGTCAGGCGTGTTAAACACGGTATGCAGGGCGAGTGTCAACTCCACCGTACCTAAATTAGACGACAAATGTCCGCCCGTTGTACTCACCGACTCGACTAAAAATTCGCGTAATTCCATTGCTAATTGCGGCAACTGCGCACGCTCTAAACAGCGCAACGCTTCAGGGCTGGTAACGGTGTCTAATAATTTATACATCAGAATTTTCTCAGCACAATAAAGTCGGCAAGCTCGCGCAAGCGTTGCGCACCCGCACCAAATTCGTCCAAACTTTTTAACGCGTCTTGATGCAATTGCTGCGCCATTTCACGCGCCGCTTTCACGCCCAATAAGCTCACATAAGTTGGCTTGTCGTGGTCGGCATCTTTGCCTGCGGTTTTGCCTAAAGTCGCGGTGTCCGCTTCGGTGTCTAAAACGTCATCCACCACTTGAAACGCCAAGCCCACGCATTTACCAAAATAATCTAATTGCGCCAGTTGCGCGGGCGTGGCATTGCCACAGTGCGCGCCCAACACAATCGCCGCGCGGATTAACGCGCCCGTTTTGTGGATGTGCATCAGTTCCAATTCGGGCAAGCTCAACGCTTTCCCGACGCTGGCTAAATCTATTGCCTGCCCGCCCGCCATGCCGCGTGAACCGCTCGCCTGCGCTAATAATTTAAGCATGTCTAATTGCCGCGCTGCGTCGTCACACAAACGATGTTCTGCCAATAATTGAAACGCTAAAGTTTGCAAACTATCGCCCACCAACAAGGCAGTCGCCTCGTCATATTGCACATGGCAAGTCGGCTTGCCACGGCGCAACACATCGTCATCCATGCACGGCATATCGTCATGCACCAACGAATAGGCGTGAATCAACTCCACCGCTGCCGCAGCAATCTGCGCGCGCGCCATATCCGCGCCAAGTAACTCGGCAGCCGCCAACGCTAACAAGGGACGCACACGCTTACCGCCATCCAACACCGCGTAACGCATCGCCGCATGTAAGCGTTGCGGGACAATATCGGCACTGGGCAACAGCTCGCTTAACACCCCTTCAAAGCGCGTTAAATGTGCCGCTGTCCATTGCCCAAAATTCAAGCGTTGCGAATCTAAGCTCATGCGTTTTGTCCTGTCTCGTTTGGCACCGCAAACTCTTGCAACACGCCGTCTTCCAACACGCGCACTTGCTGCTGCGCATCGTCCAAACGGCTGCGACAAAATGCCAGCAATTCCGCGCCGCGCTTATAAGCTGTGAGCGAATCTTCCAGCGACAATTTGCCACTTTCCATCTCCCCAACCAGCGTGTCCAGCTCGGTCATCGCTGCCTCAAATCCCTGCACCTTATGTGTTTTTGCCACCATGATGATTCCCGCGCCAAACAAAGCTGGGCATTCTACCGAAGGGCTAAGACTAGGGCGAATTTTTCTCAGTAACGCGTAGCAGATCGCCACGCCAAACTTATTATTTCATCTGCTGAATTTGCTAACGCGGCAGGGCATTTCTAGCGTCAATTACGCCTAGCCACGCCTATCAGCCCCAACGCCATACGAATCAAGCCATAGCTCAGTTGGGATAACAGCTTGGTGTGCCATGCGAGATGCGCCCTATCTTGCCAAGTGATGCAACGCGCATCCTGATTGATTGCGGTGAATAGATAACTGCGCAGCTCTAGCGCGAAGTCAGTATCACGCACCAGCAAATTCGCTTCGCGCGCCAGCAACAAGCTAAACGGGTCGATATTGGATGAGCCGACAGTCGCCCAATGACTATCAATCACGGCGACTTTGGCGTGCATAAAGCTGGCTTGATACTCAAAAATTTCCACCTGGGCGCGCAATAATTTTTCATACAAGGCCTGTGTGGCGTAGTGCTGTAAACGATATTCAACACGGCCTTGCAATAGCAACACCACCCGCACGCCGCGCGCACGGGCGTGTTGCAAGGCGCGAATAAATTTTTGGCTGGGCAAAAAATAGGCATTAGCAATGATGATTTCGTTATGCGCATGAGCGATAGCGTGCAAGTAGGCGCGCTCAATTTCGCGGCGGTGATTAACGTTATCGCGCCATAACCATTGCAGCTTTTTATGCAAATTCGGACGGATAGTTTCGACCAGTAAATGCTGCATCCCGCGCACGCGCTGGCGTAACGAAGCCCAGCGCACCATGTCCCACAAATGCCGCATTTGCGCTTGCACCCGTTGCGCTTGTTCGCCTTGCACGCGCACCGCATAGTCTAAACGCGGCGCAAGTTGACTGTCATTCGTGCCGTCATCGCTGATGTTAATGCCGCCGACAAACGCAATCTCGCCGTCTATGACCACCAGTTTGCGATGCAAGCGACGCAAACGATGGCGGTGCCAATTAAACATAAAACCACGTCTAAACCACAGCACTTGCACGCCCGCTTTATGCAGCTCGTCCAGCCAACTTTGCGGCAAGGCTGCCGAGCCAAACCCATCCAACAACACGCGCACCGACACGCCACGCAAGCCTGCGCCAATCAAAGCATTGGCCACCTCGCGACCGATTACATCGGGGGCAAAAATATAGGTTTCTAAATAAATACTGTGTTGCGCCGCTGCGATGTCGGCAAGTAAAGCGGGGAAATATGCCGCACTGTTTTGCAGCAGTGTGAGTTGATTGGCAGCGATGCAATGCGACTTAGCCATGTAAGCGCAGCTGACAGGATAGTGCAGCGTGGTCAGATAATTTTTGCCAATCGTCATGCACGCGCGATTTTTGCACTGCGAAACCACGCGTATAAATTCGATCTAAACGGAACAACGGCAAACGTGCTGGAAAGCTCTTAGCAGGCTTGCCATGCTCGGCATGAAACACATCCTGCACGCCCAATTGATGCGCCAAGGTCGCACTCAGTTGATTGCGCCAATCGTTGAAATCACCTGCAATTAACAGCGGCGCATCGTGCGGAATTTCACGTTTAACGTAGTCAATTAAAGCGAGGGTCTGCACGACACGACCGCGCGCAAACAAACCAAAATGCGCGCACAAACTATGCACGCGCACGGCACCGATTTCGAGTTCGCAATGCAGCAGACCGCGACTTTCAAAACGATGCGCGGAAATATTTTCGTTGTGGATTTTAATGATGGGATAGCGACTCAAAATCGCGTTGCCATGATGCCCTGCTTGATACACCGCATTCATGCCGTAAGCGTGATGCGCCCAAACTTCATCGGCTAAAAATTCATGCTGCGCACCAGCGGGATAATTGGCGTGACGAATGCCATGCGTGTCATGCGCACCCTGCACTTCTTGCAAAAAAATCACGTCGGCATTTAAGCTGCGTAACTGCTCGCGCACAGCAGGCAGCACCACGCGCCGATTCAAGAGCGAAAAGCCTTTGTGGATGTTGTAGGTGGCGATATGCAGATGCGTCATCGCAATTCAAAGGGGTTAAGCGTTGCCGATGCCACGCGTGGGTAAATTGATTTGCTTGGCGAAATCCAACATGCGCTGAATCGGCTGCACGGCACGCGGAATAAGGTTAGTCCGGACATGAATTTCATTATGACCACGCTCTAATACTGCCGCCAAATTAGTTAAACCATTCATCGCCATCCACGGGCAATGGCTGCAACTTTTGCAGGTTGCACCCTTGCCTGCGGTGGGGGCTTCGATAAAAATTTTGTCAGGACACACGGTACGCATCTTGTGCAAGATGCCATTGTCGGTGGCGACGATAAAAATTTTCGCGCTGGATTTTTGCGCTGCTTTAATGAGCTGCGTAGTCGAGCCGACTACGTCCGCTAACTGCACCACGGCACGCGGTGATTCGGGATGCACTAACACTTGCGCGTCAGGATGCAGCACTTTTAACTCAATCAATTCTTGCGCTTTGTATTCGTCATGCACGATGCACGAGCCCTGCCACAGCAACATGTCCGCACCCGTTTGATCTTGAATATAGCTACCCAAATGTTTGTCAGGTGCCCACAAAATTTTCTCGCCGCGCGCATGTAAATGTTTGACTATCGGCAAGGCTATCGAACTGGTCACCATCCAATCTGCGCGCGCCTTAACGGCCGCACTAGTATTGGCATACACCACCACGGTGCGATCGGGATGCGCATCGCAAAACGCGGAAAATTCATCCGCAGGACAGCCCAAATCAAGCGAGCATTCCGCCTCCAAATCGGGCATCAACACGCGCTTTTCGGGGTTCAAAATTTTGGCGGTCTCGCCCATAAAACGCACCCCTGCGACGACGATAGTTTTAGCGGGATGTTGATTGCCAAAGTTCGCCATATCCAGCGAGTCAGAAACAATTCCGCCCGTAGCTTCGGCTAAATCTTGTAAATCTGGATGAACGTAGTAATGCGCCACCAGCACCGCATCTTGTGCTTTGATCATAGCTTTGAGGTGCGCGACAAGCGCAGGTTTGTCGGCTGCTGCGGGCTCATGCGGACGCTTCGCCCACGCGCTGGCGGTTTGGCAGCCTGGGTGGTCGTATTGAATGGCGATGTCGTGGCGATGCTGGGTCATATTTAATCTTCGCCGTCGCTCAGTAAGTTGCTCATTTGTTCTGACGCGGTGCGTAAACGTTTGGCTTGAATACGCATAAAAGACTCAGCGACCAGCACACGCATCATCAACTCGGCATCGTCTAAATAAGCGGGGTTGAACATCAAAAGCGTGCAGTCGGTGCGGGCTTTAATCGTGGCAGTACGCTTCGGCTCATCGCCGGACAAAAAGGCTATCTCACCAAATGGTTCACCAGTAGTGATGACACTTAAAGTCTTTTTGCCTTTGAGCAAAGCCACTTTGCCCGACACCAAAATATAAAAATTGATGTCGGCCTGACCTTCGGTAATTACCACCTCACCAGCTTTCACATCGCGCCATTCCGCCCACGTCAATAATTGCGCGAGATCAGAATTGCGGAAATTTTTGAAAAAATCTAAATTGCGCACTTCCTTATAACGAGGGTGCTGCATCACTTTTTCTTCGGCAGCAACTTTCTCTTGTTTACGTTTTTCAATTTCAGCTTGCTGTTTTTGCAACACGCGCACTTGCACCGCTTCATCCATCTGTGCATTTTTTTCTTCTAGCGTGGTTTGCATCTGATTGAAGTCGCTACGCATCTCGACAAAAGCCTGCTGCAATTTGGCTTTTTGCGCTTGGCTCGCCTGACTTTGATTCAGCAGCTCAGCTAATTGCGCATGTTGCGCCGCGAGCTTGGCTTCCATACCCTGTTTGTACAATGTTACTTGCTCTTTTAGCGTGTTGTAGCTGGCACTTATCGCGCCTAATTGCCGTACGGTTTGTTTTAATTCGTTTTGCGCAGTTTCTAATTCTTGCTCTAACTCCATACGTCGTTCAATTTCAATCTCAGCCAAAGCAAGCGTATTGACATTGAATTTTTGACTGGTGAGCATGACCTCGTGCACTTTTTCGGGCGCGATACGCGCAGGATGTTTGAGCGGCGCGATAATTTCAACCTTGCCGACCTCTTTAATGAATTGTGCTTTGCGCAATAACTCAAATACTTCGTCGATGTGTTTGCGCACACTGGGTGGGACTTTCTTGCCAATATCTTCAACACTTGCTTTGCCATCAACCAACAACATGAGGCGTTTTTCATCCCCTGCAATTTTGCCGTTACCTATGGTGAGTTCGGCGTTGCCAATTTCGGTACGTGCATAAATTTTTGATTCACTCATACCCTACTCTCCTAACGTTAGTCCTCTATGAGACTTGAACGAACCGCCCTAGCTAACTGCAAAATCGCGGCGCGATTGCTAGGTGAAAAAACTTTCAGCGCGGCATCTTGCCACAACAGCCATTGGTAATTCACATGCTCACGAGGCGATAAGATAATCGGTCGCTCATTTCCGATATTCGGGCAGTCATTATTAAGCTGTAAAGCAAATACATGTTCAGTGTTATGCGTGACATCAGGCGCGTAACGATGCCGCCATTGCGCATAAATTTCGTAGTGATTTTGTTGCTGACAGTCGCGTAAAAAATGTTCAGCAGCGATGATGCCAGTTTCTTCAAACACTTCACGCGCAGCAGTTTCTAACAGCGTTTCATTCGCTTCAATACTGCCTGTCACCGACTGCCAAGCACCCACACAATCGGCACGTTCTAACAACAACACTTCAAGCTCGCCTGCCTGTCCAGCGGCATTCAAAGTGCGGCGATAAATCACCACCAAAACAGATATGGGTGTTTTGTACGGTCGTACCATTTAGGCGTAAAAGATCCAGCAAGGGGTGTTGCGTTGCTGCCAATACAGCACCGTATCGGCAAAAATATCCGTGGCGATTTCACGGTCATTCGCAGCTAAACCTAAGCTATTTGTTGCGTTATACAAAAGCACCACAAAGCCTGTCGCTTTAAGCAAAGCAGCGTCACATAGCGCATCGGCTAAAGCGTCCCAATTCATACCAAACTCAGCGGGGAATTGCGCATTTTTAGCCACCGTAGCAATAAAATTTTGCTTGCCCTTCACGCCTTTCAAATCTACTTCTATCAGACGCAATCCTGCTGCTGCCGCGCTGACGCGTAATTGCTCAGGCGTGCAAGTCATGCGATAGCTGCCCGATTTTTTGCTGTCTTTTAATTGTTTAGCCCATGCGTCCATCGTTACTCCCGTATGCGGTTGAAAGTCTGGTAATGATCGGCTGTGTAGTAATACTCACCGACTGCGCCACTAATAATGCGACGCGCGCCACGACTACGCACGCCTGGGGTTTTTACCGTGTATTCGTGGTAGTAACCACGCGCTTGTTTGGGTAAAACCTTTTCAAAATTACCAAACACCACCCCATCACGATCGAACTCAAATGGCCCGCCTTGCTTGATGTCGCGCAACGTCGCGCGCGCTTCATTGGGCAAATCAGCAAGTGTAATCGTGCCTGATGAATTTGCGACTGAATGGCTGGCTTGATTGGCTTCCTGATGGCTTTCATGGCTATGCGACTGCCATTGAAAAGCCTGCGCACCACCTGCCAACACCAGCAAAACGATGAGCAGTAAACGCACGCTACGCAGCATGATTATTCCTTAACTTCAATTACAGCGGGTTGACGCAAACGAATATGCAATTCGCGTAGTTGTTTTTCATCCACGGCACTCGGCGCTTGCGTGAGCAAACATTGCGCGCGCTGTGTTTTAGGGAAAGCAATCACATCACGAATAGATTCCGAGCCCGTCATCATGGTGACAATGCGATCCAAACCAAACGCCAGACCACCATGCGGCGGCGCACCGTATTGCAGCGCATCGAGCAAGAAGCCAAACTTGAGTTGCGCTTCTTCGTCATTGATATTCAGCGCGCGGAATACCGCACTTTGCACTTCCGCTTTATGGATACGCACCGAACCGCCGCCCAACTCCCAACCGTTCAACGCCAAGTCATAGGCCTTCGCCAAGCACTTGCCGGGATCGCTTTCCAACAGCGCGAGATGCTCGTCTTTTGGCGCGGTAAATGGATGGTGACAGGCGTTCCAACGCTTGCCTTCTTCGTCGTATTCAAACATCGGGAAATCCACCACCCACAATGGTTTCCACTTGTCGCCCGTAACATGATTTTTTTCGTGACCAATTTTCACACGCAATGCGCCCAAAGCATCGTTGACGACTTTTTCTTTGTCCGCACCGAAGAAAATCAAATCGCCATTTTGTGCGCCAGTTCGTTCAATAATCGCTTTCAATGCTGCCTCGTGGATGTTTTTCACGATCGGCGATTGCAAGCCAGTTTCATTGAGTTGCGTAATGTCGTTGACCTTGATGTAAGCCAGTCCTTTCGCGCCATAAATGCCGACGAATTTAGTGTATTCGTCGATTTCACCGCGTGTTAACGCCGCGCCATTAGGCACGCGCAATGCCGCGACACGACCATCCGCCGAGTTCGCCACACCAGCAAAAACTTTGAACGCGACATCTTTCAAAACATCGCTCACCGTAATCAGTTCCAAGGTCACGCGCATGTCAGGTTTGTCCGAACCAAAACGTGTCATTGCCTCGGCGTAAGTCATGCGCGGGAACGGGTTGGGCAGGTCGGTGTGCAACGCTTCTTTGAACACGGTGCGGATCAATTCTTCGGTAAGCGCAGTGATTTGGTCTTCGTTCAAAAATGACGTTTCAATATCGACTTGCGTAAATTCGGGCTGACGATCAGCGCGTAAATCTTCGTCACGGAAACATTTGGTGATTTGATAATAGCGGTCAAAACCGGCCACCATCAACATTTGTTTGAACAACTGTGGCGATTGCGGCAACGCGAAAAATTCGCCCGCGTGAACGCGAGATGGCACAAGGTAATCGCGCGCGCCTTCGGGTGTCGATTTAGTCAGCATCGGTGTTTCGATGTCGATAAAACCACGACTATCCAAGAAGCGACGGAACGCCATCGCGACTTTGTAACGCAGCATCATATTTTTTTGCATTTGCGGGCGACGCAAATCAATCACGCGATGCGTCAGACGCACGTTCTCAGAAAGATTATCGTCATCTAGTTGGAACGGTGGCGTAACGGCGGTATTCAGCACTTCGATTTCTTGGCAAACGATTTCGATTTCGCCGCTGACCATATTCGGATTTGCCGAACCTTCAGGACGACGACGCACCAAACCAGTAATGCGCAACACGAATTCACTACGCACTGATTCAGCGATTTTGAACATCTCCGCAACATCGGGATTGCACACCACTTGTGCCAGACCTTCGCGGTCGCGCAAGTCAATGAAAATCACCCCACCGTGGTCGCGACGGCGATGCGCCCAACCGCAAATGCTCACGGTTTGATCAAGTTGGTCGGTATTAAGTAAGCCGCAATAATGTGTACGCATGTCTGATAAATTAAAAAGTGTGTTAAGTGTTGGAAATAAAAGCGGGATATTTCCCTGAGTTACTATCGGCAGCAACGCCCATCGAAACAATGGTGCGCAACGCCATATCGACCGTCATATCCAGTTCGATGGTGTCGGACTTACGCAGAAAAAAATAAAAACCATTAACAGGACTAGGGGTAGTGGGAATAAACACGGCGACATATTCCTCACTAAATTGCGCGACCACTTCGCTAGGCACACTGGTCTGAAACGCCAGCGACCAAGTATCGGCGTGTGGATAACGTACCAACAACACTTTGCGAAATGAATTGCCATTGCCCGACAGCAAGGTGTCGCTGATTTGCTTTACGCCTTTGTAAATACTGTTCACAAAGGGGATGCGTAACAACACGCTTTCCCAGTAACGCAGCATTGCCTGACCAAACATATTGCGCACGAACAAGCCAGTCGAACCTACCACTAGCAGTGTCAGAATTACACCTAAACCAGGAATATGAAACGGCAAAAAATTATCTGGCTGCCAGTTATGCGGCAACAGCAACAAGGTTTTATCCATGGTGCTAATGGTCAAATTCAGCACCCATACGGTAATACCTAGCGGCACCCAAACCAACAAACCTGTAATGAAGTATTTTTTCATGTGAATAAGCGACCTTTGAGTAAGAGAGACACCCTACATAAGCGGTGGTGCGAAAACTAAGTGATTAACTCAAGGCTTAATCAACGTCCAGAATCAATTTCAAAGGGCGCGCATTATACATAAAGCGGGATAGCAAAAAAACAGCTTCGCGCTATTTTGCCGCTAACTAGCCACGCTAGAACTAGCCGAGCGAACTAAGCATTAAGATCTATTTACACAGCCCATCCCCCAGCCTAATGTGTCATCGCGCTTTAGCTGTTAGTTACAGCCCACCGCAATCTAGCAAACCACAAGGAGACCATCATGCAACGCACCCTTACAAAAGCCGCTCAAAACACCGCTAACATGTTCCGCTGGTTCATTGTTAGCATGTTGTCTTTAATGTTTTTTGCCCCGCTGATTCTCGCCATCAATAGTGAAATCTAATGAGTAAAATAACCATCCAATAAAGTGTCTCA
>JAVHQO010000170.1:15961-23583 GCA_036171175.1 Gallionella sp.
TCGCCATCAATAGTGAAATCTAATGAGTAAAATAACCATCCAATAAAGTGTCTCACGCACTCCGTGAGACACTTTAGTTTGCAAGCATCTCAGCAATTCAAGCCAAGCTAGGTATAATGCGCCCGCCCTACGCACCCCAATCAGCGCAGCGGCTACTCTAAAAATCCCGATCCTTGCGATCACTTATCTCGTCTGCCCCGATTGGTGTCGCGCTCCGCGACAGGCCGTCGCAGGAGTCAAAAATTTTGTCAAACAGCCCTCAAACTTTTGCCAGTCTCAATCTGGCTGAACCCCTATTGCACGCCATTACCGAGGCGGGCTACACCAGCCCCACACCCGTGCAAGCGCAAGCGATTCCGCTGGTGTTAGCTGGCGGCGACTTACTCGCTGGCGCGCAAACTGGCACAGGTAAAACGGCTGGCTTTACCTTGCCTTTACTGCATCGCTTAAGCCAAAAACCTGCTGCCAATCCGCGTCCTGGCAAACCGCGTTGTTTAATTCTTACCCCAACCCGCGAACTCGCCGCACAAGTTGAAGAATCGGTACAAACCTACGGTAAATACTTACCACTCAAGTCAATGGTGATGTTCGGCGGTGTCAACATCAATCCGCAAATGAAAGCGTTGCGCGACACAGTCGATATTTTGGTCGCTACACCTGGTCGCTTACTCGATCACTTGAGCCAAAAAACGCTGGATTTATCGGGCGTAGAAATTTTTATTTTGGACGAAGCTGACCGCATGTTGGACATGGGCTTCATCCGCGACATTCGCAAAATTCTCGCTGTATTGCCTAAGCAACGGCAAAATTTATTGTTCTCCGCGACCTTCTCCGACGAGATTAAAACGCTCGCCGATGCTCTGCTAAACAACCCTAGCTACGTCGAAGTGGCGCGCCGCAATACCACCTCCGAATTGGTGTCGCAAAGCGTGCATATGATTCCGCAAAAGCTGAAAAGCTATTTGCTCGCGCACCTGATTAAAACCAACCAATGGAAGCAAGTGCTGGTGTTTACACGCACCAAACACGGCGCAAATCGTCTTGCCGAAAAGCTCAGCAACGACGGCATTCCCGCCGCTGCAATTCACGGCAATAAAAGCCAGTCAGCGCGCACTAAAGCCCTAGCAGAATTCAAAGCGGGCACGCTGCCCGTGTTGGTTGCCACCGACATCGCGGCGCGCGGTTTGGACATCGACATGCTGCCGCATGTGGTCAACTTTGAGTTGCCCAATGTGCCTGAAGATTATGTGCATCGCATTGGTCGCACGGGTCGCGCGGGCAGCAACGGCGCGGCAATTTCGCTGGTGGACAACGAAGAAGCATTGCATCTGAAAAACATCGAACGCCTCATCAAAATGCAAATTCCGCGCGTCAGCATGGACAGCTTTGTCGCGCCTACCCACATTCCCGCTGATGCGCCGCGTGAACCGCGCCCTCAACATGGACAACGCCGCCACAGCAATAGCACGGGCGCAAAACCTACCGCCGCACGCAATGGCACAAGCAACCGTCCCGCTAATCCGCGTGCGCCTAACAGTGCCCCCAACCCGCGCGGCGCAAGCAATCCTCGTCACGGCAACGACACCCGTACACGCAATAGCTCGCAAGCCACACCATCGCGTGACGCACGTCCAGCCAAAAAAGAAGGCGGCGAAAAGTTTTTATCCGAAGCGGCACGCCATCAAGCTCAGGTGCAACCAGCTTTATTTTCACCCAAACCGCCAGCACGACGCGGTCGCTAGTCATAAAAAAGGCCCCGCTGTTGCGGGGCCTTTTTATGACTACATTAACTGTTTAAGGAATGGCAGACCCATCCACGCGGATGTAATTGGTTGCATGTCCCGCATCCGTAATAATTAAATTGCCATCAATAAAACGATACGGTAACAACTGCGTGGTTTTTTTCTTGCTGATTTGTATCGTACCTTGCGCAATCGCAAAAAAACTTTTTTGACCTTTATAAACCAAGGTGTTGTCGGCATTAAAAATCACCTCACCTTCTGGACTCGTCCACTTCCCTATCAATTTTGCCAAATGTTTATTCAGAAATACCGGCGCATCAGTGGCGGCACTCGTTGTAGCGCAAGTGATTAGCAACATCACCATTAGTAACATCACGCGTAAAGTTTTCATGCATCGTCCTTAAAATTTTTAACAGTCGCAAAAGTAAAAGAGCACTTCATTTTTGTCAAACAGTTTGCGAACTCATCGTCAGCGATGAGGTTATCCCATTAGAAAGTGCTTATTCACGCAAATTCATAATTGGCCAAGCATGTTGTTGGGCATAAGCACGCAACGTGTCATCGGGATTTGCGGCGACAGGATGTTGTACCAGCTTCATCAATGGTAAATCGTTGTGCGAATCACTATAAAAAGTCGTGTCGGCAAAACTATCCAGCGTCCAGCCGCGTTCACTGAGCCAGTCATTTAAGCGTGTAATTTTGCCTGCTTTGAAACTCGGCACCCCCGCCACCGCACCGGTGAATTCGCCATGCTTTTGTTCGGGTTCGGTGGCGATTAGATAATCAATCCCGAACACTTTAGCAATCGGTTCGGTAACAAAGCTATTGGTCGCGGTAATGATGACGCATACATCGCCCGACGCTTGATGACGAGCAACTAAGTCGCGCGAGGCTTGCGTGACCATAGGCATGATGGACTCGCTCATAAATTGTTGATGCCAAGCATCCAGTGTGCTGCGCGGATGGCGTGATAAAGGCTTTAACTGAAAATCTAAAAATTCAAAAATATCCAGCGTGCCCGCTTTATATTGTTCGTAAAATTTCAGATTTTGTGCAGCAAATAATTCGCCATCTAACACGCCGATGCGGATTAAAAATTGCGACCATTCAAAGTCGCTGTCACCGTTCAACAACGTGTTGTCTAAGTCAAATAACGCTAGTTTCATAAAATTTTTCGGGATGAAGCGCAAGGAGCCGCGCGGAATGGATGACGAGAAATACCGTTAGGTAGGCGAGGAATGAATAAGCACGCGACACCGCGATTCGCCCGCAAAAATAATTTTCATTTCAATTCCAATTCGGTTTGCATAATTTGTTTAAGCAACGGCACCGACGGTGCACGGTGCAGACTTAAAGAATACGCATCAAGTTCGTCCAACGATGCCATCAAACTGGGCAAATCGCGACGACCGTGGCGCAGCAAATACTGAATTACTTCCTCGCTTAATTTATAGCCTTTGCTAATGCCGTGTTGCGCTAAGGCGACGGCTTTTTCTGCCTCACTCAAGCTGTGTAATTGATACACCAAGCCCCAGCCTAAGCGCGTGGTTAAGTCTTTACGCAGGGCTAAATTTTGTGGTGCGTCTTTGCCGCTGACGAGCAACATGCCGCCACTTTCACGCACTTGGTTATACAAATTAAATAAATCAATTTGCGCGTACTCACCTAGCTTTTCTACGTCATCTACTGCCACGACGGTGGTGCAATCAGGCACGCTGCGCTTGGCATACACGGCGGGCAGCTCGGCAGCTTGCGCCGCACCGATGATAGCTTGCAGCAAATGACTTTTGCCGCAGCCGTGCTCACCCCATACATAAAACAGACGTTCGCTCGACTGATTGTTGAGCGCGTCGCGCAGTCCCGCCAGCAGCTCTTGATTATTGCCCGCGACAAAGTTGTCCAGTGTCGGCCACCAATCGGGCGTGATGTCTAAAAGAAGCTGACTCATTGGTATAACTCGCTGGTGAGATACCAAACTTTTAAGTGGCGTAACGCCACTAATAAAATGGCGGATAAAGGTAGCGCCAACAACACGCCAACAAAGCCTAATAATTGCCCGAAAGCGAGCAAAGCGAAAATCACCGCGAGCGGATGTAAACCGACACGTTCGCCGACCAAGCGCGGCGTAAGCAACATGCCTTCGAGTAACTGTCCTGCGCCAAATACCGTCCACACCCACACCACATCGGCAAGCGTGGTGAACTGCATAGCAGCGGCTAACGTCGCCAAAAGCAAACCCAACGCCATGCCTAAATACGGCACGAACACCAACATCCCCGCGACGATGCCGATGGGTAGCGCGAACTCCAAACCAACCGCCCATAAAGCCAAGCTGTAAAAGGCACTCATCAACATCATCACGGCAATTTGTCCGCGTAAAAATTCGGCTAACACCGTGTCAATTTCATAAGTAATTTGGCTAAATTTTGCATGGCTGTGGCGCGGAATCATCACGTCGATTTTGCTTAGCAATTGCGGCCAATCACGCAGCAAATAAAACATCGCCACAGGTATCAATAATAAATTTAGCAAGCCCGCTGCAATCGCCCCGCCGCTACTCGACAGCCAAGGCAAGATTTTCTCCGCGATGCCGCCCGCACTTTGCCAATGTTCTAGCGCAAAGGCTTTCAGCACATTGCTATCCCATTGCAAAGTGCTACCAAAAATTTGCTGTAAGTGCGGCAAGATTTTCGTGCGCAAAGTCTCAATAATAATTGGCAAACGACTACTCATAGTGGCTAATTCTTTTTGAAGCATTGGCAACAAAATTAACAACAACAACACCGCCGCAATCAACAAGCAGAGCATCACTAAAACCACCGCCAAACTGCGCGGTAGGTTGGCGCACACTAGCCGATTCACCAGCGGATTACAGATGTAAGCCAAGATTGCAGCAGCAATAAACGGCAGCAAAATCGGGCTGAGCAAATAAAAAACACCACCTAGCAAGGCAATAAACAACAGCCATTGCAAGGCAGCAAAGCGAGAAGTGGTCATTTCGGGTAAAATTCGCGGCTGAAAAAAATGTGCCGCACTTTACCTTTTAGAAAGCGAGAACTCAACTTGAATACCACCCACACTAGCCTTTCCTACCGCGATGCGGGCGTTGATATAGATGCTGGCGACCAATTAGTCGAAAACATTAAACCTTATGCCAAACGCACCATGCGTCCTGAAGTGCTGAGCGGCATTGGCGGTTTCGGTGGCTTAGTCGAAATTTCTAAAAAATATAAAGAACCCGTTTTGGTGTCAGGCACAGACGGCGTTGGCACAAAATTAAAACTCGCTTTTGAACTGAATATCCACGACACCGTCGGCATTGATTTGGTCGGGATGAGTGTGAACGATATTTTGGTGCAAGGGGCTGAACCGTTATTTTTCCTCGATTATTTTGCTTGCGGAAAACTCAATGTCGCCGCTGCAACTGAAGTGATTAAAGGCATAGCAGGCGGCTGCGAACAAGCAGGTTGCGCGCTGATAGGCGGCGAAACGGCTGAAATGCCAGGCATGTATCCCGTTGGCGAATACGATTTGGCAGGCTTCGCAGTCGGTGTGGTGGAAAAAGCCAACATCATCACCGGCGAACATATTGTGGCGGGCGATGTGGTGCTAGGTCTGGCATCCAACGGCGCGCATTCCAATGGTTACTCGCTGGTACGCAAAATCATCGCGCTCAGCAATCCCGATTTGAACGCGAAATTTGACGGCGAACGCACCCTGCGTGATGTCATCATGGCTCCCACGCGCATCTATGTGAAACCCTTGCTGGCATTGATGCAGGCACTCACCATCAAAGGTATGGCGCATATCACCGGCGGCGGAATTACTGAAAATGTGCCGCGCGTTTTGCCCGCCAATGTGGTGGCACAAATCGACGCAAAATCTTGGTCTATGCCTAAGTTGTTTCATTGGTTGCAAGAACAAGGCAACGTCGCGCAACAAGAAATGTATCGCACCTTTAACTGCGGTATAGGTATGGTGGTGATTGTGGCGAAAGCTGATGCGGATAAAGCGATTGCGCAGCTCAATGCGGCAGGCGAAAACGCCAAAATCATCGGCGTGATTCGCGCGCGTATCGGCGACGAACATCAAACGCAAGTAGGCTAACAAACGAGAAGTGGCAAGAAGGGCGAGGCTACGCCTTAGCAGTAAGTGGCAAAGACGTAGCGCTGGTTTTTCCACTTACCACTTCATTCAAGAACAGGTACTTTAGCTCCGTTTTTTCGTGGGAATGCCCTTGCGGCATTAGGCATAGCCGTCCCACTTCCCAGTTTTAATAACTATGAAAAAAATCGTCATTCTCATTTCTGGTCGTGGTAGCAATATGCAGGCTTTGCTCGCTGCCAATTTGCCTTGCACGATTGCGGCGGTAATTAGTAATCGCGCCGATGCGCAAGGCTTGCAAATCGCACAAGCACAAGGCATCGCCACCGCAGTGGTGGAGCATAAAGCGTTTGCTAATCGCGAATTATTTGATGCGGCATTAGCGCAAACCATAGACGCGTATCAGCCCGACTTTATTATTTTGGCGGGCTTTATGCGGATTTTAAGTGCGGGATTTGTGCAGCGTTTTTACGGCAAGCTCATCAACATTCACCCCTCGCTGCTGCCCGCCTATACTGGAATGCACACGCATCAGCGCGCTTTAGACGATGGTGTAAAAATTCATGGTTGCACGGTGCATTTTGTCAGTGCCGATTTAGATCACGGTCCGATTATTATTCAAGCGGCGATTGCTGTTTTACAAGATGACACGGCCGAGACGCTCAGTCAGCGTTTGCTGGCAGAAGAGCATCGCGTCTATGTACAAGCGGTGCGTTGGCTGTGCCTAGAGCAAGTCACGCTCAACGCGCTGGATAAGGTCGATTTTGGCTTTACCAAACAAATCGGCCACGCCCTGTTTTCACCTGGCCTAGAGTAATCATGCGCGCGCTTTTTTTATTGCTATTAGCGGCGAGTAACCTTGCTATTGCAGCCGATTGGACAACTGTACCGAGCCGCGTTCAAGCCACTTATTTGGTTTACAAAGGTAGCCTGTCAATTGCGCAAATCGACGAAGTTTTTAGTCGTGATGAGCAGCATTACCAACTCACTAGCACCGTTAAACCGCTCGGCTTACTAGCCTTTTTTCGCCCAGGTCGTGTGCATATCAACAGCCACGGGCTGATTAACGAACAAGGCTTACAACCACTACTATTTGAAGACTTACGCGATACGGATAATGCTAAAAATTCGCGTGCCGAATTTGATTGGACGAAGCAACGATTAACGTTAAGTAATGCTAGCCAAAAACGTGAGGAAGCCTTGCCAGTTGGGACACAAGATCGTCTAAGCGCAATGTATCAATTTATGTTTTTGCACTTGAATGTGGATAGCAATTTGGATTTCGCCATGACCAATGGCAACAAGCTAGACGACTATCACTACCGCGTTGCGACAGGAGGCGAGATGGTCAGTGCGGCATGGAAATTCAACACCTTGTATTTGGATAGCCAAGCCAAATCAGGCGAATCACGCACACAAATTTGGCTTGCCAAAGAACAGCATTTTTTGCCCGCTAAAGTCGTCGTAACCGACGGCGATGGCGACCAGCTCAAACAAATTCTGCAAAGCATTCACGTCACGCCGTGAGCCTGATTCCGAGTTCATCGCTTGCGCGCATCAGCTTCGCCATTGCATTGTCCTTGGCTCTGCACGGCCTACTCATTTTCTCCGTGCCTATAGAGCCACCCGCACCGATAGAGCCACCCTTGCCACCGCTGCTGGCGAAACTCGAACCGTTGCCAACACGCGTCGCAGCACCTAAGCCTGTCCGCCCAAAGCCGCGCCCAAAGCCAGCTCGCCTTGCACCTGTTGCGGCAACGCCTGTTACGCCTAGCG
>JAVHQO010000170.1:23683-30711 GCA_036171175.1 Gallionella sp.
CCTGTTGCGGCAACGCCTGTTACGCCTAGCGAGCCACCCGCAGCCGATGCAGCGGCGGAGCCTAGTTCAACTGAACTCGCCGATGCTGGCAACGCTGCGGCGGTGCCAGAGCTGCCAGCCGAAACCGTTGTAGCAGCACCGCCTGCGCC
The DNA here is from genome assembly GCA_036171175.1 of Gallionella sp. Taxonomy (GTDB): domain Bacteria; phylum Pseudomonadota; class Gammaproteobacteria; order Burkholderiales; family Gallionellaceae; genus Gallionella. Next base: position 23,833 of record JAVHQO010000170.1, read on the forward strand.
GCCCGCCCACCCTTTGCCTAAACATGCACAACTTAAATTTACGGTTTACAAAGGCACGAGTTTTATAATCGGAGAGGCGGTACACCGATTAGAAGTCAGCGATGATCAGCATTATGTTTTAAGCGTCAACGTGAACACCACTGGACTCGTGGGACTGTTCAAAAAATTTAACTTAACGCAAACAAGCACAGGGCGTTACCACGCCATCGGTTTGCAGCCTGAAAAATTCAGTGAAGCAAAAATGACCTCCAGTGGTAAAGAGGTCATACAAGCAGATTTTGCTTGGGCAACTGAGACACTTAACTTTTCATCAGGTATTAGCGTGCCTTTACCCTCTCAAAGCCAAGATTTTGTGAGCTTTTTATATCAACTTTCACAGCTCGATGTCACACAAGACGCGCTCACCATGTCGATTAGCAACGGTAAAAAACTAGAACGCTACCAGCTAGAAATAGGTGAGCCACAAGAAATCAATAGCGGCTTAGGGACAATCATGGCAATCCCCTTTCGCAAAATTCACGCGCCCCATGAAGAAGGTCTAGAAGTCTGGCTGGGCGTGGCGTACCGCTTACTGCCAGTAAAAATTAGCCAGCTCGATCGCGACGGAACAGTTTTAGGTGAAATGGTGGTTAGCGAGATTCATTTGAGCGACGAATAACAAGTTGCGAACAATTAAATCTGAATAATCGCGCTTAATTAGCAATGCTCGTAGCTATGATTTTGTTATTTTCAACGCTAACTTCGGCAATATGCAGCATAGTTACATCGGGTGTCGTATAATTATGCAACTGATTTAATTGGTTTAATTGATTGATACTCGCAGTGCTGACTTACTAATACGACCATTAATTTGCAGGTCGCAGATGCTAAGCCCGCTCAGGGAGTCAGTCACAGCAAACAATCAGGCCATCCTTACTGGTGGCCTTTCGTTTTTCGAGCGAATCAGTCCCTGACCACTGGCGACGATAATTTCAGCAACGACTTAGGCGCAAAACATCATCGCTGCGCAGCCATTTTGGCAGACTAAACGTTGCATAAACCCGCCCTTCAGTAAAAGAGCGGGTGGGTTTCAACTAAATATAAGGAGCAATACCCGTGACCAACGCACAACGCAAAGCACTTAGCCGCCTGGCTGCAATGAATTCATCAAGTAACCTCCCTGCGCCAACGCAGAGCAGCGGATTCTGCCCGCATGAGGCCGGCGCGTATTACCTCATCAACGTGGGAACAGTCGCCAAGGTCATCAATTTATTTGCCAAGGAAATCGAGCCGCCGGTTTACACCTATGCCATCACCACGGTGCAATTTGAACAGGATGCCGAAACAGGCCGCTGGGTCTGGTTTGATGGTAAGGAAAAACTATCGCCACGCAAAAACCAAAATAATTGGCGGCTTGGCAGCAAGACTTTATATGACACGCGCGCAGACGCAGAGACGGAGCTGCAACGCGTGATGGTCAAAAATGGTGATCGCGTGACCAAGGTGCACGACTTGCCAGATTGCATGACGACACTGAAAAAAATCCGCAGTGCCCATCATCCAGACCGCAACAACCCCGATTCTGACCATGATTTATATCAGGCTGCTATTGAGAAAATTGACCGGATGCGTGCCGCGAGTGTGTAAGCCCCGCAACCTAGTCTGAATAAAAAACCCACCGTTGCGCGGTGGGTTTTTTTCATCTTGAAACCGCGCAGCGCACCCGCTTTAGGGGCGTGCTGTTATACAGGGACGCAACAAGATGCTGTCTTACCAGCCCGATTCACGTTCGGGTGTTGCACTGATTTTATGAATAGATAAATCCGCACCATTAAATTCTTCTTCCGCATCCAAGCGAATTCCCACCCATTTTTTCAGCACCCCATACACCACATAACCGCCGATAAAAGCAATGCTAATGCCCATTAGCGTGCCAATCAGTTGCGCCATAAAACTAATACCGCCGATACCACCCAAGGCTTTCATACCAAAAATGCCTGCCGCGATACCGCCCCACGCGCCACACAAACCGTGCAACGGCCACACGCCTAACACGTCATCAATTTTCCAGCGATTTTGCGTCAGTGTGAACATCACCACAAATAATCCGCCCGCCACACCGCCAACAATAAGCGCGCCGATGGGGTGCATCAAATCAGAGCCCGCGCATACCGCAACCAAGCCTGCGAGAGGACCGTTATGCAAAAAGCCAGGATCGTTTTTGCCAAACCATAACGCCACTAAAGTGCCGCCCACCATCGCCATCAAGGAATTCACCGCGACCAGACCGCTGATATTCGCTACGGTTTGCGCCGACATCACATTGAAGCCAAACCAACCCACAGTCAGTATCCATGCGCCCAACGCCAAGAACGGAATACTCGACGGTGGATGCGCTGAAACACGGCCTTCTTTGTTGTAACGACCGCGCCGCGCACCCAGCAACAGCACCGCCGCCAAGCCTATCCAACCGCCTACTGCGTGAACCACCACCGAACCTGCGAAGTCGTGAAACTCCGCGCCAAACGTGGCGTGCAACCAGTCCTGAATACCAAAGCGATGATTCCATGCGATGCCCTCAAAGAAAGGATAAACAAAGCCGACCAACATGAACGTCGCCGCCATTTGTGGGTTGAGTTTGGCGCGCTCGGCAATGCCGCCCGACACAATGGCAGGAATCGCCGCCGCAAAGGTTAGCAAAAAGAAAAACTTGACCAACTCATAGCCATTTTTAACGGCTAATTCTTCTGCGCCTGCAAAAAAATTCACGCCATAAGCAACCATATAGCCAATGAAAAAGTACGCCAAAGTCGAGACGGCGAGGTCAGTAAAAATTTTCACCAGCGCGTTGACCTGATTTTTTTTACGCACCGTGCCTAATTCTAAAAAGGCAAATCCCGCGTGCATCGCCAACACCATAATCGCGCCGAGCAAAATGAATAATGCGTCATGGCTGCTTGCTAAGTTTTCCATCAGTTTCTCCCTTTAGTGCAAAAGTGGTTCTTTAAGCAAGATACGTTCCAACTTTTTAAGTGATTGATGCAAAACAGTATGAAGTTTTTTTTAGGAATGACTATGCGCAGCACGAACCGAAATGGTGCAATTTTTTATCGAGCACGAAAAAAAAGCACTGTTTTGGTGCTCAAATCATCACTCTGAGGGCGCGCAAGTTTGGCTGGCTCAACTCACTACAGCAGACCGCGCTCCGCGAATGACAGTGTCGCGCCGCCAGCCACGATGAAATGATCCAACACCCGCACCTCGACTAAAGACAACGCTTGCTTAAGGATGCTGGTAATGAGTTCATCGGCGTGACTGGGTTCGGCGATACCAGAGGGATGATTGTGCGCGAAGATAACGGCGGCGGCATTGTGTGCCAGCGCGCGCTTGACCACCTCGCGCGGATAAACACTGGTTTGGCTGAGTGTGCCTTGAAACAACTCTTCTACGGCTAACACGCGATGTTGTGTATCCAAAAATAAGGCAACGAATACCTCTTGCTGACGGCTGCGTAACCGAAGCTGCAAATAATCGCGCACCGCTCCTGGCGCATTCAACACATCACCGCCTTGCAATTGCTCGTGTAACGCGCGCCGCGACATTTCTAGCACGGCTTGCAACTGCACAAATTTTGCCTGCCCCATGCCGTGCACCGCGCAAAAATCCGCCTCGCTGGTGGCAAATAATTGGGTGAGATTACCGAAGCGATTGAGCAATTCACGCGCTAAATCCACCGCGCTTTTACCCACCACGCCAGTGCGCAAAAAAATCGCTAACAACTCCGCATCAGACAACGCCGCTGCGCCGCGTTCTAAAAGTTTTTCGCGTGGACGTTCACTACTTGGCCAATTCGTAATACTCATATTGAGCCTCTTGGCAAAAATTGTGGGGTTCGGCATAACCTGACGGCTCACCCTTCGAGTACGAGAGCCTACACCGCCACAAGCCGCTTCGCGACCTGTTGTCGCGGGCTATTCCTTTCATCTAGTCTGTGATGGATATAAAAGCTGGTAATTTCCTTAATCGAGATGCTAACTTGCCGTTTTATGCCACGCCCCCAACGCTAAATTATTTAGTGTCCACTCGCCTATCGCGTAGCGGATTAAACGCAAAGTCGGCAGCCCGACCGCCGCCGTCATACGCCGCACTTGACGATTTCTGCCTTCGCGTATGGTCAATTTTAGCCAACTCGTTGCAATCGCTTTGCGCTCGCGTATCGGCGGATTGCGCGGCCAAAGTTGCGCAGGTTCAACGATTATTTCGGCCTCGGCGGGTAAGGTCATACCGTCTTTGAGTAACACGCCCGCGCGCAATTTTTGCAATGCGCTCTCACTCGCCAGCCCTTCCACTTGCACCCAATAAGTTTTCGCCAATTTGTGTTTTGGGTCAGTAATGCGATGTTGCAACATGCCGTCGTCGGTCAATACCAACAAGCCTTCGCTGTCGGTGTCTAAGCGTCCTGCGGGATAAAAGTCGGGAAGCGCGATATAATCGGCGAGCGTTGGATGAATGCCATCGCAACTGAATTGGCAAATCACACCAAACGGTTTGTTGAACAGCAAAATATTTCCCATAGCACTCCAAAATAACAGTTAGCGACTCACGCAGTCGCGCATTTTAGCGCGCTTGTGTCGCGCGCTAACCCAGAGATTTTTTTGATAAAGGACGCCGCAATGAGCTCGCATAAAATTATTTATACCCTAGTTGACGAAGCCCCCGCGCTGGCAACTTATTCCTTGTTGCCCATCGTGCAAGCCTATACTAAGGCGGCGGGAATCAGCGTTGAGACGCGCGATATTTCGCTGGCGGGACGCATTTTGGCAAACTTTCCTGAACATTTAACCGACGCGCAAAAAGTCACGGATGCCTTGAGCGAATTGGGCGCGCTGACTTTGCAAGCCGAGGCCAATATCATCAAATTACCCAATGTCAGTGCCACGCCGCCGCAACTCAAAGCCGCGATTAAAGAGCTACAAGCGCAAGGTTACAACGTGCCGAATTATCCCGACGATGCGCAAAGCGATGCCGACAAAGCCATCAAAGCGCGTTACAGCAAAGTGCTAGGCAGCGCGGTGAATCCAGTGTTGCGCGAAGGCAATTCCGATCGCCGTGCCGCCCTGTCAGTGAAAAAATATGCACAAAAAAATCCCCACAAAATGGGTGCCTGGGCGGCCGACTCGAAGACACAAGTGGTGCACATGAACGCACAAGATTTTTACGGCAGCGAGCAATCGGTGACCCTTGAAGAGGCGGGAAATCTACGCATCGAACTGGTCGAAGATGACGGAAAAATTACCCTATTGAAAGAAAAAACAGCGGTGTTGCTAGGTGAAGTCATCGACACCAATGTGATGAGCATCCAAGCGTTGCGCGATTTTTATGAAGCGCAAATGCACGCCGCAAAACAGCAAAACGTGTTGCTGTCGCTGCATCTCAAAGCCACCATGATGAAGATTTCAGATCCGATTATGTTTGGCGCAGCGGTCACAGTTTATTTCAAAGACGTGTTCGCTAAACACGCGGCGGTGATTAAACAATTAGGCGTAAACGTCAACAACGGCTTAGGCGATTTGTACGCAAAAATTGCCACTTTGCCCGACGCGCAACGCGCTGAAATAGAGGCGGATATTCAAGCGACCTACTTAACGCGCCCCGAATTGGCGATGGTCAATTCCGATAAAGGTATTACTAATTTACATGTACCCTCCGACATCATCGTTGATGCGTCGATGCCTGCGATGATTCGCGATTCAGGAAAAATGTGGGGCGTGGACGGCAAGTTGCACGACACGCTGGCGATGATTCCCGATCGTTGCTACGCACGCATTTATCAAATCGTCATCGACGATTGCAAAGCGCATGGCGCGTTCGACCCAAAGACCATGGGCTCGGTACCGAACGTAGGGTTGATGGCGCAACAAGCTGAAGAATATGGATCGCATGACAAGACTTTCCAAATCGCGACCAACGGGGCGGTACGAGTCGTCGATGCGACTGGCAAGATATTGATGCAACGAGCTGTCGCAACGGGCGATATTTTCCGCATGTGCCAAGCCAAAGACGCGCCGATTCAAGATTGGGTCAAGCTCGCGGTAACGCGTGCGCGCCTCACTGCCACACCCGCTATTTTTTGGCTGGACAAACAACGCGCACACGATGCGCAAGTTATTTTCAAAGTGGAAAAGTATCTCAAAGACCACGACACACAAGGTTTAGACATCCAAATTTTATCGCCTGAAGCCGCCATCAAACTTTCTATCGAACGCATCCGCGCAGGCTTGGACACCATCTCGGTGACAGGCAATGTGATGCGCGACTACCTCACCGATTTATTCCCGATTTTAGAACTCGGCACCAGCGCAAAAATGTTGTCCATCGTGCCGCTGATGAATGGCGGCGGCATGTTTGAAACAGGCGCAGGCGGCTCTGCACCTAAGCATGTGCAACAGTTCCAACAAGAAGGCTATTTGCGCTGGGATTCTTTAGGCGAATTTTTGGCGTTGGGCGTATCGCTCGAACATCTCGCGCACACCTTTCACAACCCCGCTGCGCAAGTGTTAGCCGACAGCCTCGATATTGCCGTGGGTAAAATTTTGGATAACAACAAATCACCCGCCCGCAAAGTTGGCGAGATCGACAATCGCGGCAGCCACTTCTACTTAGCCTTGTATTGGGCACAAGCCTTGGCCGCGCAAACGACTGATCTAACCATCCAAGCGCGCTTTACCCAACTGGCTAAAGCACTTAGCGACAACGAGGTCCAAATCAATGCCGAACTCATCGCCGCGCAAGGTAAAGCGGTCGATATGGGCGGCTATTACCATCCTGATTTTGCTAAAACCTCAGCCGCGATGCGTCCGAGTGCCACCTTAAATGCAGCGTTAGCGGCGATGGCTTAAA
>JAVHQO010000170.1:30811-32058 GCA_036171175.1 Gallionella sp.
GCACCCTCATCACAACCAAAAGTTATATCAATATGCCCAGCTCCGCATTGATACAGAATATGAATTGGGTGATAATCCGCGCCTATTTTCTTGGGCAAAATAATGTCTGAATATCTCATAATCCTGATAGGTGCGGTGTTTGTGAACAACATCGTGCTGGTTAAAATTCTCGGTCTTTGCCCGTTTATGGGTGTATCGAAAAAACTCGAAGCGGCAATTGGCATGGGCGCGGCAACCGCGTTCGTGTTGACGCTGGCATCGGGCGCGAGCTATCTGATTTACCACTTCTTACTCGTGCCATTTGAGCTGACGTATTTGTCCACGCTGTCGTTTATCGTGGTCATCGCAGGCATCGTGCAATTCACCGAGATGTACATCAAAAAAGCCAGCCCGATGTTGTATCAAGTGCTAGGCATTTACTTGCCGCTAATTACCACCAACTGCGCGGTGTTGGGCGTGCCGCTGCTCATCGCGCAAAACGAATTGCAATACACCCTGCTCAAGGCCTTGTGGTTTGGCTTGGGCAGCGCGTTAGGTTTCACGCTGGTGATGGTGTTATTCGCGGGCATCCGCGAACGCTTAGACGGCGCGGATATTCCTGGCATCTTCAAAGGCTCGGCGATTGCGATGGTCACAGCGGGCTTGATGAGCTTGGCTTTTATGGGCTTTTCGGGGCTAGTTAAATAATGCGCACCGCGCAAAACTTACTGCGCAGTCGGATTGCGGCGTTGCGCGGTACTCACTCATTCGCCTACCTACTAGGTATGTCTCAATCACTCCGTTCCGTGCGCCTTGAACTCCAACCGCTCGCTACAGTTTTACGAGGTGCGCGATGTTAAGTGCGTTATTAGTCATGTCGGGCATCGCCATTTTGCTCGGTGCGGTGTTGGGTTTTGCGGCGATTAAATTCCGTGTTGAAGGCAATCCGCTGGTCGATAAAATTGATGCGATTTTGCCGCAAACGCAATGCGGACAATGCGGCTTCCCTGGCTGTATGCCTTATGCCACGGCACTTGCGGCTGATGAAGCCGACATCAATCGCTGCCCGCCGGGCGGCGAAGAAGGCATCCGCAAACTCGCCGAGTTACTCAATAAAGAGTTCATTCCGTTTGGCGGCGATACCAATGCGCCTAAGCCAAAATCGCTCGCATTCATTGATGAAAACACCTGCATCGGCTGCACTTTGTGCATCCAAGCCTGCCCCGTTGACGCGATTGTCGGCGCGGCAAAACAGATGCACACCATCG
>JAVHQO010000171.1:0-8944 GCA_036171175.1 Gallionella sp.
TTGATTTTAGGCAGCATCACGCTGCGTTATTTGCACTTGGTGCTTGAAACCGCCAGTCATTTAAGTCACTAATAGTAGGATTTTTCTTCGTTGCTTGTAAGTTATGGTTCATACAAACTTGTGTCAAATGTTTTTCTATTACAACGCCTGTAATCGCACCGGCAGCTCGATAAAATTTATTTTTTTGAAGAATGCGCGCAGCATCTAACTCGGAATCAAGTAAATCTGCATGGACAAGTTGCTTTATATCAAATAAGGAACTTTCAAATCGCCCCAATGCAGCTTTCAAAATTTCAAGCTGCTGTTCAAATAATGGAATAACTGTACTCAACGAAACAATCACATAACCACCTCGGCTAACGGTTATATTTTGAAGGTAATCTTCAATTACATAGCTACTAGCAGTTAGCTCTTTTCGAGTTTTTGGCTTTTCATACAACTTAACGAAATCAGGTAATCGGTCAGGAATCAACTGCTTAATTACTGAATGCGCTTCTGAGTACCACGTTTGAAAAGCCGATGCGAACCTTGGGATTTTTTTAAGAAGCTTCTCATATTGAGCGTCCACTAATTTTTCCTTATAAGCACCATCAAACTGATTTGGCACACATTCCTTTATCAACGCTAAATACAACATATCCCCATCACGAATCAGAGCATCTAATTCCAGCTTGTACTTTTCAAAATTGGACTTCATTTTTTCCCTATCTGACGACTCACTCTAATTTAAAAAACTCTTAGCCCATTTCGTAAATAAAATACTCATGTCACACAAACACCACTCGCGTAAAATCGCCGCCGCACTATAACGCCGACTTCGGCAAATAACCACACCAATAAATCCCCATCGTGTCCATAGAAGTCGAACGTTTTTTCTCCGAACAAAGCCCTCTCTCCACTGAAGTTGATGGCTTCCGTCCGCGCGCGCAGCAGCGCGAAATGGCGTTGGCGGTGGCGGCGGCGATACGCGATAACTCGATACTGGTTGCCGAGGCTGGCACGGGAACGGGGAAAACTTTTGCGTATCTCGTGCCCGCTTTAATCAACGGCGGCAAGGTCATCATCTCGACCGGGACAAAGAATCTGCAAGACCAACTTTTTCAAAAAGATTTGCCGCGTGTGCGCGACGCGCTCAAAGCTCCGGTCTCCATCGCGCTGCTCAAAGGTCGCTCCAACTATGTGTGTCATTACCATTTGGAACGGGCGTTGAGCGATGGTCGCTTCGCCACGCGCGAGGACATCAAGCATCTGGACAAGATAAAAAAATACGCCAAGGTCAGCGATACGGGCGATAAAAGTTTTGTCAAAGATGTGCCGGAGAACGCGCCGATTTGGATGAACGTCACCTCCACGCGCGACAGTTGTCTCGGTCAGGAATGCCCTAACCACAAAGAATGCTTCGTGCTGAAAGCGCGCACCGAAGCGATGAAAGCCGACATCGTGGTGGTGAATCATCATTTATTTTTTGCCGATGTGATGTTGCGCGATGAAGGCGTGGCGGAGTTGCTGCCTGCTTGCAACACAGTGATATTCGACGAAGCGCATCAACTACCAGAGACTGCCAGTCTGTTCTTCGGCGAGAATATTTCCACCTCGCAATTGCTCGACCTGACCATAGATGCGCGCATCGAGGCGATGACTTCAGCGAAAGATTTTGCACCGCTGCCCAAGGCGTGTGATGCGCTAGAAAAAGCCGCGAAAGATTTGCGCCTGGTGTTCAAAAAAGAAGGCCGCTTACCCGCCACCGCGCTGGCTGATTTTGCCGAATGGCCAAAAGCGTCTAAGCATTTGAGTGAGCAACTCAAGCAACTTTGCGACTTGCTGGAGAAACAAGCGGAGCGCAGCGAAGGATTGGAGAATTGCTGGCAGCGCGCGCAAGCGTTGGTGCTGCAATTCGGTAAGTGGCAAAGTGGCGAAGAGCCTGACCAGGTGCGCTGGCTGGAAATTTTCCATCACTCGCTGCAACTCAACACCACGCCGCTGTCCATCGCGGAGATTTTCGAGAAGCAAATCGGCGGCTCGCAACGCGCGTGGATATTCACTTCCGCGACGCTGGCAGTGAAACAGGATTTCTCGCATTACCAGTCTGAGATGGGTTTGCTTAAAGCCACCACCGCGTATTGGGACAGCCCGTTCAACTACGCCGAACAAAGCCTGTTGTATGTGCCGAGTAACCTGCCCGACCCAAACAGTTTTGAATACACCGAGGCGGTGGTGCAAGCTGCGTTGCCGATGCTGGAAGCGAGCCAAGGACGCGCGTTTTTATTGTTCACCAGCTTGCGCGCCATGCAGCGCGCGCACGAGATTTTACTGGCGGAATTCGACAAACGCGGCTGGAAATATCCGCTGCTGTTGCAAGGCGAAGGCTCGCGCAATGAATTGCTGGAACGCTTCCGCACGCTGGGCAACGCGGTGCTGCTCGGCAGTCAATCGTTTTGGGAAGGCGTGGACGTGAGAGGCGACGCGCTGTCGTTGGTCATCATCGACAAACTGCCGTTCGCGCCGCCCGATGATCCTGTACTCGCCGCACGCATCGCGCAAATCTCCAAGCAGGGACGCAACGCCTTTATGGAATATCAGTTACCGCGCACCATCATCACTTTGAAGCAAGGCGCGGGACGGCTGATACGCGACGAAAACGATAGAGGCGTGCTGATGATTTGTGACCCGCGCCTGATTACCAAACCGTATGGCAAGCGCATCTGGCAAAGTCTGCCACCGATGAAGCGCACCCGCGTAGAGGCGGAAGCGGTGGCGTTTTTTCAGGCGCACGATGCCGTCAAATAGCTAATTTATCCGAATTGCGAAATTAAAGTTGTGAGGATGGACAGGCTTCGCTATAATCGCGCCCTCAATTTTTTGGTAGAAGGTAGTTTTTCCATGACAACAGTACGCGTAAAAGAAAATGAACCCTTTGAAGTTGCAATGCGTCGCTTCAAACGTTCCGTAGAAAAAACAGGTCTGTTGACCGATTTGCGCGCTCGCGAATTTTACGAAAAGCCAACTGCTGAACGTAAACGTAAATTGGCTGCTGCCGTGAAGCGTCACTACAAACGCATCATCGGTCAGACTCTTCCTCCTAAGCTTTACTAAGCTGCGACGTACCTATCGCCAGCGCGTTCATTTAATGAATGTGCTGGCTTTTCATTTATGACACTAAAAACTAAAATCTCTGATGATATGAAAGCCGCGATGCGCGCCAAAGAAACGGCACGTTTAGGGGCGATTCGTCTATTGCTGGCTGCGATGAAGCAGCGCGAAGTGGACGAGCGTATCGAGCTGACCGATGCCGACATCATTGCCATCATCGACAAGATGAACAAGCAACGTCGCGATTCGATTACGCAATATGAAGCCGCTGGTCGTAGTGAGTTGGCAGATATTGAAAAATTCGAGATGAGCGTGTTGGCTGAGTACATGCCGCAACAACTGTCAGATGCGGAAATCGCGCAAGCAGTTACCGCCGCTATCAGCGCGTCGGGTGCGGCAAGCGCGCAAGACATGGGCAAAGTGATGGCGATTGTGAAACCACAATTAGCAGGTCGTGCTGACATGGGCAAAGTGTCGGCTCTTATCAAGGCGCAGCTCAGCAAGTAAACAATCCCGCTGAGTTTTTGCTCCCTACCTGGAAGGCGCAGCGGCGATGATTCCCAAAAGTTTTATTCAGGATTTGCTCAATCGCATCGACATTGTGGATGTAGTTGAACGCTATGTGCCGCTCAAAAAAACAGGCGCAAATTTCTCTGCCTGCTGTCCGTTTCACAACGAAAAATCCCCCTCTTTTACGGTTAGTCAAACTAAGCAGTTTTACCATTGCTTCGGTTGCGGCGCGCATGGCACGGCAATTAGTTTTGTCATGGAGCACGCGGGGATGAGCTTCGTCGATGCCATCGAAGAGCTGGCGCGCAGCATCGGTTTGGACGTGCCGCACGAACGCAACGCGCAGGGTCAAATGCCCGAAAAAGTCGCGCCCGATTTATATGAAGTGATGCAAGTCGCGGTGCGTTATTACCGCGAGCAACTCAAAGCCTCGCCGCGCGCGATTGATTATCTGAAAGGGCGTGGTTTGAGTGGCGAAATCGCGGCGAAATTTGCCATCGGTTATTCGCCCGAAGTCAGGCAAAGTTTGGCGAGTGCCTATCCCGATTACCAAGCTGAAACACTGGTGCAAACGGGCTTGGTGATTAGCAACGATGAAGGCAAACGCTACGATCGGTTTCGCGACCGCATCATGTTCCCCATCATCAATGTGCGTGGACAATGTATCGGTTTTGGCGGGCGGGTTTTGGATAAAGGCGAACCCAAATATCTCAACTCGCCCGAAACGCCGTTGTTTGAAAAAGGCCACGAGTTGTACGGCTTGTTTCAAGCGCAAAAATCCATCCGCAATCGCCAGCAAGTGTTAGTGGTCGAAGGCTATATGGACGTGGTGGCACTCGCGCAACACGGTGTCGATTACGCGGTTGCGACCTTAGGCACCGCTACCACGTCGTTCCACATTCAAAAATTATTGCGTCTGTCCGATCACATTATTTTCAGTTTTGATGGCGATAAAGCAGGGCAAAAAGCTGCTTGGCGCGCACTAGAAAATGCGTTGCCTAGCTTGCAAGATGGCAAACGAATTAGTTTTTTATTTTTGCCGACCGAGCATGATCCAGATAGTTTTATTCGGGAATTTGGTCAGGCAGAATTTGAGCTGCGTGTTGCTGATGCCATGCCGCTTTCGACGTATCTGCTGCGTGAAATTAGCGCGGGTCTAGATTTACGCCAAGCCGAAGGACGCAACGCGTTGCTACAAAATGCCAAGCCGCTGCTGACTGCGATTAGCGCACCGACAACCGCCTTGTTGCTGCGCAAAGAAGTCGCCGCATTAGCAGGAGTGAGCCAAGCCGAGCTAGAGAGTTTGTATGCGATTACGCCTGTGACGCGTGCGCCGCGCGCCGCTTTGCAAAAGCCTAAGCGAGGTGCCGTGACTTCTACTCAATTGCTGCTGTTGCAATGCTTATTAGCTCAGCCTGAGTTAGCGCAACAACTGCCCGCTTTTCAATATGACGGTAGTGCTGAATCGCACGCTATCCAAGCCTTACTCGCCTTGTTGCAGGAGCATCACTCCCAGCTCAGCAGCGCGGCTATCACGCAGTTATTGTCAGGCACGGCACACGAAAGAGTTATTACGCAAGCGCAAATTGACATGCTCGCATGGGGCGATACCTTTGATGTGGCAGGGGAGTTTGCAGGCTTGTTAAGCAAGTTTGCCCAAGCCTCACGCGACGTAGCGTTTCATGCTTTGCAAGCACGCGTGAGTTTCGGCGGCGTTAGCCAATTAAGTGATGCTGAACGTATGGAGTATTTGCAGTTACTACAGCGCAAATAAGAAGCGAGTTAGTCATCGCTATTGCGGCAAGTTACAGAGCTAAAATAAATTTCACCAGCGCCTTAATGTCGGCTTGTTTGGTTCCGTCGTTATCATTTGCAAGCATTGGTGTGTTGCCCCACGCGCCTGCACCGCCTTTTGATACTTTACTGATTAGCTTTGCCTCGACATCTTGCCCTTTGTATTTTTTCGCCACATCTTGCCAAGCAGGACCGACTATTTTTTTTTCGATAGCATGACACGCGGTGCAATTATTTTTCTTGGCGAGTGTGGGCATTTCTGTGGCAAGCACTGAGCTGGTCAGGATTAAGCCAGCAACAACAATCAAGCTTTTTATCATTGAATTCATAATTTCCTCTTGTGTTAGATAGATAAAAATACAGGTTTTGTTATGCAGTCAGTCTAGCAACCAGCGATACAATTATTTAGATAAACCTAAGATAAATTGCACCAAAGCCTTGATGTCATCGTACTTACGACCGCCCGGATCATTGGCTGGCATAGGCATGTCGCCCCACACTCCCACGCCACCTTTAGATACTTTGGCAACTAAGGGTTCTAAAACTTCAGGGTGTCCACGGTATTTTAGTGACACCTCCAGCCATGCTGGACCAATAATTTTTTTCTCAATGGCATGGCAGTCATTGCAACGATTTTTTTTCGCCAAATCAGGCATTTCAGTAGCCTGAACCAACGGCACACTGAACAATAAAATTAAAGCGAGGTATAAATTTTTCATTATTTTCCCTGAGAGTAGAGCATTTTAGTCTAAAAAAAGAAATTGAATATACGCTATAAGTCCTTATTGATGCAAGGACTAAACCGTATAGCTATTTATTTTCATGCGCCTATCGGTAGGCAAAAAAAACTCCGCTAAGAGCGGAGTTTTTAGTGTACAGCTTGTGCGACAGATAAGACCGTGCGCTTTAATTACATCATGCCGCCCATGCCGCCCATATCACCGCCGCCCATGCCTGAGGCTGGTTTGTCTTCTGGCACGTCAGCAATCATGCACGCTGTCGTCAACATCAAACCTGCGATAGATGCTGCGTTTTGCAAGGCAGTGCGCGTCACTTTAGTTGGATCAACTACGCCCATTTCCAACATGTCGGCATACACGCCGGTCGCTGCGTTGTAACCAAAGTTGCCTTTGCCTTCCAACACTTTGTTAATGACTACAGCCGCTTCTTCGCCTGCATTGAACACGATAGCGCGTAACGGAGCTTCCATAGCGCGCAATACAATCGTAATCCCTGCATCTTGGTCAGTGTTGTCGCCTTTAACTTTAGCAACCGCTACTTTGGCACGCAGCAACGCTACGCCGCCGCCAGGAACAATGCCTTCTTCAACTGCGGCACGGGTTGCGTGCAACGCATCTTCCACGCGGTCTTTCTTTTCTTTCATTTCAACTTCAGTTGCCGCACCGACTTTAATCACTGCCACGCCGCCAGCCAATTTGGCTTTGCGTTCTTGCATTTTTTCTTTGTCGTAGTCGCTGGTTGATTCTGCTGCCAGTTTGTTAATGTGGCTGATACGCGCTTGGATTGCGTCGTCTTTGCCCGCGCCGTCGATGATGATGGTGTTGTCTTTACCCACTTCGATGCGTTTTGCTTGACCTAAGTTTTCCAAAGTCACTTTTTCCAAAGTCAAACCGACTTCTTCAGCAATCACGGTACCGCCTGTCAAAATAGCAATGTCTTCCAACATGGCTTTACGACGGTCGCCGAAACCAGGTGCTTTAACCGCAACTGTTTTCAAGATGCCGCGAATGTTGTTGACCACCAAAGTTGCCAAGGCTTCGCCATCGACATCTTCAGCCACAATCAACAAAGGACGACCTGATTTAGCTACTTGTTCCAAAGTTGGCAGCAAATCACGGATGTTCGAGATTTTTTTGTCATGCAACAAGATGAAAGGATTATCCATCGACACCATTTGACGGTCTTGGTTGTTGATGAAGTACGGTGACAAGTAGCCGCGATCAAACTGCATACCTTCAACTACATCCAGCTCGTTATCCAAGGATTTACCGTCTTCTACGGTGATAACACCATCAAACTTGCCTGCTTTCAATGAATCTTTACCAACGCGTTCCATTGCGTCAGCAATGATTTTGCCGATAGCTGCGTCAGAGTTAGCTGAAATTGAAGCAACTTGAGCGATTTCTGTGGTGGTTGTGCAAGGTTTAGAGATTTTTTTCAGTTCTTCAACCGCAGCCGTAACCGCTTTGTCGATACCGCGTTTCAAATCCATAGGATTCATGCCCGCAGTCACAAACTTCATACCTTCCATCACGATAGCTTGAGCCAACACGGTGGCTGTGGTGGTGCCGTCGCCCGCTACATCAGAAGTCTTAGAAGCGACTTCTTTAACCATTTGTGCGCCCATATTTTCGAACTTGTCTTTTAATTCGATTTCTTTAGCTACAGAAACGCCGTCTTTAGTGATATGCGGTGCGCCATATGCGCGATCTAACACTACGTTGCGACCTTTAGGGCCCAACGTAACCTTAACTGCGTCGGCCAAAATGTTTACGCCTACTACCATTTTTACACGAGCTTGGTCGTGGAATTTTACGTCTTTAGCTGCCATGATTATGTCTCCTAAAATTCAATAAGTATTACTGTTCAACTATGCCGATAATGTCATCTTCGCGCATTGTCATGTATTCTTCACCGTCCATCTTGAAAGATTGGCCAGCGTATTTGCCGAACAATACGGTGTCGCCGACTTTGACGTTCATTGCTTGCAACTTGCCGTCATCGCCCATCTTACCGTTGCCTACTGCAACGATTTTGCCTTGATCAGGTTTTTCTGTGGCAGCGTCAGGAATGAAAATACCCGATGCGGTTTTACGTTCTTCTTCCATACGTTTAACAATTACGCGGTCATGTAAAGGACGAACTTTCATTGTGTAGCTCCTAGGTTGAGGGTTAAAAAAAGGTTGCGGATTTTAGCACTCTCCATCAACGAGTGCCAAAGATTAGGGCAGAATGTCTAATTACAAGAGTGGGTCGCTAAATTAAGGAAGGGTGGGTATGGCAAAAGCAAAATCAATTTATTCCTGCACCGAATGTGGCGGGCAAACGCCTAAGTGGCAGGGGCAGTGTCCTCATTGCATGGAGTGGAACACGCTGATCGAGTCGGTGGCGGAAGCCGTTGCGAAGGGTGTTAAGAATCGCTACAGCGCGTTAGCGGCATCGGGTGGAGTACAACTTTTGTCTGAAGTCGAGGCGGCGGAAGTGCCGCGCACACCGACTGGCATCGCAGAGTTTGACCGCGTGCTGGGCGGCGGCTTGGTGTCGGGCGCGGTGGTGCTGATAGGCGGCGATCCGGGTATTGGTAAATCGACGCTGTTGCTGCAAGTGTTGGCACATCTGTCGCAACAACAAAATACTTTGTATGTGAGTGGCGAAGAATCGGCGCAGCAGATCGCTTTGCGCGCCAAACGGCTGTCGCTGGACGCGCGCAGTTTGCGTTTGCTGCCGGAAATTCAACTGGAAAAAATTCAAGCAACCATCGCGGCTAATAAGCCCGATGTGGTGGTGATTGATTCGATACAAACTGTGT
>JAVHQO010000172.1:0-1859 GCA_036171175.1 Gallionella sp.
GGGCCACACAGGTGCGCCAGGCGGGTGTTGTTGGGAGGGGTGAAAAGGTGGCGAAGGATCACGTTGATAATTCTTTGAAGTTGGGTTTGCGCAAAACCGTTACACCATGGCGCTTTGTGCTGCCATGTATTTGGCACAAGCCTTTTGGTGACAGGGTGACAGGGATTCAGTCTTTGAATTTGGTCTTGAGCCACTTGAGCAACTCACGTTGGTCAGCAGCTGTGGCGCGACGCACCTGAACCAGCAGTTTATTCAGGTCGGGGCGCTGCAGCGTGATGTTGGCCGCTCCCTCGTTGCAGACCGAGCAAATGGCCTTCAGGTTGGTGGCTTCGTCAGAGCCGCCCATGCTCTTGTCGATGACATGGCCGATGTGGAGCCTGGTTTTACGCGTTGCATCATACGGATGCGGCTCACCAGCGACTGCACCACACATTTGACAGGTGAATCCATTACGGTCTAGTACATAAGCGCGAGTTTCCTTGGATATTCCTCTGGCAAAGGCAGGTTGCGGCTTGCTGGTTTCGAGCAGGTATTCACCTGGTTTTAAATCAACACGGTCATTGTTTGTGAGAATCAAATAGCCTTCTTCTGTTCGCAATTCACGAATACGCCGAGCCCATTCACTGATGTTTCCTGCGACAGAGCGCAATTCCTCAGCGTTGATCACGCGGCCAAGATTGTTCAAAAAATGGCTTCGTAGTTTGGCTCGAGCGCCTTTGGACGCCGTTGGCGCTTTAGCTGTATTTTTCATCACGCAGCCTTTCTGAATTGTCTTGCTGTTGCAGCTTTCTCAATGGCTGAAGCAATTTCAGCACTGACTGCATGAGCCACAGGCGGTGGAAATGCATTTCCAACTTGTCTGTAAGCAGGTGTCTTTTTGCCCACAAATTGCCAATCGTCTGGAAATCCCTGAACACGTGCGCACATTCGCACGGTTAATCGTGGCATTCCGACAAAATCAGCGGCGGGAGCTTCATCTACTAGGCCTCGTCCATCAACGTCAAGTGCTGCCCAAGCCAGACGGGATCGTGTGGGTCCAAGATCTGGTCCGCCATGTTTTTTGCTTCCCCCTACCAGGGTGGGCGCAATGTTGTTGGCTTGTCGACGCCAGGCATCTGCACCCTGCCAGCCGTTTGCTGCCATCAGATCATGAAGAAGTTGCCCGACTGTGGGCGGCAGCTTCAAGCTGGGGCTTGGCCAGTTGAAATGTTCAGCAACCTCTTGACGTAACGCCACAAAAACCACTCGTGGACGCAATTGACTAACACCAAAGTCAGCTGCATTGAAGAGGTGCCAATCAGTCCAATAACCCATGTTTTGAAACTGTTTGGTAATTTTTTGTCTGTAATCTGTAAAAACTGCATCAAACAAGCCCCTGACGTTTTCCAGCATGACGGCTTGAGGCCGGGTTTCGTCAACAACCCGAATGGCTTGAGGGAACATGTCTCGTGTGTCCTCGGATCCGAGCTGTTTGCCTGCTTTTGAAAATGGTGGGCAGGGTACGCCACCGGCAACCAGGTCAATGCCTCGGAAGGCTCTTGCGTCAAATTCAGACAAGTCTCCTTCAATGACATTCCAGTGAGGTCGATTCAAGCGCAGTGTTTTGCAAGCGGCCGCATCGATTTCAACCAAGGCTTCGTGTTCGAAGCCTGAGCGTTCCAATCCCTGGGCTTGTCCACCGGCACCAGCGCAAAGTTCGAGAGAATTCATCGTTGATCCTATTAACTGTATTTATTCACAGTTAAATTATCTGTTTGTTTTCCTTTTGCTGCCAACATTTTTTGGGATGTTGGCATCAGGTTTAGATTCAGGTGTTCGTCCATCGGGCCACACAGGTGCGCCAGGCGGGTGTTGTTGGG
>JAVHQO010000173.1:0-1849 GCA_036171175.1 Gallionella sp.
GTGAGACAACCAAAGTCGCGCTGCTGGAGTGGGAAGTGCCGTTTGACTTGCCCACGGCTTGGCCCGCCGAAATTGCGCCGCTGTTTGCAGCTTTTCATGCCGCCCGCCAGAAGATGCAGGCCGAGATGGATCGCTCGATTGCAGCCCAGGCGGATAACGAAACGCTGTACGACCAGCCCGAAAAGACCAAAAACAAGCTGCGCATCACCGGCCCGTTCACCGTGGAGGCGGTGCCTTTCCCCAGCGTCAAGTCGCTCGACGAGGCCAGCGGCCCAGATCAGGCCGATGCCAGCATTGCCCGCACCGGCGAGAGCGGTCGCCAGCACCAGTGGCGGGACGAATTGCTCAAAGCCGGTATTCGCGGCAAAGGTGGGCAGATGCTGCAATTTGCCGATCTGGAGGCACTGCCTGCTGATGCGCACATTCGCAACCTGCACGCCAGTGGCCACCTCGACACCGGTGAGCGGGTGGTGGTGAGCTTTGGCCCGGAACATGCAGCACTCGAACAAAGGCAGGTCACCAATGCCATGAATGATGCGGGTAACCTGTTCCCGCTGCCCAAAATGCTGGTGTTTTGCGCCTTTACCTTCGACCCCGAAGCCGCCAAGGACATTGATGCCATCAAGGGCATCACCGCCTTGAAGGCGCAAATGAACACCGACTTGCTGACCGAAGACCTGAAAAAAGCCCGTACCAGCAACCAGAGCTTCTGGCTGATGGGGCAACCCGAGGTGGAGGTGCGCCGCGCAGCTAAAGTCAGTCAGGCTGGCAAAGCGGATCAGTGGGTAGTCGAAGTCCACGGTTTTGATTACTTTGACACGGTGAAAGGCGAACTGGTCTCGGGCGGCAAAAACAAGATCGCAATGTGGGCGCTTGACACCGACTATGACGAGCGCAGCTTGTTCCCAAGGCAGGTGTTCTTCCCGATGGCGGGCAAAGGTGAAGGCTGGGACAAGCTCAAGAAGGATATTCGTGCGGAACTGGACGAGTCGCTGTTGCAGGCGTTTCATGGCACCGTGAGCCTGCCGTTTGAGGCGGGCGACAACCGCAAAGTGGCGGTGAAGATTGTCGATGACCGGGGTATTGAATCGCTCAAAGTCATGAATTTAGAGGGTTAATTGATGTTGCTCACTCGAATCAAACTGAAAAACTGGCGCAATTTCCGCGAGGTGGATATTCCGCTCGGACCCAGGGCGTACCTGATTGGGGCCAATGCCTCTGGCAAGTCAAACTTACTCGATGTTTTTCGGTTTTTGCGCACTGTGGCGCAAATTGACGGTGGCGGCTTGCAAAAGGCGATCAAAGAGCGCGGTGGGCTGGGCAAGGTACGCAGTCTGCACGCGCGGCAAGACCCTGGTGTGCGCATTGAGGTGGAACTGACGGATTCATCACACACCGAACTGGCTACTTGGCGCTATGAGCTGGCCATCAAGTCTGAAAGCACGGGCCAGCACCGTGCGCTGGTGTCCCACGAATCTGTTGAGCGCAACGGCGTAGAGGTCTTTACCCGTCCAGACCCGGCAGACCGCGCCGACCCTGATCGTTTGACGCAAACCCACTTGGAACAAATCAACAACAACGCAGCCTTTCGGCCTTTGGTGGAGTTTTTCTCGGGCACCACTTATTTGCATCTGGTGCCCCAGTTACTCAAATTCAGCGGCGAAATCGGTAGCCGAATGCTGGAGAACGATCCGTTTGGACAAGGGCTGATGCAACGCATCGCCAAAACATCCAGTAAAACCCGCGATGCAAGATTGCGGCGTATTTCAGCAGCGTTGGCCAAAGCCGTACCGTTGTTTTCTGAATTGAAGTTTGAGCAAGATGCGGTGACTGGCTTGTGGCATCTGGC
>JAVHQO010000174.1:0-1844 GCA_036171175.1 Gallionella sp.
CGGCCTCGTCAAAGTTCAGCCCGGCAAAGTTGCGCGCGTTGGTGGCATCGCGAAAACCCAGGTAAACACAGTCCGCACCGTGGTCCACGGCGGCTTTGAGCGCGGGCAGGCTGCCAGCGGGACAGACCAGCTCCATCTGAGCGGCAGGGTTTGCAGACGCGCGGGGCAAGCACGGGGAATCATCATCAACAAAAGTCATACAGACAAGCTGCGTGCAGCGCAGACGCAGCGTTTAAAGTGAAGCCGCGAAGACTAACCAAGTCTGGCGCAGTGGTAAATGATGTATATCAATCAATGCAGCATTTCGCGGCGCACCGGGCAAGCCTTGATGCCACGCCATGCAATTGTTGCTAGACTTCAAGCCCTGGCGGGGGGGTAGCTCAGTTGGGAGAGCGCTACGTTCGCAATGTAGAGGTCGTGAGTTCGATCCTCATCCTCTCCACCACATTTTCTTCAATAACGACAAGCACTTACAACGTTTTGTCGCTTCAAAAAGTAGTCCAAAAGTAGTACGAAACAGCCGTACTACTTTTCCTTTTTTCAGTCGCTTTTTTATGCAATGGCGCGTAGGATGACGCTTTTGGGATTAAAGCGTGACTAAAGTGAAGAAAATTGCTGCCACAAAAGCAACGCCTGCGCAGCCAAAACACAGGACTGGTGCCACTGAAAAGCACTACATACCAGGCTATCCAACCAAGCTGTATATCTACAAGCTGCTGGCCAGCAAGTACTGGTGGGCACGGTATTTTGTTGGGCGCAATGCCGTTCGCAAGTCCACCAAAACTGATAGCAAACAGAAGGCCATCGCGTTTGCCAAAGAGTTTTACGACATCATCACTTACAACCAGCGGCACGGCATTGCTGCCACTGCATCAGCCACTGGCTTTGAAAGCTGTTTGAAAGAGCTGCTGAAAGCGGAAAAGGCAAGGTTCAGCAGAGGCGAGATTACGAAGGGCACTTACGACAACTTCGTGTATCGCTATGACAAGTTCATCACGCCGCACTTTAGAAATGTTGAAGTGCGCGAGATTGACTACTTGGCACTGGAGCGTTTTTTAAACACACTGAGCGAACAACAGCTCAGTGCGTCCACTGTCAGCGCCTACATGGGCTTGATTGCCAAAGTGCTGGCCTACGCCGCCAAACGCAAGCTCATTGCTGCTGTGCCTGAATTCCCAACTGTCACAAAGAAAGACAAAGCACGGGGCTGGTTTACGACACGGGAATACAGGCGACTTTGGAGCGCGGCAAAACGCTACGCTGGCCAGCGCATAGAGGTTCGCAAGTACACAGACGCAAAGGGCGAAACCCAAACACAGTACATCAACACCAACGCCAAAAAAAGCGCCAAGCTTGGCGCAGTGATGCGCAATGTTGAAATGACGGAAGACATGCGGCGCTTGATCGTGTTCATGTGCAACAGCTACATACGGCCAACGGATATCAAGTTCATGCAGCATAAGCATGTGGACATTGTGCGCGGCGAATACACATTTTTGCGGTTACGTCTGCCACCTACCAAAGACCACAGCGACCCCATCACAACAATGGAAAAAGCGGTGGACAGTTATGAGACGCTGAAAAAATACCATGTTGAACATGGCTTGATTGATGGCAAGGACTGCGCTGATGACTATGTTTTTTTGCCGCAGTACAAAACGAACAGGGACTATGCGCTGAAGCAGTTGCAGCGCCAGTTTGAAATACTGATGTGGGACACGAAGCTGGGCACCAGTGCTGCGGGCGAAGACAGAACGCTGTATTCGCTGCGTCACACGGCCATCATGTACAGCCTCAGACAACCTGATCTCTACCCACCTCGAGCACCTGGTGCCTGCTAATAA
>JAVHQO010000175.1:0-8742 GCA_036171175.1 Gallionella sp.
GGCGAATTTATTTTGCAAGCGCAGCTCACCGAAGTCGCCAAACGGCGCATTCAAGAATCTGCCGTACAGCAAAATTTGTTGACGGTACGCAATCGTGTTAATGAGTTGGGCGTGGCGGAACCCGTGATACAACAACAAGGTGTGGACCGCATCGTGGTGCAGTTGCCCGGCGTACAAGATTCAACGCGAATCAAAGAGCTACTGGGACGCACCGCGACGCTGGAAATTCGCTTAGTGGATGACGAACATCAAGTGAGCGTGGGCGGCGTTGCCCCGTTTGGCACGGAGGCTTTCAAAGACCGCGAAGGGCAAACGCTGCTGGTGAAAAAGCAAGTATTGCTGACGGGTGAACGCATCAACGACGCGCAACCTGGCTTTGATAATCGTGACAACGAACCTGCGGTGCATCTGAATTTGGATGGCGTGGGTGCGCGTAAATTCAAAGAAGCCACGCGTGAAAACGTTGGCAAACGCATGGCGATTATTTTGTTTGAAAAAGGCAAAGGCGAGATTGTTACTGCCCCCGTTATTCGCGAAGAAATCGGCGGCGGCCGCGTGCAAATCAGCGGTCGTATGACCACCGAAGAGGCGCAAGACACCTCGCTGCTGCTGCGCGCGGGTGCGTTGGCGGCACCGATGGAAATCGTTGAAGAGCGCACCGTAGGTCCTTCTTTGGGCGCAGACAATATCGACCGTGGTTTTAATTCCACCAAGATTGGTTTCATGCTGATTGCGGTGTTTATGGTCGCGTACTACCTGATGTTCGGCACGATTTCGGTGTTCGCACTCGCCGCCAACTTGCTGCTGTTGGTCGCCTTGTTGTCGATGCTGCAAGCCACGCTGACCTTACCCGGTATGGCGGGTATCGCCTTGACGCTGGGGATGGCGATTGATTCAAACGTGCTGATTAACGAACGTATCCGCGAAGAGTTGCGCAACGGCGTGAGTCCGCAAGCCGCGATTCATGCGGGTTACGACAACGCTTTCGCCACCATTGTCGATTCCAATATCACCAACTTGATTGCTGGGATTGCGCTGTTTTTGTTTGGCTCAGGACCGATTAAAGGCTTCGCGGTGGTGCTGTGTCTGGGCATTTTGACTTCGATGTTTAGCTCGGTGCTGGTGTCACGCGCCTTGGTCAATTTAATTTACGGACGTAAAGCACGACTGAATACAGTAGCAATAGGTTAAACGCATCGCATCGCGATACGTTCGTCCCCTCTCCCGCTGGGAGAGGGTTAGGGTGAGGGAAACAAGCAGCGTTGCCTGCTTGTTTGGTTAAGGAGTAGCACATGGAATTTTTTAAGATTAAACGCGATATACCGTTTATGAGTTATGGGCGTTACACCACGATAATTTCGTTGGTGACTTTTTTGATTGCAGTGGCTTTTCTCGCGACAAAAGGGTTGAACTTCGGCGTGGATTTTACGGGAGGCACGGTGATGGAGGTGCATTACGCGCAGCCTGCCGATCTGAATAAAGTCCGCGAACAACTTGGCAGCGTAGGGTTGGCGGATGCGCAAGTGCAGAACTTCGGTTCGAGCTTGGATGTGCTGATACAAATTCCTTTGAAGGCGAATAAAGCTGGCGCGAAGTTGAGTGAGCAAGTGATGGCGACCTTGCATCAGGCGGATGCCACAGTGGAAATGCGCCGCGTCGAGTTCGTCGGTCCACAAGTCGGCAAAGATTTAGTCGAGAATGGTGCGCTGGCATTGTTGCTGGTTTCATTGGGTATCGTTGCGTATTTGTGGGTGCGTTTTGAATGGAAGTTTGGCTTGTCCGCCATCATCGCTAACTTGCATGACGTGGTCATCATTCTCGGTTTCTTTGCCTTCTTCCAATGGGAATTTTCTTTGTCGGTACTGGCTGCGGTGCTCGCAGTATTGGGTTACTCGGTGAACGAATCGGTGGTGGTGTTTGATCGTATTCGCGAAAATTTCCGCAAAATGCGCAAAGCCGAAACCGCTGAAATTATCGACAACGCCATCACCCGCACCATGTCGCGCACCATCATCACGCATGGCTCTACCCAGATGATGGTCGGCGCGATGCTGTTCTTAGGCGGCGAAACGCTGCATTACTTTGCCATGGCGTTGACCATCGGGATTATGTTCAGCATCTATTCCTCGGTGCTGGTTGCCAGCCCTTTGCTGATGATGTTCGGCGTGTCGCGCGAAGACTTTATCAAACCCGAAAAAACCGAAGCCGAAGAAGTTTTACCTTGATAAGGCAGACGTTAGTGGGGGCACCGCGCGCCCTCTCAACTAACGACACGCCACTAATAACTAGCGACTAAGCCCATGATTGATTTTATTCTGCATCTCGACACGCATTTACTCGCGCTCGCACATGACTACGGTTATTGGGTATATGGCATTTTATTCGCGATTATTTTTGCTGAAACAGGCTTAGTGGTCGCGCCATTTTTGCCAGGAGATTCGTTGCTGTTTGTGGCAGGTGCATTGTGTGGCTTGGGTGCGTTGCAGCTGGAATTACTTATCCCGATTTTGATTGTTGCTGCCTTGGCGGGCGATAACACCAACTACTGGATAGGGCGGACTTTAGGGCTGCGCTTGTTCGATAAATTTTTCGGGCGTTTTATCAAGCGCGAGCATCTAGACAAAACGCGCACTTTTTATGCCGACCACGGCGGCAAGACTATTATTTTTGCGCGCTTTTTGCCGATTGTGCGCACTTTTGCGCCCTTCGTAGCGGGCATCGGCTTGATGCGCTATACGACTTTTGTCATGTTCAGCGTGATCGGCAGCGTGGCGTGGATTAGCTCTTTGAGTTTTGCAGGTTACTTTTTTGGCAACATTCCTGTGGTAAAAAACAATCTCACTTTAATCATCGTCGCGATTGTTTTTATCTCATTTTTGCCTGCCATTAGCCAATTTATCAAACATAGCAAGAATCACTAATCACAACCTTCGCGCAACAAAAAGCCCAGCATTGCTGGGCTTTTTGTTGCGCGTTGCTAGCTGATTCCGAATCGCTTAGCTAAATCGTGCTGTGATGTAGTGGCTACGACTAAGCTAAAGGTAAATCTTACCGCTATATAACGAGTCGCTTAACCGAAGCGACCCGTTATATAGTCTTCCGTTTCTTTACGTTTGGGGTTGGTGAACACAGTGCTGGTTTCGCCAAATTCGATTAGGTCGCCTAGGTACATATAAGCAGTGTAATCGGACACGCGAGCGGCTTGCTGCATGTTGTGCGTGACGATGACGATGGTGAAATCTTCTTTCAGTTCGTCGATGAGTTTTTCGATATGTGCGGTCGAAATCGGGTCGAGCGCAGAGGTGGGTTCATCGAGCAACAGCACTTGCGGTTTAACCGCGATAGCGCGCGCGATACACAAGCGTTGTTGCTGACCGCCCGACAAGCCTGTGCCGCTTTGTTTGAGTTTGTCTTTGACTTCACCCCACAACGCAGCTTTTTTCAACGCCCATTCGACACGCGCTTCCATATCGTGTTTGCTTAAATTTTCATACAGTTTTACGCCGAACGCGATGTTGTCGTAAATCGACATCGGAAACGGTGTCGGCTTCTGAAACACCATGCCAATTTTGGCTCGCAGCATGTTCAAATCTTGTTTGGCATCCAGCACATTCGCGCCGTCGAGCATGATTTCGCCCGTGGCTTTTTGCTTGGGATAAAGCTCATACATGCGATTAAAGGTGCGCAACAAAGTCGATTTTCCGCAACCCGATGGACCGATAAAAGCCGTAACCATTTTTTCGGCGATGTTGAGGTTGATGTCTTTTAAGGCGCGGTAATTACCGTAAAAGAAATTCAAATCTTTAACGATGACTTTAGGATTCGCGATGATGTTTTCAGTTGACATAAAAAGCCCAGCTTAATGTTGTTAAATTTAGTTTCTAGGAGTTCAAATATCTAAGCAAGACAAGGCGCGAACAAACAATTACGACGATGCATAGTTGACTATGTAAAGAGTAATTTTTTGCGAGCAACGCCGTATTGCGACGAGATTTGAGCTCCTAGTGGGTAGTGGCAGTTTGGCGGAACAATACGCGCGCCAAAATGTTCAGGGTTAAAACGCTTAGGGTAATCAGCAACGCGCCCGCCCACGCCAGACTCTTCCAATCTTCATAAGGACTCATGGCGAATTGGAAAATCACGCCGGGCAAACTCGCCATCGGTTGATCCATATTGCTGCTCCAAAATTGATTATTCAGTGCGGTAAATAGCAGCGGTGCGGTCTCGCCGCTGATGCGTGCAATCGCCAACATGATGCCCGTGATAATCCCTGCGCGAGCGGCGCGCAAGGTAACGAAGTTGATGATTTTCCATTGCGGCGCGCCCAATGCAGCAGCGGCTTCGCGCAAGGTGGAGGGCACTAAACGCAGCATGTTTTCGGTGGTGCGAATCACAATCGGAATCACCAAAATCGCCAATGCCAATGCGCCTGCCCAACCCGAAAAATGTTTGATTTGCACCACATACACTTCGTACACAAACAGCCCAATCACAATCGACGGCGCGGACAACAAGATGTCGTTAATGAAGCGCGTGACAGGTGCCATCCAGCCGCGCTGACCGAATTCCGCCAGATACGTTCCAGCCAAAATGCCTATTGGTGTGCCGATAATCGTGCCGAGCACGGTCATCATCAAGCTACCCACAATCGCATTCAGCAAGCCGCCTGAGCTGCCCGGTGGCGGTGTCATTTGCGTGAACACGGCGGCAGTGAGTGCAGGCAAACCGTTCGCCAACAGTGTCCATAAAATCCAGCATAACCAAAATAAGCCGAAGCCCATGGCCAACACCGAGACGGTCAGCCCTGCGCCATTGATGATGCGACGACGTGTGTATAAGGATTTATTTGTCATAAGAGTTACGCTGCTTGACCTTCACGTTTACCCAATTTGTACAGCATGTAGCGGGCGAGGGACAACACCACGAAGGTGATGAAAAACAATATCAAGCCGAGCTCGATGAGCGATGAGGTGTAAAGCTCGCCGATGGCTTCGGTAAATTCGTTCGCCAAGGCAGAGGAAATACTGTTGCCTGGATTGAGTAATGATTTGCTCAGCTCGTGCGCGTTACCAATCACAAATGTCACCGCCATGGTTTCTCCCAGAGCGCGCCCCAAACCCAGCATGATGCCGCCCGCCACGCCGACTTTGGTGTAAGGCAACACCACTTTCCACATCACTTCCCAGGTGGTTGCGCCCAAGCCGTAAGCGGATTCTTTGAGCAGCGTCGGCACCACATCGAACACGTCGCGCATCACCGAGGTAATAAAGGGAATCACCATGATGGACAAGATGATGCTTGCGGTGAGGATGCCTATGCCCATAGGCGCGCCCATAAAAAATTCGCCGATAAATGGCAGCGGGCCGATATGGTCGTTCAGCCACGGTTCAACATGGTCGGCGAATAGCGGTGCGAACACGAACAAGCCCCACATGCCATAAATAATGCTGGGAATACCTGCCAATAATTCGATGGCGATACCGAGTGGGCGACGCAAGATACGCGGCGACAATTCGGTCAAGAAAATCGCAATGCCAAAACTCACAGGAATGGCGATGAGCAAGGCGATGCCAGAAGTAATCAGCGTGCCGACAATCGGAATCAACGCGCCGAATTTATCGTTGACGGGATCCCATTCGGGGCTCGTTAAAAAACCAAAACCGAAGGCATGGATGGCGGGCATACTGCCAATCACTAAAGACGCGATGATGGCGGCTAATAACACCAGCACGCCAAAGGCGGAAACCCGCGTCAGACTACGAAACGCCAAGTCTAATAAGGCTTGGCGTTTTAATTTCGCTTCGAGTGAAAACATCGACATAGTGGCTCTTTATAAATGAGTAGGAAACCTCGTAAATACTGTCTCGACACAAGTTAATCGAATCAAAATTTACGGGGTTTCCCGATGGACACGGGGGCTTTGCAGCCCCCGCTAGTATAACCGAGCGAGGTACAACTACCTCGTATGAGACGCTAAAATTTTGCAACTTTTAGGACAACATACAAACCCGTTAGCACTTACTTCCAGATTGCTTTACCTGCGGTGTCTTTAACTTGCGCTTTCCAAGTAGCACGAATCAGTTTAATCACGCTTTCTGGCATCACAACGTAGTCCAAATCACCCGCCAATTTGCCGCCGTTGCTGTAAGCCCAGTCAAAGAACTTCAATACTTCTTTACCTGACTCTGGTTTTTCTTGGGCTTTGTGAATCAAGATGAAGGTTGCGCCGCTGATTGGCCATGATCCTTTGCCTGCTTCGTCAGTCAAGATTTCGTAGAAGCCAGGAGCTTTGTCCCAATGCGCACCTGCTGCTGCGGCTTTGAATGAATCTTCATTCGCGGCAACAAATTGACCATCGCGATTTTTCATTTGCACGCTAGTCATTTTGTTTTGCAAAGCGTACGCATATTCAACGTAACCAATCGAACCTTTGATACGTTGCACATAAGAAGCCACGCCTTCGTTACCTTTACCGCCCGTGCCCGCTTTCCATGACACCGCTGTACCCTCGCCTACGGTTGCTTTCCAATCCGCACTGACTTTTGACAAGTAGTTGGTAAAAATAAAGCTCGTGCCTGAACCATCTGAACGATGTACCACGGTAATGTTTTCATCAGGCAGCTTCATGTCTTTGTTCAACGCGGCAATCGCTGCGTCATTCCACTTAGTGATTTTACCCAAGTAGATGTAAGCCAAAGTTGTGCCATCTAATTTCAACTGACCTGCGGCGATGCCATTGACGTTAATCACGGGTACTACGCCGCCGATAACAGTTGGGAATTGCATCATGCCGTCCTTGTCCAGCACTTCTGGTTTCAACGGCATATCGGACGCACCAAAATCAACGGTTTTTGCAGTGATTTGTTTGATGCCGCCACCTGAACCGATAGATTGGTAGTTCATGTTAGAACCGCCTTGCGCCTTATAGGCTTCAGCCCATTTTGCATAAATGGGGTAAGGGAAGGTCGCGCCTGCGCCAGTGATGTCGGTGGCAGAACTCACGCTTGCAAATGCCATGCTTGATACCGCAGCGATGCTTAAAACTAATTGTTTCATGGTGCTTTTCATAACATCTCCTAAGGGAATAACGTAAAAGTACAACAGGGAAATTCAGTACAGCGGGGCGCAGTGTATGAATAGTTTGTGACAGGATTATTACAAAAAAAAATATCTCATGCGCCTTGTGTGAGCACTCCCCGTGCTTCTATAATCCGCTTTGTTGTTTTAATAATTGTTTAACAATAGAAATATAAAATGATGAAATCAGCTCAAGTAGTAAAAGCCTTATCCGCCTTAGCGCAGCCCACTCGTTTAGCCATTTTCCGATTGTTAGTAGTGCGGGGGGTGGACGGTATGGCGGCGGGACAGATTGCCGACAAGCTCAAAGTGTCGCCCGCTAATTTGTCTTTTCATGTCAAAACACTCACCCACGCGGGGCTGATTAGCCAACGCCTAGACGGGCGTTTCGTCTATTACGCGGCGAACTTTACTGCGATGAATAACATGCTGGCGTACCTCACCGAAAACTGTTGCGCAGGTACAGCGTGTGAGCTGGAAAATAAGCAATGTTAATTTTAGAAAAGGAAAAGTAATGAACGAAAAAATCTACACCGTATTGATTCTTTGCACGGGCAATTCGGCCCGCAGCATCTTGGGTGAAGTGTTGTTTAACAGCTTGGGTAAAGGCAAATTCAAAGCCTATAGCGCAGGCAGCAAACCAGCGGGCAAGGTCAATCCAGGCGCGATCGAATGGCTGCAAAAAAATGGTTATTCCCTAGCAGGATTGCGCAGTAAAAGTTGGGACGAATTCGCGCTTGCCGATGCGCCGTCATTCGATTTTATTTTCACTGTGTGCGACAACGCAGCGGGAGAAGCCTGTCCGTTGTGGTTGGGCAAACCCGCCACCGCGCATTGGGGCATAACCGATCCTGCGCATATCGAAGGTGATGAAGCGCGCCGTGCCGCCTTCAATAAAGCCGCCGAACAATTGGCGCGCCGCATTCAGTTGTTTATGCAATTGCCCATAGAAAAAATGGACAAATTGGCATTGAAAGAAAAGCTCGCCGAGATTGGGCGGATACAGGATTAAAAATAATGAATTTATTTGAACGCTACCTCACCGTTTGGGTGTTTTTGTGCATCGTCGTCGGCGTGTTGCTGGGGCAATTTTTGCCAGGAGTTTTTCATGCCCTCGCCAGTTTGGAAGTCGCGCACGTCAACATTACCGTCGGAATTCTGGTGTGGGTGATGATTATTCCGATGCTGTTGCGCATCGACTTCGGCGCGTTGCATCAAGTCAAAAAACACTTGCGCGGCATAGTCGTGACGCTGTTGGTAAATTGGGCAGTGAAGCCATTTTCGATGGCGTTGTTAGCTTGGCTATTTATCCGCCATCTGTTCGCGGCATATTTGCCCGCCGAGCAACTCGACAGCTATATCGCGGGACTGATTTTGCTCGCCGCCGCGCCGTGTACCGCGATGGTGTTTGTGTGGAGCAATCTGGTGAAGGGCGATGCGTATTTCACCCTGTCGCAAGTCGCGCTCAACGATGCGATTATGATTTTTGCTTTTGCGCCACTGGTAGCGTTGTTATTGGGCATCGCCAGCATTGCCGTGCCGTGGGCGACGCTGCTGTTTTCGGTGATTTTTTACATCGTTATTCCCGTCATTCTCGCGCAACTATTACGTCGCTATTTAATGGCAAAAGGTGAAGTAAACTTTAATCACGCGATGAAAAAAATC
>JAVHQO010000176.1:0-1799 GCA_036171175.1 Gallionella sp.
GATAGAAGTCAAGCAAGTTGTCGCAAAAAGTGGGTAAAAAAGCTGATTAATTTTTCGGTGATTTAACCTCCATGGAAACGGGCTTGTCAGGATTGAGATGAACCTCGGCAACGCGGCTCCAGTTGCGCGTATTCTTTGACCACCTGCTGGGATTTTGATCACGCGCCTGAACATAAACCGCATGGCGTTTTTGCAGCAACTGCACATCCTGACCCAGATGACGCTGCTCTGGGGTGACAAACCCGATGGCGCTGTGACGATGCTCCTGGTTGTACCAATCGACCAACCCAATGGCCCACTTGCGAGCCTCATCAATCGAATCAAAAGGCTTCACTGGCATCAGCGGTCGGTATTTCAAAGTGCGAAACAGCGACTCCGAATACGGGTTGTCATTGCTGACCGAAGGCCTGCTGCGTGAGGCTATCACACCGAGCTGATGCATCATCTCCAGCATCGTCACCCCCTTCATCGGCGAGCCGTTATCCGAATGCAAAGACACCTGATCTGGGCGTATGCCGTGGCGCTCACAGATATCCTTGATCATCGCTGCAGCCAAATCGGCGCTCTCGCTCTCAAAAACCTGGGCACCCACAATAAAGCGGCTAAAAATGTCAACAAACACGTACAGGTAAAAGTACTGCCCCTTGATGGTGGTGGGCAAATACGTGATATCCCACGTGTACACCTGATTGACCACGGTAGCCTTGAGCGCAAAAGGCTTGTGGCGCTTTTTGGCCGGGCATTCACTGCGCCGGTGGGTGTTTTGATGCTGGCGGCGCAATAGGCGTTGCATGGTCGATTCACTGGCCACATAGCGCCCCTGATCGGCCAGGCGGGGCACGATCTGGCTGGGCGGCAGGTCTTTGAACTCCTGGCTATTGATCACCGCCAGCACCGCTTCACTTTCCTGTGGCGTGAGCTTGTTGTGCGGCGTGACGGCTTGGCGCAAGCCTGCCTGGCGGCGATCAGCACCGACGGGCTTGCCAGGGGCCAATTCAAGCGCGCGCGCCAGAGTCGGCTCAGCCTGAACCCTCGTCTGCGGCTCGTGTTGCTGCTGCGCCGACTCTGGCGCAAGAGCAACGGCCACGGGCTGGCAGTTTGCGCTTAGCCAACGCTGTAAGGTTCGGCAGCTCAGGTCTATTTGCTGGCAGGCTTGGTGCAGGCGAGCGCCACTCTTGCAGGCTTGGTCAATGAGGTTGGTCAGCGTTTGACGTTGTGCGGTGGTGGTCATTTTTCCTCGCCCTCCCACAGGGCTTGAAACTTTTTTTGCAGCACCAACAGCGCTGCTGCCTCTGCCAGGGCTTTGTCTTTGCGGCGCAGTTCTCGCTCCAACTGCTCGCTCTTTTGCCTGGCTTGACGCAGCGCTGCATCTGCCGGTGTGGTAGCGGCTTTGCCGGTTTGGCAGAACTCTTGATGCCACTGGCGCAGTTGGTGTTCGAAGAGTCCTTTTTCACGGCACCAGGCGTGCAGAGCCGGGCCTTGCAGGGTGTGGCTTTCATGGAGCGCTGTCAGGCGTTGGGCAGCGCTCCAGGTCTTGGCCGGTTGTTGTTCTGGCAGCGGTGCGTTCAGGCCGCTCAGTGCAAGTTCCTTGTTTTGTTGTTGGAGCCAGCCTTTCAAGGTTCCCAGCGATAAGTTGAGTTCGTTGGCCACCTCTTGCAGGGTCTTGCCACCACGAGCGTGTGCTTTGCTCAGGGCCTGCGCTTTGAATTCAGTTGGGTAGTTTTGTCGTTTCATTGGGTGTCGCTTTGTCGCGGATCATCCGCGGGTTTTGGATGCGACAACTATTCTGACTCAGGGGG
>JAVHQO010000177.1:0-1794 GCA_036171175.1 Gallionella sp.
CATTGATACGCGAAGCTGTGCAGATAAATGTCATCGCGAATGGCGAAGTGTGGACTCCTGAAGATTGTGCAAATCTGCGCGCGGTCAGTGGTTGTGCTGATGTGATGATAGGGCGCGGCGCGATTCTGCGACCTGATTTAATGCACCGTATTCAAACGGGAAATGCCGCGCTGCAATGGCATGAATTGCAGCCGTGGGTGGCGGATTTTTTCCAACAACTACGCGAGCGCATGGAGCCGCAACACGCGCCAAAACGCCTCAAACAATGGCTAGGAATGTTGCGCACCGCCTACCCCGAAGCTGAAATTTTATACCAACAACTGCGCGCCGAACGCGACCCCGTGGCGGTGGCGAAAATACTCGCGGCACATAGTTCTGTTAGCTGCACCGATAGCATTTATCAGCACGGGCAAAATGACATTGGATGAGATTTACGAGGGTGTGAAGCTGTAAGCGTAAGACTTAAAAATTCGTTGGGCGGAATGCCTTATTGTAGGAGCGAGCCCTGCTCGCGAATCTTTTCATCCGTTTGCCCCATACATCTTGTGGTTGGGCATCCGCCTGAGCTTGTCAAAGGTTCGCGAGCAGGGCTCGCTCCTACGCGCTGCTAGAAGTCTAGGGATGGTATCTGCTCCTGAAACTTTTGCGACTAAACCCGCTGCCAATTCGGCTTCATGCTTAAGTTGACAGTTACGGCAATCAGCCGTACATTGTTAAAAAGGAGATTTTATTATGGTTACCGTTATTCCCACCGCCCGACTCGAAGCCAGAATCAGTGTCAAGTTGCACGCAACCCTTAAACGTGCCGCAGAAATTGAGGGGCGCACCATGACGGATTTCGTGGTCGCTGCCGTGCAAGAAGCCGCACAGCGCGCCATTGAACAATCCAGCGTGACGCGCTTATCCATTGCCGATCAAGAAAATTTTGCAGCGGCGTTGATGTCGCCCGCCAAACCTAACGCCGCATTGAAACGCGCATTTACGCGACGTAAAAAATTATTAGACCTCGCATGAGCAAAGCAAAATTTCAGCTTCTGCCGCTCGCTGCCATTCACGACCGCACCGCGTTTAGTTGCGGTTCAGAACCGCTAGACCGTTATTTTCAAGAGCAAGTCACGCAAGATATTCGTCGCCGCATCACCGCCTGCTTTGTGGCTGTCAGCAATCAGCAACAAATTGCGGGTTACTACACTTTGGCTGCCACCAGTGTTCCCTTGACTGGATTGCCCGCCAAGATCGCCAAAAAATTGCCGCGCTATCCCTTGGTGCCTGCTGTGCGCATGGGGAGATTAGCCGTGGCGCAAAATTTTCAAGGGCATGGACTGGGTGGCGCATTGCTGGCGGATGCCCTCCACCGCGCCTACGTTTCCGACATCGCCGCCTACGCCATGTTGGTCGATGCGAAAGATGAAACTGCCTCCGCCTTTTACTTGCACCACGGCTTTATTGCCCTAGCCGATACGCCGCTGTCATTGTTTTTGCCACTCGCGACGGCAGCGAGTATTTAAGCCTCGTCACGGAGTAACGTCACGTCGAAATTTATCACCGCGACGCGCAAGATGATTGGCAACTCACCGCCGTTAATTTAGACGCACCTATCGTGTTTGCCAGCATGGGTAAAAGTCTTACGCTAGATGAGATTTACGAGGATGTGAAGCTAGGTATTTGATGTTCAAAACGTGGTTGAGATAAGGGTTTTATGGAAAGCTGGAGGTATTGATTGCCACGGGAAATAATACGCTCATAATGTCCGCCTTTTTTCCCAGATATGGAGCTCAACATGGTCACCGTTCT
>JAVHQO010000178.1:0-8540 GCA_036171175.1 Gallionella sp.
AAAAAATATAATTCTGATTCATTGTGTTAAACAGCTTGGGAAATAACTCCCAAGTAGGGGCGAATTTTCAATTTCGTTGCGTGGCAGATATAAAACCGTTGCGTGAAGATATAAAACCGTTGCCGTTGTAAGTTGTGGATAACTTTTTAACCGTTTAAGTTTCACACTGCAAAAATCATTTTCACCCGCTAAAAAAGGCAAAGGACGGGATAACCCGTCCAGTGCCTATCCTGTTGCGCAGCTTAGGGCTTGCTCTAAGCGGTGGTTAAAACAGGATGTCCGTGCGCGCCATATTGCGGGCGCATTCGAGGCTATGGCGCACTTCTCGCCTCGATTGCATCGCCCCTTAAAGGAGTGACCCGTTCAATCTTTATCCGTAGTAGCTGGCTGTCACCACGCAACCCACCGGAGCGATAATCGAATACGAAACCAGCCCGCGCAGTTGCGCACCCGTGGGGTTGCGCTCTGCTGCTGAACCATCAATCACATCAGCGGCGGGAACGGCGGCATCAAGCGTAGCGTTCCAGCGCACATAAAAATCACCCGTACCGGATAACTTCACCACGTTTGCGCCGACTGGCACAATTACGCGCTTTACGGTTGCTGCGACTAACGAATAAGCGTTAATAGTATCGCTTGCCGGCAAGGCTAACGCTGACTTACGCAGCGAAGTTATATCAAAATTTATTACATTTTGCATGGTCGCTCCTTAGCCCTGTAAACCAGCGTTTAAGAGCTTTGCTGCCAAAGCATCGCGCTGTGTTTCCAGTGTGATAATTTCAGTGTGCAGGGCTTCAATTTCAGCCTTACGTTCTGCTACTGGAATAGCATCCTCCACCCATTCAATCTGATCGAAAGAATCCGCTAGGCGCGCCTTGATTTGCGCGCCGAATAGCCAATACATCGCCTCGCGTGTAACGGCTGTACCGATAACACCAGCGGTTAAATACGGTAGCAATTCATTACTTAAAAAAGTCTTATCAGCGGCTTGCATCGCAACAAGCCCTTCCATTTCCGCAAGCCCAACCGTTGCCTTGCCTGTACGCGCCACAATGCCGTTAATGCCCTTGCTGTAGCGTTCCCCTAGGCGGTCTATGTCCGCTTCAATGTAAGCCATGTAATCCGCCTTAGAGAGCGGCATATCCAGCAAGTCACCCAGTCGCGCACGTTTCTGATTGATGGTTTCATCCAGCGTTTGAATATTGGTGCGTAAGTTCGCTGCAATCGCGTTTAATTGATTGATGGTGTCGTCGAGTTCTTTGCTCATGTTAGTTGCTCCCTTGTGTAGTTTTGGTGAACGGTTTAACCTCTGGCACAACCGCGCCGTGTTTAAGCAATTCCGCCGCGTTTTCTTCGGTTAAGTGGATAACATCATTGGGCTGGTGGGTAACACCGCCTGATTTGATGGGGGATACAACACGATATTGAGGCATGATTTCTTTCCTTTTCTACTGATTGATAATGATGGTTTCAGCGCGTTGTACAGCATCCGCAAAAGACATGCTGGTACATACGCGCTGGTAGTCTTTTGCTAGATTAAAAATAGTTTGCCTGATAGGGTCTATTTGATAACCCGCTGGTGCGCTAAAGCCTTGCGTGCTATGACTGCTAGTGCTTTCTGCAAAATCTACCGCATACATAGATTCCGCAAAATTAAGTGCAGCCATGCCTTTAACGGCGGGCGGGTGCGCACCCAAAAAGCCGACGTGTCGTAGGTAGTACACGCCCGGCGTTGGGTTGTTGGGGGAATCGGGGCAAAAAAAGCTAGCGGATACGTTGTTGTATAACTTACGCTTAACCCAATCTACCAAAGTATCGGAAACGTTCGCTTGCGCAAACAGCGCGCCACCTTCAGCAAACAAGGCATCCACTTCGCCATATTCAGGCAGGTTGTTTTTTGGGTGTCCCAATACCAGCGGGGCGCGCAGCTTGGCTTTGTTGTAACCCGCCGCGATGCGTTGCACATCTCGTTCGCTAAATACCAGCCCCACGCCGTGATTACCCGCCCTAAAAATCTGCAATAATTTATTCGGCATGAGATGCCGCCTTAATGCCGTGTTTATTGGTGATATTGCGGATATTCCGCTCCGTCATTTCGTATTTACGCGCGGTTTTGCTGATAGACATACCAGCGGCACGATCTGCGATGATTTGTGCGTTGCGTTCGGTGCGTTTCAATTCCACCATGCGCGGAATTTCTACTCGTAAGCCGCTGAATTCTGCGCAGACTGTTTGCGAAAGCTCCAATCCTAACCACTGCGCAAGCGAGTGTTCGGCGGTGAGTTTGCTGGGGATATATAGGCTCGTGCCACCCAACCATTGCACCAGCACGGCGGTTTTTTCCGCGCCTATCATGGTGCGTAAGTCGTGGAATACACCAGGGTAATTTTCTGCCCTTGCCCGAGCCAAAACAAAACTTTGCATATACGCTCCGCCGCTAAATATCTAGGCGGCATTATTTCCGCCAAAGGCTTATCAGATAAGGCGGAATAGCTTCCGCTTGGCGCGTTTATGCACGCGGGCAAAGTGCGAATGCGGCGCGCTGGGGGCTTATCCCTTTCTCTCCCGCGATACCGCGCCGCACCACTTCCAATATGCCAAAAGAAAAACCCCCTTGCGGGGGTTGTGTGATGGTGTCGCAGGTTTACTCTATTCGCTTCCAAACAACGCCGCAAAGCCCTTCTATTACTTGATGCGCAGCGGCTTCGGCTTGCTCTTCAGCATACATTATTTCAGCGCGTGCGGCGTTGTATCCTTCACGGTAGCCTGCCTCCTTACCTTGCTTAAAAGCATTCTGAAAAGTATCGTCTAACGCCTTCCATGAGCGCATGATGATAGTGCCGCCGTGCATATCTTTAACGGCATCTGGGCTGCCATAGGCAGCGACAAGATCACAAGGTTGAGAATTTCCATGTTGCTGTAACTGGGTGTGGGTGGATTCATGCTGCATCCCCTTTCGCGCCGCATGTACAGACAAAACCTTTAAGCGGATTTTGCGGCGCGTCTTCACGCTTCATTTGTAGCACGTTTTTCTCTTCCGTATCCGCAAGCAAACCCGTGGTATTCGCTAGGTTTTTCGATAAAAAACGTATTGCTTCAATGACATGCAAGCCGATATTCGTGCGCTTTTCTTTATCGGTAAGAGCTTGTCCTTGTATGACTAAATCAGCCGCAACCGCCAAAGAGTGCAACACTTCCGCCCGAAAATTACTATCTAAGTGGGTTTTGATAAACAACGCGCTGGTACTCATGCTGCACCCCCAAACGCACGGCTGTTTAAGGCTTTGCAGCTTATTTGCTCTTGCATTGTTTCGAGTTCACAGGCTTGCGCGACGGTTAGATTTTTAGTCATAATCAAAGCAACTAAAAGCCCGTGGATATAACCTGCTTTCCATTGGTTCGCGTCTAAATCAGTAATGCGCGTGGATACGAAGCTAAAAGCGCGTAGCTGTGCGGTGGTGGGGGTAGGAGCGGTTTTGCCGTGATTAACGGCGCGGTATGGTACGGTTTGCATGGCGAGACTCCTGTATCGGTTTAGTTAAACCGCACTCGCACACTGTCAAATATGGGAGGGCGGCGGTATAGGTTGACAGACCGGGTACAGGAACCGGCAAGCCCGAAGGCTTCCCACACCGCCGCCCAATTGGGTTGCTGTGTTGACGGATGCGCACCTAGATTCTAGGGGCGTAAAAATAGCCGCATTGCTGGCGGCTTTATCCGCCTGTATCTCCGAGCTGTCAAACTCGTATCACGTTTTTTGCGTGACGGGCGAACTTTGCCCGATGCGGTTTTATTCGTCAAGCGATTTTTACATAGCGCAAAAGATTTTTACAGGGGAAACGATGCGTGGGGGTTAAAGTTTGCTAGACTGGCGGCGTGTAGCAGATGCGGATGCGTTTCGGACGTTTTAGGTTGGGGGGGTGCGAAAGTACAGCATCAACTCCCGCAGCTACACAACCCCACTCCGAGCGTTTCTTGATTCTTATTCAACTCCAATTGCACCAGCCAAAGCGTTTTAAGGGTGTTTTTGAGCGTCTTTACTATGCGCGCTAGGGTACGCGCACCCTTGGCGGGTTAAACGCCTAGAATCGCGTTTAATTCGATTGGGAGGCTGTCCGCGCAATACTCTATTTAACACCGCCGTTTGTAGCGTTCACTATGTCCGTCAACAGGTCGCCCGTAAGAGGTGTGTTGTTATACAAACCTTTATACAAGTCAATCGCCTTCTTAATAGCACGAATCCCCCCGTCAGATCGTGGGCGCGTGCCAATCATAATAGCTTGTTTAACAAACTTACTCCGCACTGCGGGATTCATGCCCGTTAAAATCCCGCTCCACGCAAGCCACATCTCTACATCTTCTATCGTGTTGCACGGAAACTCAAAATTCACTGCACGACTAGCGAGCGCAGAAAATCGGCTTCTTTTACCCCATACCGTAGCCTTAAATTCAGGGTTACCAATAACAACCATCGCCACACCAAAATCATCACGGATAGAGCGGATAACATCCATCGCGTCGCCTAGATAGTTGCACTCATCCAAAATTAAACAATCATCGGGATTCAACAGTGCGCCGACGGCGTTATGATAGCCGCGCTGGTGGTGTGCGTGGCATGTTTCACCATGCAACGCCCCCAATATTCGCAGGTATGCAGCGGTAGGCGTTTTATCATCTTTGGTAAACTCGACACGCACCACACCGGGCTTTTGATAACCTCTTGGATAAGACTTTGCATAGGATATTGCGGCTTCTGATTTCCCAATCCCCCAACTTCCTGTTATAGCAACAAGGTTTTTATTTTGCTGTGCGTAAGTGAATAGCGATTGAAGTTTTTGATAGGTAGGGGTAACGGCAAAGCCACTTTGCTCTTTTTCTGCATCATTTTGCACAATCAGCCATTCTTGTAGCTTTTTTGTTGCGCTAAAAGAACTTTCACCGTCGTTATAATCCATAAACGATTTTCTTTGTAGCAGCCGTAAAATATTTTCTGCCATAACACCTGATTCAAGGCTTAGGCGTTGTGTTGTAATGCCCGTAGATAGGTAAGCATCTACCTTGTCTACGATTTCAGCTTCTTCGATATTAAGCCCGTAATAATCTTTGTTGTTTTTCATTTATTGCACTCCTTTTCGTTATGTTGATATTTAGAATCTAGCGCATCTAACAAGTTAAATTTACGCGGACTTTTAGAGGGGTCAATATGCTTTATTAAGGGGATTTCTAACAATTCTCCACTCGTGCCACCACTTAAAATAGGGGTAACAATGGCTGGCGGGGCGTTTTTTAAGGCTTCTGTTAGGGCGGCCTGATTATCCCCTAGCGTTACCTCTACGCCCTTTGGCAATAGGGGCGGCGGCGGTAAAGTGGCGTTATGGCGGTGAACTTCGGCTATTAAATTCAG
This sequence comes from Gallionella sp., assembly GCA_036171175.1. GTDB lineage: Bacteria > Pseudomonadota > Gammaproteobacteria > Burkholderiales > Gallionellaceae > Gallionella. The sequence goes on from JAVHQO010000178.1 coordinate 5,405, forward strand.
CTTAGTTCTACCTTCTTTCAAGCTGCGCACATAGGCATTTTGCACCCCTGCGCGGCGGCTTTGTTCAATTGCCCCGGCTTGGTCTAACTGCCCGTAGGTTTGCGTTTTTGGAATGGCGATATATTTGCCGTTTACGTCAATAATAAACAACTGCGCGCGATCCCATTTTGCAAAGCGGATTTCAAGGGTTTGCCCGATATAGGGAATAATTGCATCGCTGTAATACCATGCGCCGTCCTTTTCAATTCCACACGTGCGCACTTTGAGTTTAATGACTTCGGAAAATGCGAATAAGAACACCTCACTAGACGCGGTATAGGGTTTCCAGCCTTGCGCATAGAAGGCGGCGCGCTTTTCATTCGGACTCGTGCCGTTTTTTTGCGGGGTGTTTCGATAAAAATTGATTGCTTCGTGAATCGAGGCTTCAAACTCTTCATCGCTACCATCAAAAGCGCGAGGCTTTGCCCCTAGTTTGTGGGTGCGCTTATTCATGCGGTCGCCACCGATTGCACCCTTAATCATGGAAAAGAATCCGCGTTCTAAAATACCGAATACGCTTTCAATTTGTTTCGCGGGCGCGTTGTATGGTTTTGCGCGCGTCAATGGCTTGCCGCTTAAATTCGACTCGACTACACGCCTAATTTCATCGCTTGCATCGTCATTGATAAATGTATGAAATGAATCGACTAGCGAAGTAATTGCGCTAAAACCTTGGATCATTTCATCCCACTTGTATTCAGACCCGTTATCCAAATAGAGCGAGCGCGGTAAACCCCAGTCTTTAACCATTGCAACAAAGGAGCGCGCGACATCTTCTTGCCTGATACCGCGCCCTTTGGGTAACAAAACAATCGTGACGTGAATATCATTCGTTGCAAGGTCTAGCCATGCAATTAACCGGGCATTGACTTCGCGCCCGTTATGCAGCTTTACAACGTCTAAGGGGTGTACGTCACCTATCACGACATCCATAGGCTGATAGCCTTCGCGGTTGCGAATAATGCGCGGCGTGTAGTAATCGGCGTAACGCTTTGCATCTTTTTCTTTTGCCGCAACTAACCCAGCGGCGCGATGCTTTTCTACCCAATGTCGCCCAACGGTACAGGCGATACGGCTTGCTTCATTCCATCCCGCCGCGCGGGATAGTTCCCATAGTTTTGAGGATACTAATAAATCCACTTTTTTCCAGCCGGGCGTGCCGTCGCGCCATAAGTTAGCGGTGTGTTTTTCAATCTCTACTGCAATACGGGATTTTTCCGCTGCTGAAAACGGTGCGGCGTTATCCCATGCCCGATTGATAATGACGCGGCGCAACCCCTTTGGTCGGCGTTTCCTCGCAAGTTCGGTAGTGTCGCCTTCTTCTACCTTGCGTATCCATTCGCGCAGTGTGCCGACTGAATAAGTGACAATCTTGCCACCGGGTGTTTTGTAAGATTTTTCGGCAATATCAGCGAGTACCGTGCCGCGCCCTTTTGATTGCCTAGGAAAGTCTAGCGCGGGCGCGATGATGGAAAGTTTCCATTGCCATTCCATTACTTCTTTACCCATGCGGCTATCAAAGTATTCCGGCATCGGTAACACTTCGGGGGCAATGGTCGGCGCGTTAAACGCAGTAGGGTGGCGTTTGTGCCACTTGTCGCGTAAGTCTTTAGGGAGCGAGGGGACGAAAACTTGTAATTTTTTTCCGCCTTGTCCGCTGATACCTTTTATCATTCTGATAGTTAAAGTTTCACCATAATACAAGCTACCCGACAAACATTTAATCAATGCTTTGTAAGCCCCACTTGGGGTTATATCCGATAATTCCGCAAACTCTGTAGAGCTAATCCATACGTCTACTCGCTGTGTTTGAGTAGCAATATCGGATGTATACGTTTGCGCGGCGGTTGCAAGATTCACTGATAATTACCCGACAATTTCGCCATCTTTAATGCCGAGTAACACGGCAATTCTATGACCGACTCCCCGCGCAGCACTGTTTCTCCCTGTCATTACTTGACTAACTGTAGCCATCGTAAAGCCATGTTTTCTAGCCCATTCATTTTGTGTTACACCTTTGCGCAGCCATTCGGCGCGAATATCTTGCGGGGTGCGTAGCTTTTGTGGTTTCATGGTGTCTCCAATTGAGTATATGCAATCAAACGAGTGCTAATGATATGCACTCAATAAGGTGCAGTCAAGGCTATGTCAAAAATAAATGAGCGATTAAAAGAGGAACGTATAAGGCTAGGTTTGTCTCAAACGTCTTTTGCGAAAAGATGTGGTTTGCATAGGAACACCCTAATAAAGTACGAATCCGGTGAAAGATCACCTGATTTTGGATTCCTTAGCTCAATTGGCGATGTGGGGATTGACATTCCCTATCTGTATAGCGGAATAAGGTCAGCAGATAAGCAGATGTTTGAGATTGCCGAAATTGAGTTAAGCAAGGGGTTTTATCGAGCGTTCGGCTATAGCCATGAAGACGAAATAGCCATAAAATACAGAATGATGGAGGTTTTGGATGATGAATACAAAAACGGTAGTGGCGCATGGGATACCGATGATTGGTATAAACGGCGTAGTGAGTTTGTTACCGCTGTATTGAGTGAATCAAAAAGTTCATTACTCTCTAACTCAATTGATGCTAAGTTACTTAGTGACATACTCACTAAGTTAGAAAACTTGCTTATAAATTCAAACGTTATTTTGTCGCCTGATAAAAAGTCTCGCGTAGTGGCAATGTTGTATCGTTCGTTTGCGCCCAGCGGGAAAGTTGATGACACCGTGATTAAAGAAGCCGCCGCGCTAGCGAGTACCTTTACATAGATACTTTTGTACTTTACCCCCCCAAAAAATCGGTACTTATGTGGATAACTTCGGTTATTTTCTAAAGTTATCCACAATTCTAAATAATTGCCGTTTTTTTGCCTAAATACTCCGATTAGCTAATCACTGTATGGATTGCGTGTATTTTTGCGGGTTAAAAATCAATTTTTGTTTCTGCTAATTTTGATTTCTATCCCGCCATGTTTCGGCTTGTCTCGGCTCTTCCCAACGATTTTCTATCTGCACAGATAACGATATTCTAAATTCTCCCCTACAAGCTGTTTTTTTGTGGAGCACTTGAAATCTGGCTAGATGCCCCCAGTTTGGC
>JAVHQO010000179.1:0-1747 GCA_036171175.1 Gallionella sp.
ATTCCCGATGCCGAAATTGAGCTCAACGCCATCCGCGCTCAAGGTGCGGGCGGACAGAACGTCAACAAAGTTTCCACGGCGATACATCTGCGCTTCGACATTAACGCCTCGTCGTTGCCTGATGAACTCAAAGTAAAGTTGCGCGAGTTGGCGGATAAACGCATCTCGACTGATGGCATCATCGTCATCAAAGCGCAACGACATCGCACCCAAGAAAAGAATCGCGCGGATGCGTTAGAGCGACTGAAATTTTTAATTGTGAGTGCTAACGTCACGGTCAAAAATCGCACCCTAACCCGCCCCACGTGCAACTCAAAACGCCGCCGACTGGCTAGCAAAACACAGCGCGGCGAGCTCAAAACACTGCGCGGCAAAGTAAGCGAATAGCCAGCATAAAAAAACCCCGCCAAATGCAGCGGGCTTTTTTGTTCTAACTAGAACGACTTAAGTTACAGCGCGATACCTTTGTCATCAAACAAGCCATCAAATAACACCGTGCTCAAATAGCGTTCGCCTGAGTCAGGCAACACGACCACGATCGTTTTGCCTGCATGTTCGGGACGCTTAGCCAGTCGTACCGCCGCAGCGACGGCCGCGCCGCAGGATATGCCGCACAAAATGCCTTCTTCGCGCGCCATGCGCCGCGCATATTCCACCGCTTGTTCATTGCTCACTTGCTCGATTTCATCGACTAGCGACATGTCCAAATTTCCAGGAATAAAGCCCGCGCCTATGCCTTGAATTTTGTGCGGTGCTGGTTTAAGCGGTTCTCCCGCGCGCAACTGTGTAATCACAGGGCTGGCAGACGGTTCGACGGCGACCGAAAGCAAGTTAGCATTGTGCTTTTTAAGGAAGCGCGACACGCCCGTGAGCGTGCCACCTGTCCCGACACCCGCAACAAAAATATCTACTTTGCCATCGGTGTCCTGCCAAATTTCGGGGCCAGTGGTGCGTTCGTGGATGGCAGGATTGGCGGGGTTGTTGAACTGCTGCAACAACACATATTTGCTATCCGAAGCCGCGATTTCTTCGGCTTTGGCAATCGCGCCACTCATACCTTTTGCCCCCTCAGTCAGCACTAACTTCGCGCCATATACCGCCAGCAACTTACGTCGCTCGATGCTCATGGTGTCAGGCATGGTCAGCGTCAGCGGAATGCCGCGCGCCGCCGCCACAAACGCCAGCGCAATACCTGTATTACCGCTGGTAGGCTCGACGATTTCCTTGCCTGCGCCCAACACGCCGCGCTGTTCAGCATCCCAAATCATCGCCGCACCGATGCGGCACTTCACCGAATAAGCGGGATTGCGCCCTTCGATTTTTGCCAGCACCATAGCCGTCGCGCCATCGGTCACGCGATTCAAACGGACTAAGGGCGTGTTGCCGATAGATAAAGAATTATCAGTAAACCAGTTAGCCATCACGCACTCCTCAAAGAATTTTCACAAAAAAAGCAGCTGTGATTTTCACACAGCTAAGCCGCTCGCAGCTAATTTTTTCACAAAAAAGCTAGACGTAAAAAAACCGAGCGAACTCGGTTTTTTATACCACTGCAATTTAGCTAATTACTCAGCATCCACTACAGCTGCATCGGCTGGACGATCCATCAATTCGATCAATGCCATCGGAGCGTTGTCGCCCTGACGGAAACCGAATTTCAACACGCGCAAGTAACCGCCATTGCGTGTTGCGTAACGAGGACCGAGCTCATCAAACAACTTCGTTACCATTTCGCGATCACGCAAAC
>JAVHQO010000180.1:0-30241 GCA_036171175.1 Gallionella sp.
TGAATATCCAGCAAGCGGCAGCCGGGGAAAATCTTCTCGAACTGATATTTTTGCAACTGATCCATACAAGTGCCGCACGACACAATCACGGTTTTGATGTCGAGATAATTGAGCGTATTGGCGACGCGATGAAACAGCACGCGATTGTCAGTGGTAATTTGCGTCGCCTTGTCTTTCAAGCCCGACGCATTTTGCGGATAACCGCAGCACAAATACCCAGGTGGCAACACCGTAGTCGCACCCGTCTCATACAGCATTGCTTGCGTAGCTAATCCCACTTGCCCAAACAACCGCTCCGAGCCACAACCGGGGAAATAAAACACCGCTTCGGAATCATCGCTGGCAATGCGCGGGTTACGAATAATCGGCACAACATCGTTATCTTCTATATCGAGCAAGGCGCGTGAGGTTTTCTTGGGCAGATTGCCTGGCATCGGTTTATTGATAAAGTGAATCACCTGCGCGACGATGGGCGCGCGTCCCACCGTGGCAGGCGGACGTTTGAGTTGCGCGCTTAACAGCCCAAAACGCTTGGCAACTTTATGCACCACGCGCTGCAATTTGTAGCTCCATTCGATGGTGACTTTGCGCATCACTTTAATCGTTAGCGGGTCGCTAGTATTGAGATACGCCATCGAAATCGCGCTGACTAAATTAAATTTTTTCTTGCCTTGTTTGCGCAGAAAATCGCGCATCGCCATCGACACTTCGCCAAAATCAATATCGACTGGACACGGATTTTCACACTTGTGGCACACCGTACAATGGTCGGCAACATCGTTGAATTGGTCGAAGTGATGAATCGAAATACCGCGTCGCGTTTGCTCTTCGTACAAGAACGCTTCAATAAGCAACGACGTGCCGAGAATTTTATTGCGCGGCGAGTATAAAAGATTGGCACGCGGCACATGCGTGGCACACACAGGCTTACATTTACCGCAACGCAAACAGTCTTTAATCGAATCGGCGATATTGCCCAACTCGCTTTTTTCCAGAATCAAACTTTCCAATTCCATCAAATTAAAACTCGGCGTGTAAGCGCGTTCCAAATTAGAACCCGTGAGCAATTTGCCTTTATTGAAACGTCCTTCTGGATCGACTTTTTGTTTGTAATCGGTGAACGCTTTTATTTCACTCGGCTCAAGAAAATCGAATTTAGTAATGCCGATACCATGCTCACCAGAAATCACGCCGCCCAGCTGTTTCGCCAACAACATGATGCGATTAACCGCCATGTTCGCTTGTTGCAACATGGCGTAATCATCTGAGTTCACGGGGATATTGGTATGCACATTGCCGTCGCCTGCGTGCATGTGTAGCGCAACGAATACACGACTTTTCAGCCCGCGTTGATGAATCGCTTGCGCTTCATCCAACACGGGTTGATAAGTGCTGCCACTGAAAATTTGACGCAACGGCTCGCGCAACTCCAGCTTCCACGAGGCGCGCAACATATGGCGTTGCACCCCATCAAACACGCTTTTCGCGTCTAGCGGGTTGGCAGGCGCAAATGGACAATCCGCCAGTGGCGCATCCAAATTATTTTGTAACCACACCCAACGCGCGCGCACTTGCGCCAATAATTTTTGCGCCTCCTGCTGGCGCGAGCCTAGCAATTCGGCATCGCCTAATTGCTTATCGTCTTGGTAATACAGCGGCAATTCGCCCGCAAAAAACACATCCAGCGCATCCAAAAATTTCAGCTTGTTGTGCAGCGACAACTCGATATTGATGCGCTCGATGCCGTCGCAATAGTCGCCCATGCGCGGCAGCGGTATCACCACGTCTTCATTGATTTTGAAAGCGTTGGTGTGTTTCGCAATCGCCGCCGTGCGCGCTCTATCCAACCAGAATTTTTTACGCGCCTCCGCCGATACCGCGATAAAACCTTCACCGCTACGCAAGTTCGCCAGACGCACAATTTCAGAAGCTGCCAACGCCGCCGCGTCGGCATCGTCGCTAACCACATCGGCCACCAACACCATCTTGGGTCGCGTGCCGCGCTTCGATTTTGTAGCGTAACCGACCGCCTTCAAATAGCGTTCGTCGAGATGCTCCAAGCCTGCCAAAAACACAGGTGAAGAGGGAAGGGATAAGGGGGAAGGGGGCGCGTTGCGCTTGTCGAATAGCGACGTGATTTCCACAATCGCAGGCACCGCCTCATGTACTTGGCCGAAAAATTCTAGGCACACAGTGCGGGTGTGCGCGTGTTCTTTGTGCAAAATAAATCGCGCCGAGGTGATGATACCGTCGCAACCTTCTTTTTGGATACCAGGCAAACCAGACAAAAATTTATCGGTGACATCTTTGCCCAAGCCAGCTTTGCGGAAGGCGTTGCCGGGTATGCTCAGCAATTCGATTTCGCCATGCTGTGTCTTGCCGTCCAGCTCGTAACGCGTGACGCGGAAAGTCGCTTGCGGCGCGTCGTGTATCTTGCCGAGGTTATGATTCAGACGTTCGACTTCCATCCACAGTCCATCGGGCGTGACCATTTTCCACGACACCAAATTATCCAACGCCGTGCCCCACAGCACTGCTTTTTTACCACCCGCGTTCATCGCCACGTTGCCGCCTATACACGACGCATCGGCGGAAGTCGGATCAACCGCAAACACCAAATTATTTTTTTCCGCCGCTTCCATCACGCGCCGCGTTACCACGCCTGCACCGCAATGAATCGTCGCGTAAGACTCAGTCAAACCCGGCAACACACGCTGTTCAACGGCCGAAATTGCTTCGAGTTTTTCGGTGTTAATCACCACCGAAAATTTATCCAAAGGAATCGCACCGCCGGTATAGCCCGTGCCGCCGCCACGCGGAATAATGGTGAGCTTTAACTCGATACAAGCGCGCACCAGCGCGGCGATTTCGGCTTCTGTATCGGGGTTCAAAACCACAAAGGGATATTCCACGCGCCAGTCGGTCGCGTCGGTCACATGCGAGACGCGCGCCAAGCCATCAAACTGAATGTTGTCAGTGTGGGTAAGACGACTTAAGGCTTTGAGGGTGCGCTTACGCAGCGCGAGTATTTGCTCAAACTCTTGCGCGAACTGCTCGACCGCTTGATGCGCCAAGGTCAATAGACGCTTCACAATTTCGTTGTCTTGACGACGCGCTTCGATGGCTTTGAGGCGATGACGCAAAGCATCGACCAAAGCACGGCGACGTTTAGCATTGCCGAGCAAATCATCTTGCAAATACGGGTTGCGCGACACCACCCAAATATCGCCCAACACCTCGTACAGCATCTGCGCCGAACGTCCCGTTTTGCGCTCTTCGCGCAAGGTATTGATAATCTGCCAAGCCTCATCGCCCAAGATGCGCAAGACAATTTCTCGGTCAGAAAACGAGGTGTAGTTATAGGGAATTTCGCGCAGACGTGCGTTCATTTGAAATAATCCTTAGAGGGAACGAGCTAGATTTTGCAAGGGCGGCATTTTACCGCATCGCGACATTTTTATGCCCCTGTAGCGAGCAAGGTTTAGCTGAGTAATACGCGCTTTACAGTGACACTGGCACTTCTTCTACGGCGAAAATTCGGCGGTGTTCGCGTATCGCGTAACGATCGGTCATGCCTGCAATGTAATCTGCCACGGCACGCGCGCGATCTGTTGCGACTTGAAACTGCGGCGGTAGCAGGCGCGCGTCTTCCATAAACACGCCGAATAAATCAGTGATGATGCGCTGCGCTTTATTGCTCATGCGCATCACTTTGTAATGGCGATAAAGATTACTGTGCAAGAATTTTTTTAAGGCGCGTTGCTGCTCAAACATTGCTGCGCTAAATGCCAACATAGGCGGCGCGTCATAGACCTCAGCTAAGCTGGTCAATTGTGCCGCGCGGATATTCTGTTCGCTGGTTTTTATCACATCACCAACGAGCGTGTTAATCATCTGGCGAATAGTTTCATGCACCACACGACGCTCTGGTAAATTGGGGTATTGTTGCTGGATTTTTGCTAAGTGCTGTGCCACCAAAGGCACATCGCGCAAGGCCTCTAGGGTAATCAACCCAGAACGTAAGCCATCATCCACATCGTGATTGTTGTAGGCAATTTCATCGGCAAGATTGGCAATTTGCGCCTCTAATGAAGGACGTTTATTTTGCAAAAAACGTTCGCCCACTTCACCCAATTTGCCAGCATTATCCGCCGAGCAATGTTTCAAAATGCCTGCACGTGTCTCAAAGCATAAATTCAAACCATCAAACGCCGCGTAGCGTTCTTCGAGCTGATCGACGACGCGTAACGATTGCAAATTATGTTCAAAGCCGCCGTAGCTTTTCATGCACGCATTCAGCGCGTCTTGCCCCGCATGACCAAACGGGGTGTGACCTAAATCATGTGCCAGCGCAATCGCCTCAGCTAAATCTTCATTCAAATTTAAGCGACGCGCGATGGAGCGCGCAATTTGCGACACTTCAATGCTATGCGTTAAGCGCGTGCGAAATAAATCGCCTTCGTGATTCACAAACACCTGCGTCTTATATTCCAAGCGGCGAAACGCGCCTGAATGAATGATGCGATCGCGGTCGCGCTGAAATTCGCCACGCCCTTGCGGTGCGGCTTCCGAGACTTTGCGTCCGCGTGAATTGACTTCAGTAACGGCATACGGCGCGAGCTTATTCATGGACGCAGGCCTGTAACGTTTGTTGCAATAAAGGCATCGGCACATCCGAGGTCATCACCGCCTCAGCTAGTTTCTTTAGCAACACAAAGCGAATTTTGCCTTGCTCGACTTTTTTATCGTGCCCCATAAATTCTAAGTATTTATCCATACCCAAATCGGGCGCGATGACAGGCAAGTTAGCACGCTCGAAGAGTGTGCGCACACGTTGCACCTCCGCCTCCGTCAACCAGCCCAAGCGGCACGACAAGTCGGCCGCCATCATCGTCCCCGCCGCCACCGCTTCGCCATGCAACCACACGCCATAGCCCATCCCCGTCTCAATCGTATGACCGAAGGTATGACCCAAATTGAGCAAGGCGCGCTCGCCGCTTTCACGCTCATCTACGCCAACCACTTCGGCCTTGTTCTGACAGCTACGTGTAATTGCATATTGCAACGCCTGTGCATCGCGCGCGATGAGTGCATCCATGTTTTGCTCCAACCATTCGAGAAATGGCAAATCGCGAATGAGTCCGTATTTAATAACCTCTGCCAAGCCAGCGGAGAGCTCTCTATCGGGCAAAGTTTGCAAGGTGTTGATGTCCGCCAATACCAGTTGTGGCTGATAAAACGCGCCTATCATATTTTTGCCTAAAGGATGATTGATACCCGTCTTGCCGCCGACCGACGAATCTACTTGCGACAACAACGTGGTGGGAATTTGAATAAAAGGTACGCCGCGCAAATAACACGCCGCAGCAAAACCCGTCATATCACCTATCACACCACCACCTAGTGCAATAAGCGGGGTACTGCGCTCACAACGATGCTGCAATAAAGCATCAAAAATCAGATTAAGCGTTTCGCTCGTTTTGTATTGCTCACCATCGGGCAATACGATTTCAATCGCGCTCACGCCTATGGTCTTTAATGTGGCACTAAGTTGCGCTAAGTACAGTGGCGCGACAGTGCTATTAGTGACAATAGCAACACGCTTATGTGGAATGTGTGTACGCAATAATTCCGCGTGCCTAAGTAAACCTGCACCAATGTGGATTTCATAACTGCGTTCTAGCAGACCTACGCTGAGTACTGTTTTCATATTGACGACCTTGATTGTTCAGACTGAAATGTGTGAATTCTTTCAACTAGATGCAACATTAAATTGTGCACACTTTGCCGCCCAGTTTGCACCACAATGTCGGCGACCTCTAAATATAAAGGGTCGCGCTGCACAAACAATTCATTGAGTTTTGCAAGTGGATTGACGGTTTGCAGCAGAGGGCGATTTTTATCATGACGAGTTCGCAACCATAAGTCTTGCACGCTGGCTTGCAAATAAATCACGATTCCTTGTTTTTGCATTAAGCACCGATTTTGCTCTAACAACACAGCACCGCCACCCGTCGCTAAAACGGTTTGCTGCCGTTGCAAAATTATTGCGATTTCCGCAGCCTCGCGTTGGCGAAAACCTAATTCGCCTTCGACATCAAAAATGTGCGGAATTGATACTCCAGTTCGCGCCTGTATTTCAAGATCGCTATCAAAGAAATCTTTTCCTAGATGCTTAGCCAAAATCCGCCCCATGGTCGATTTTCCTGATCCCATCATGCCCACCAGAATCAAATTTCCCGTAGCTAGCTTCTCGTTCAAACTTTCACTATGTGGCATAAAATTATTCAATTTTTTATAAAAATAAAATGCCCGGACTAGCCGGGCATTTGCTTAAACCTTACAACTAAGTTACTTAAGATTCAAAGTGTCTTTCATAATTTTAGGCGTGATGAAAACTAACAGCTCAGCCTTCTTATCACTCTTAGTTCTAGTTTTGAACAAGTAACCCAGCACAGGAATATCACCCAACAATGGTACTTTATTGACGGTCTCAGCCTCAACTTGAGAGTAAACACCACCAATCACGACTGTACCGCCATTTTCAACAAGAACCTGGGTATTAACCTTGTTGGTGTTGATACTTGGTATTTGTGCTGTACCAAATAACACGCCCACGGAATCCTTATTAACTTTCACATCCATGATGACGTTATCGTCTGGTGTAATTTGTGGTTTGACCAACAAGCTCAACACTGCCTTTTTGAACGCTACGTTAGCCGCACCACTGCTTGATGATTGTAAATATGGAATTTCCGTCCCAGTCTCGATTAAAGCCTCAGACTTATCAGCAGTAATGACACGAGGACTAGAAATAATTTTCCCTTTGTCATCAGTTTCTAAAGCTTGTAATTTCAAGTTAAGAATCTGTGTGCCTGCTTTATTAAACAAAATAGCATTCAAAAATCCAGCACCTGGCAATGTAGTGTTTGTACCCACCCCCGCCGTAACCTGAGGAGCTGCAAAACCAGCTTGCGGTGTATAGTTTGTACCACCCAAACCCAAAGTAGCACTGTAACCATCAGTCGCTTCTACCACACGCGCTTCAATCATTACTTGACGTACGGGTATATCAACCTGCGCAATAATTTTACGCACTTCGTCTAATTTACTAGGCGTATCTTGAATAAACAGTTGGTTCGTACGCTCATCCCAAACCGCGCTACCACGCTTGGACAATAATTTCTGTTTATCATCGGTCAAAATTTTGGTAAAGGCTTCAGCTTTAATGTAATTGAGCTTAAAGGTTTCCGTGCGGATAGTTTCCAACTCTGAAATTTCTTGACGAGCAGTTAAGTCAATCTTTTCTTTAGCGGCCAACTCTTCACGAGGTGCGACTTGAATCACATTGCCATTTTTACGCATGTCTAAACCACGACTTTGCAAAATAATATCCAACGCCTGATCCCACGGCACGTCTTTCAAGCGCAAGGTCAAATTACCTGTGACAGTGTCACTAATAACCACGTTCAGATTGGTAAAGTCGGCAATAACATTCAGTGCTTCGCGCACCGTAATGTTTTGAAAATCTAATGTCAGCTTTTCTCCTGCATAACCTTGTTGACTACTTTTTACCAATTTATTAGGGTCTTCAACTACAGCTTTTACTTCAACGATAAATTTATTATCGGTTTGATATGCCGAGTATTCCCACAAGCCCTTAGGCTCAATAACCATCTGCACATTGTCACCCTTGGTAAAGGTATCAACCGCTTGCACGGGCGTACCAAAGTCGACCACATCCAACTTACGTTGCAAATTTTTCGGCGCATTAGTCTTTAAAAAATCAACAATCAATTTGCTTCCTTGCTGACGAATGTCAATACCAGTGCTTGCATCTGACAAATCAATTTGAACACGCCCTTCGCCATTTTTACCACGACGAAAATCTACATCACGCAAAGAATGTTTTTGCTGCATAGGCTTCACTTCTGCAAAGCGTGATTTATTTACGGTGGCATCAGCACTAGGCTTAGCTTGCAGAGTAATCAATACGCTATTGCCCTCTGTTTTAGCTTCATAAGCGAGCATTTGACTTAAATTGACAACTAAGCGAGTTCTATTGCCTGCTTGTATCAAAGTAATGCCGCGCACATCTCCCTCATTAACCTCTTGAGTATTTTTACCTATTCCATTAGTAGCATTAGGGAAGTCGAATGCAATTTTAGGCGGATTGTTAATCGAAAATCCTGTAGGTAAAGCCGTCAAAGGCAAGGTTAAATCAACTTTAACAATCACCGCGCCATTAGTTGAAGTACTTGCAGAAACAGCAGTGATTGAATTTTGTACATCGGCAGCCGCATAAGCCACAGAGAAACCGATTACAGCAAACAATCCCAGCAAGGTAATATGTATATTTTTTAACAGGTTCATGTCTAAACTCCTAAATTACTCAACTAATTGCAAGGTGCTCATACGCTCAGTCCAATCACCCGCACTGTCCTGAACCATTTCCTTGATTTTGACTTCGTTACCCGCAACCTCCAACACCTTGCCAAAATTCAGCCCTAGATAATTCCCAGACTTGACGCGATAAATTTTACTATCAGGAGCTTTCACAACGGCATAACCAACACCTTTTTGCTGCATATAACCAACCATTTTTAAGGCTTCTAAAGGAAAATCCTCCAAAGCTTCTTTAGGTCGATCTAAGTCTGGCTGATTTAGACCCGCTTTATTGCCAGAACGCAAATCTGGCTTACGCGGCTTAAACGGATCGGATATTGCACTCAGATTGTCGTAGACAAAAGGCTCATAAGGCTTAACTTCTGGGGCGGGCGGAATCTTGCCGCGCATATCAGCCCCAGCCGTCTTAACAAAGTCACGTAAATCCTGAAACTCTTCTCCGCCACAGCCCACTAAGAGCAGCGATGCAATCACAATATAATGAAATCTCATTTTGCCCCCGCTGGTTTACTAGCTTTCTTTTGCGCAACAACTTCACTTTCATCCAAATAACGATATGTCTTAGCCATAGCCTCCATGACCAAACCACCCGAAACTGGTGCAATACTAATTTCATTTAAAGTTACGATGCGCGGCAGCATAGAGATGTCACTAGCAAATCGCCCCAAATCATCGTAGTTGCCATTGACCTTGAGTGCTATTGGCTGTTCAGCAAAGGAGCCGTTTATAACAGACTCAGCACCTGGCTTAAATAAGTCAAATTGCAACCCTCTCCCTAAGCCCGCTTGGTTTATATCGGTTAACAGCGCGTCCATTTCAGACTTGTTAGGCAATTGCTTTAGCAGTGCCCCCAAAGATTCCTGAGTTTCTGTTAGTTGTTTTTTAATCAAGTCCAAATTAATGGCTTGTCTTTTCTTATCCAAGAATGAGGACTTTAATGTCTCTTCCTCTACCTGAACAAGCTGCAAATCGTTCCATTTGTCTTTAGTGAATAAAAATACACCAGCTGCAATCACCACCAAAAACACCATTAAAAATGCTAGAAGTTTAGCAACCCACGGCCAAGATCCTGGATCTTGGGGATTTAAGTTCTTTAGCTCTTCAAAATCTATCATGTTCTTAGACCTTATTAGCTGCCGCTTTCACAGCAGGAGGGGCTGCGGGAACATCAGCCTTCGTTACATTAAATGTCAAAGTGTATTCACTCAACCTACCGTTATTAACACTCGCTGCTTTAATCTCGACCAATGCCGGCGTATCCAACCAAGGTGAGTCTTCAATTGCTCGCATCAAGGTGGACACGCGCGCATTCGATTGCGCATAACCCACCATGGTGATTTTATTACCCGCTTGTTTTAATGTTTTGATATAGACACCATCTGGCAGAATTCTCAACATTTGATCCAGTAAATGCACGACATCTGTGCGGGTACTTTGCAAACTTTCGACCACGTTTTTTCTAGTTAATAAAGAGTTAGTCTCTTCACGTAACTTTTTAATTTCTTCAATTTGTTTATCTAAGATCGCAATTTCTTTCTTAAGATAATTATTTCGACCCTCTTGATAAGAAATTTTTGCACTTAACAAACCCTGCACAAAACCTATTAGCAAGACCGCCGCCAAGCCACTCATTGCAGCTAACGCAACAAACTGAACTTTACGAGCACGCCGCTTCTCCGCACGATGAGGGAGTAAATTTATACGAATCATGATGGGTCAAACCTCCGCATAGCCAAACCACAAGCAATAATCAGCGACGGCGCATCGACCTGCATTTGACGAGGCTTGATACGAGAAGACAAAGTCATCAAGGCAAAAGGATTCGCCACCATCGTACTCACTTGCGTCTTCGCTGCAACCGCATCATCTAATCCAGGCAAAGTTGCACAGCCTCCCGCCAACACCAAATAATCAACCTGACTATATTGCGTTGAAGTAAAGAAGAATTGCAGAGCACGGGCAATCTCCATCACAATATTTTGACGGAATACACTCAAAACATCGGACTCATAATTGTCCGGCAAACCACCATTCTGCTTACCCGCTTCAGCTTCTTCCATAGAGAGTCCAAATGCTGATTGAATCAGCGATGTCAGCTGATTTCCGCCAACTTGCTGATCACGTGCGTAAACCGACTGACCATTTCTCAGAACATTTATATTGGTAACATTCGCACCAATATCTACCAAGGCAACACACATATCGCGAGCACCTCCAGGCAACTGCAAACGAATTTGCTCAAACGCTAATTCAGCTGCGTAAGTCTCAACATCCATAACAACCGCTTTTAATCCAGCAGATTCTGCTGCTGCAACACGGTCTTCTACATTAGCTTTGCGCGATGCAGCCAACAAGACTTCAACCTCTTCGGCATTATCAGCAACCTCACCCAACACCTGAAAATCTAAGTTCACTTCTTCCAGAGCAAATGGAATGTATTGATTAGCCTCAGACTCAACTTGATATTCCATTTCATCGTCACGCAAACCCGCAGGCAAACGGATTCTTTTGGCAATCACCGCACCCTGAGGCAGGGCTAAGCTAGCGTTTTTAATGCGACTACCCAGCCTTTTTAAGGCGCGACGCAAACTTTCCGAAACGGCATCCAAATTATTTATATTGCCATCGCTCACAGCATCTTTTGGCAAAGGCTCAATCGCATAACGCTCAACCATAAACCCCGCATTTTTTGGTAGCGCACTAAGCTCGACCAACTTAACGGATGAACTACCAATATCAATCCCGATTAAGGGTGGGGTTTTAGTTTGGAATATATCCAAAGGGATTTCAAAATTTACTTTAGTCATAGACCGTTTTGAGCTGTTCTGTATAAAGTGGATTAAATCCTAGCAATAACTCTCGAAAGAGTAAAGCATTTTTATTTTTCCGAGCTGCTCAATATAGTCTTACTATTTGCTGCGATATAATCAATAGGTTGGTAATTTCTCACTTATTCATTTAGGTAACTCAAAAATGCTTCCACGCCGCTTAACAATTAGCCTGCTTGCTATCGCTGCTATTGTGTTACTACCTTTTATTTTGTTAAGTATCGCAGTTGTCATCACTTACCCAACGCTACCTACGCTTGAAGTTCTCACGGATTACCATCCTAAGGTTCCGCTTCGGGTTTACAGCCAAGAAGGTGCACTGCTGGGTGAGTTTGGCGAAGAACGACGCGCCTTAGTGACTATGGCGGAAGTACCAGATTTGATGAAAAAAGCTATTTTAGCGGCGGAAGATGATGCCTTTTATCAACACGGCGGGGTCGATTACACTGGGGTTTTGCGCGCGGCAATTGCTAATTTAACGGGGGGGGCAAAACAGGGGGCAAGTACCATCACTATGCAAGTGGCGCGTAATTTTTTTCTCACCAAAGAAAAAACTTTATCGCGTAAATTCAATGAAGTTTTGCTAACTTTCAAAATTGAAAGTGCTTTAAGCAAAGACGAAATCCTCCAGCTTTATATCAATCAAATTTACTTAGGGCAGCGCGCATATGGCTTTGCCTCTGCTGCGCAAGTGTATTTTGGTAAGCCATTACAGCAACTTTCCACGGCTGAGTTCGCCATGTTGGCGGGTTTGCCTAAAGCCCCGTCAAGCTTTAACCCTGTGGTCAATCCTAAGCGCGCCAAACTACGTCAAATGTATGTATTACGTCGTATGCATCAACTCAATTTTATTGATGATGCCGAATTCCAACACGCGCAAACCCAGCCGCTAGACACCAAACACAGCTCCACGTTTGAAGTTAAAGCCGACTACCTAGCAGAAATGGTACGGGCGGAATTATTTGAAAAATTTGGCGAAGCCACTTACACCCAAGGGCTCAAGGTCTATACCACTTTGCGCGCCGCCGACCAAGTTGCCGCTTATCAGGCGGTGCGCAGTGGCGTGCTCGATTACGACCATAGGCACGGTTATCGTGGTCCAGAAGGCTTTGTTGATTTAACCCAAGTAGTTAGCGACAAAGTTGCTATGGAAAACTTGCTCGACGAGACACTGCAAAGTCATCTTGATAACGATGATTTAGTCCCCGCCGTGGTCACAGCAATGAATGCGAAATCACTAATGATTTACACCAAAAATGGCGTAACGGCACAGCTAGAAACCGCTTCTTTACATTTTGTTGAACGCTCACTAAACAATAAAGCCCCATTGGCACAACGCATCAAAATTGGCTCAGTGGTACGCGTACAACTAGATGAAAAAGGTGCATGGCAAATCACCCAGTTACCACAAGTTGAAGCGGCCTTTGTATCAGGCAACCCCCAAAATGGCGCAATTTACGCACTGGTCGGAGGATTCGACTTTAATCGCAACCAATTCAATCACATTGCCCAAGCTTGGCGGCAACCAGGCTCCAGCATTAAACCGTTTATTTATTCCGCTTCCTTGGAAAAAGGCTTAACACCTGCGACTGTTATCAATGATGCGCCGCTGGGATTTACAGAGGAGCAAACAGGCAGTGATGCTTGGAATCCCAAAAATTATGATGGCGGCTATGAAGGCCCGATGCGCATGCGCGCCGCGCTGATTAAGTCAAAAAATCTAGTTTCGATTCGGATTTTGCAAACCATCACGCCGCAATATGCGCAAGATTACTTGGCAAAATTTGGCTTTGATCCTGCCAAGCATCCACCTTACTTAACGATGGCATTAGGAGCGGGCACGGTGACACCGATGCAGATGCTCACAGGCTATTCAACCTTCGCCAATGGCGGCTACAAAATTGCGCCGTATTTTATTGAACGTGTTGAAGACGACCGAGGCAATATATTGAGCAAAGCGACACCACTCGCAGTCGGTGCGGGTGCTGAACAAATCATCGACACGCGTAACGCCTTCACCATGGTCAGCATGATGCAAGACGTAGTGAAACATGGCACAGCGATACGCGCGATGCAGCTCGGACGACAAGATTTGGCTGGCAAAACAGGCACGACGAGCGACTCAATCGACGCATGGTTTTGCGGCTTCCAGCCCACTGTAGTAGGGATTGCTTGGCTAGGCTTTGATCAGCCGCACAGCTTGGGCGATAAAGAAACGGGGGGCGGCGCAGCCTTGCCGATGTGGATGAACTATATGAAAGTGGCGTTGAAAGATGTTCCGCAAGCGACTTACTCTGTGCCTGAAGGTATTGTTGCGGCACGCATCAACGAGGCTGGACAACGCGATGAAAACGGCGCGCGTACCGAGTATTTTTACAGTGAAAATTTACCTCGCACCTATATACAGCCGACGCCTGATGCTGCCGATTCGGCGGTGCCGGCTACAGATACAATTAAAGACCAATTATTCTAACCATGACCAGAACTATCTTAGTGCGACGGGATACCATGCGCGAGCAACTCGCGTTGTGCGCCGCTAAGTTGATGGCGGAGGATGGCATAACTGACCATGCTTTTGCCAAGCGCAAGGCGGCTAAACAACTGGGCGCGGCAGACACGCAACACTTGCCTAGCAACGAAGAGATTGATGTGGCGTTACGCAGCCATCGCCTGCTCTTTCAAAGTCACTCACACCCGCTAGTGCTGAAGGAATTACGCCAACAAGCCTTACACACCATGCGCCAGTTTGCCGATTTTCATCCCTATTTAACGGGTTCGGTATTGAGTGGCATGGCAGGCGAACAATCCGACATCAACATCATGCTATTTTCTGACGATGCCAAAGCGGTGTTGCTATTTTTGCTCAAACACAACGTCGAATTTGCCGATGGTGAATGGAAAGTGCGTTTGGGCGGGCATGAACAAAGCGTACCGAGCTACACCTTAACGGATAAATCTGGTGTGCAAACTCACCTTATCGTGTTGCCCGAGAATGCTAGGCACAGCGGCACTCGTCACCCCGAAACGCATGCGGATATTACGGCGGTGGCCGCGATGTTAAAAGACTAAAGCCACAGCACAAGTAACCTTAGTCTTATTTTTGCAACCAGCGCGCAGCATCTAAAGAGAAGTAAGTCAGTATCCCATCCGCACCCGCGCGTTTGAATGCCAGCAACGATTCCAGCACACATGCCTCTTCATTCAACCAACCATTTTGCGCGGCGGCTTTAAGCATGGCGTACTCACCACTGACCTGATAAACGAAAGTCGGGGCTTTGAATTCATCTTTGACACGGCGCACGATATCCAGATAGGGCATACCTGGTTTGACCATCACCATATCCGCGCCTTCTTGCAAATCTAAGCCCACTTCCCACAAGGCTTCATCGGAGTTGGCAGGATCCATTTGGTAGGTGTTTTTGTTGCCTTTGCCTAAATTGCCGCTAGAGCCAACCGCATCGCGGAACGGACCGTAAAAGCTCGACGCATATTTTGCCGAGTACGCCATGATGCGTGTGTGAATGCAGCCTTTGCGATCCAGCGCGGCGCGCACGGCGGCAATGCGACCATCCATCATGTCCGAGGGAGCGACCACATCTGCGCCCGCCATCGCATGAACTTGCGCTTGTTGCGCCAGCACCTCAACGGTTTCGTCGTTCATCACATAACCATTTTCGTCTATCAGACCATCCTGCCCGTGGCTGGTATAAGGATCGAGCGCAATGTCGGTCATTACGCCCAGTTCAGGATAGGCTTGTTTAATCGCCGCAACCACGCGCGGC
This sequence comes from Gallionella sp., assembly GCA_036171175.1. Lineage (GTDB taxonomy): Bacteria > Pseudomonadota > Gammaproteobacteria > Burkholderiales > Gallionellaceae > Gallionella. Next base: position 15,017 of record JAVHQO010000180.1, read on the forward strand.
ACGAGTCCATTGGGGTTGTAGGCTTCTTCTGCCCCCAAAGTTTTCAGTGACACATCAATCACCGGGAAAATCGCCATCATTGGCACGCCCAAGCGGATGCATTCAGCCGCATCCTTGAGCAATAAATCTAACGTTTTGCGTTGTACGCCTGGCATGGACTTCACATCCTCAACTTTATTCGTGCCTTCCAACACAAACACAGGATAAATAAAATCTGCCGAAGTCAATATATGTTCGCGCATTAAATTGCGCGAGAAAGCATCGTGACGCATCCGACGCATCCGTGTTTGAGGATATTTTCCTAGTGTTTGCATAGCATTCCTAAAATTTTTGAAAAAAGTTGAATTATTTTTGAACTAATTTACAAAGTGCCACTCAGATAGCGCGAATGATGTTGAATCGTTCCACGTTTCTCCTCCCTGAGCGTGTATCTTCACCCAGTGAAGATATTTCGGCCCTCGATTATTCGGGGGCTTTTTTTTGCCTATTCTTCTGCGCCTAATTGTTCGTCAGTATTTATTTCTTCAGGTGCGGCAAACCAACCCGCAATCACCGCTTCGGCTTCTTCGATGCCTTGTCTTTTCAGACTGGAAAATAGTTGCGCGGTACAATGCGGGAAAAATTCCACCAAATGCGCACGCACTTTAGTGAGCGTTTGAATAGCTTGTTGGCGGCTGAATTTATCGGCTTTAGTTAACAAAATATGCACGGGTTTATTGGTTGGCGCAAACCAATCCAACATCGCTTCATCTAGCTCGGTAAGCGGATGTCGCACATCCATGATGACCACCAAACCGCATAGCTCATCGCGTTTTTGCAGATATTCGGTAAGCAAGGCTTCCCAATGTTTTTTGCTGGCGGGCGGCACTTTGGCGTAACCGTAACCAGGCAAATCGACCAAATAAGTATTCGGACTCAGCGAGAAAAAATTCAAATGCTGGGTGCGTCCTGGCGTTTTACTGACGTAAGCCAGGCGCACATGATTGGCGAGGGTGTTAATCGCAGAAGACTTACCTGCATTAGAACGTCCGACGAAGGCGACTTCACGTCCGCCATGTGCTGGCAAATCTTTGAAGTGATTGACCGTGGTAAAAAATGTCGCTAGTGAAAAAAGTCCCATTATTTCCAAGCCGCAAAAATTTTATCGGCAGCTGCAATCGTTGCGGCAATGTCGGCTTCGGTGTGCGCAGCAGAGACAAAACCCGCCTCGAATGCCGACGGCGCGAAGTAATGTCCCGCGTCTATCATGGCGTGGAAGAAACGATTGAATGCGGCTTTGTCGCCACTCATCACTTCCTCGTAAGAGGTTGGAACAGTTTTGCTGAAATACACGCCGAACATGCCGCCCACTGATTGCGCGCAGAACGGAACGCCATGTTTGTGTGCGGCAGCGGTTAAGCCTGTCGTGAGTTGTTGCGTACGTGCCGACAGGTTTTCGTAAAAGCCTGCGGCTTGGACTAATTTCAAGTTAGTTAATCCTGCCGCGACCGCGACGGGATTCCCCGACAGCGTGCCCGCTTGATACACCGCACCCAAAGGAGCTAAGCATTGCATGATGTCGCGACGACCGCCGAATGCCGCAGCGGGCAAGCCGCCGCCCATCACTTTACCTAGCGTGGTTAAGTCAGGCTTGATACCGTAAAAGCCTTGCGCACCTTGCATACTGACGCGGAAACCGGTCATTACTTCATCGAGTATCAACACCGCGCCATGTTTTGTGCACAAGTTACGCAACGCATCCAAAAACTCGCGTTTAGGTAACACCAAATTCATATTGCCCGCGACAGGCTCAACAATTACCGCTGCGATTTCATCCCCCATTTCGGCGAAACACTTTTCTAATGCCGCTGCGTCGTTGTAAGGCATTACAGTGGTTAATGCGGCGATTTCAGCAGGCACGCCTGACGAACTCGGCTGACCAAATGTCAGCGCGCCTGAACCTGCTTTAACCAACAAGCCATCAGAATGTCCGTGGTAGCAACCTTCAAATTTCACAATACGTGAACGGTTGGTAAAGCCACGCGCCAAACGAATTGCCGTCATGGTCGCTTCCGTGCCTGAACTAACCAAACGCACCATTTCCAAACTCGGCAACAATTTGCACAACAGCTCCGCCATTTCTAATTCGGTAGCAGTCGGCGCGCCAAAGCCTAAGCCTTGCGCCGCTGCGTCTTGTACCGCTTTGACTACTTGTGGATGGCAATGCCCAACAATCATCGGTCCCCAAGAACCGACGAAATCGGTGTATTTTTTGCCGTCCGCGTCCCACACATATGCGCCTAGTCCGCGCTGGAAAAACAGCGGTGTGCCGCCCACCGAACCAAACGCGCGCACGGGCGAATTCACACCACCCGGAATGAGTTTTTGTGAGTCAGCAAACAGTTGTTGGTTATGTGTTGTCATATTGTTCATTCCATTCCTAGAAATTTATCTTAAAAAATTATGCAGCAACTATCTCACTAAATTGTCGCGCGCTATATTTAATATCAGGAGCAGAAAACACCCCCGAAATCACCGCCAACGCATCTGCTCCTGCCGCAATGAGCGATGCGCCATTTTCAACCGTGATGCCGCCTATCGCCACAATCGGCAGGGCAATTTCGCGGCGCGCTTGCTGCAATAAAGCCAAGCTGGCAAAGGGTACATTCGGCTTGACTGATGATGCGAAAAACGCGCCGAACGCCACATAATCTGCGCCGTTTTGCACCGCGCTGTGCGCCAAATGGAAGCGATTATAGCAAGACACGCCGATTAACTTATCGTTGCCGAGTAAAGCGCGCGCCGCTGCAATCGTGCCGTCTGCGCCACCCAAATGCACACCCTCTGCCGCGACTTGCTGCGCCAACAGTGCATTGTCATTGATAATAAAAATCGCGCCAAATTCGCGCGTTAAATTGCGTAAAGCGACCGCCTGAATGAGCTGTAAATCCGCGTCAGCGAGTTTATTGCGATATTGCAAAACAGTTGCGCCACCTTGCAACACCAACTTGGTTTTACGCAGTAATTCCGCCGTATCTAGCTGGTCTGGCGTAATCGCGTATAAACCTTTAATTGATGACGGCAGGCTTGGCTTCATCTTCTGTATTGTCATCAGTACGCCCCCAAAATAAGCGGTCAGGAATATGTTGCCCCATGCCAGGACGGAAGCCAGATTTAAGCGTTTGCCAGGTGTATTCCTGCGCTTCTTGCACCGCTTCTGACACGTCCACACCTTGTGCTAACAAGGCAGCAATCGCCGAAGCCAAGGTGCACCCTGAGCCGTGATAACTGCCTGGCAAACGTTCCCAACTGTCGCTGCGCAGCACGCCTGCTTGGCTATACAAAGTGTTGGTGACCTTCGCGGTTTGCTCGTGCGTACCGGTAATCAAAACATACTCGCAGCCCATTGCCAGCAAGCGTTTCGCGCATTCGGCCAAAGAAGGATCATCGTTGTCGTCGTCCTCGTTAATCGCCAAACGGCGCGCTTCGATACTGTTCGGTGTCATCAAAGTGGTTTGCGGAATCAATAATTCACGCATCGCGTCGAGCATGTCGTCGTCCGCCAATTCGTCGCCGCGCCCAGAAGCCAGCACAGGATCAAGTACCAGCGGCACATCGGGATAGTCAGCCAAAATCTCGGCAATCGCGGGGATGTTATCCACGCTGCCGAGCAAGCCGATTTTGAACGCCGCGACAGGTACATCTTCCAACATCGCACGCGCCTGATCGACCACCCATTCAGGATCCATCGCCAACACATCATCCACGCCGCTGGTGTCTTGCACGGTAATCGCAGTAACCACCGACAGCGGATGGCAACCCATGCTGGCAATGGTCAAAATATCGGCTTGCATACCGGCACCGCCGCTAGGATCGGTGGCGGAAAAAGTCATCACAAGAGGAAAGGATTCAGACATAAATTTGGGGAATGCTAAAATGATGGGCTAATCCAACATTTTACCCTATATGACTAACATTTCAGAATACAAAACCTATATGTGTTTAATTTGCGGCTGGATCTACGACGAAGCCGCTGGTGCGCCCGAAGAAGGCTTGGCAGCGGGCACGCGCTGGGTGGATGTACCGATGAATTGGTCGTGCCCAGAATGCCAAGCGCGCAAAGAAGATTTTGAGATGGTAGAAATTTAATGGCAGCCACTATAAATTCATTTTTTGCGAGCATCCGCAACGCGGATTACCTGCTTAGATCACTTGGGCGAATCACTGCGTCGCGTGCTCGCTCATTCCTAGTCTATCAATCTGATATGCCTGCGTCATTCGCTGATAAAGCATCTAGCCATTCGACTAAGCCAGCAAGCTGGCAAGTCGCTGGTTATGCGCGGCTCCTTGCGCTTCATCCCAAAAATCTGAATTTCTAGAGGCCGCCAATGAGAATTCTGCACACCATGTTGCGCGTCGTTGATTTGGAAAAGTCACTGGCTTTTTATACCGAAATTCTCGGCATGAAATTACTGCGCCACAGCGATTATCCCGATGGCAAATTCACCTTGGCGTTTGTCGGTTACGGCAGCGAAGCCGATGGCGCAGTCATCGAACTCACGCACAACTGGGGCGTAGAAAAATACGAACAGGGCAATGCATTTGGTCATGTCGCCATTGCAGTTCCTGATGCCTATAAAGCCTGCGCAGAAATTAAACAACGCGGCGGCAAAGTAGTGCGCGACGCGGGCGCGATGAAACACGGCAACACTGTGATTGCCTTTGTCGAAGACCCCGATGGTTACAAAATTGAGCTGGTACAAAAGAAATAACTGCGCAAGATTTGTTAAATTCATCTGTGCTTTAATTCCTCATCGTTTCAACAAGGAATGTCAGCCATGCCAGCAAAACCAGCTCATTGGATAAACTACCAGGAGCATCTGAATCGCGTTTCTGGACATATCCATACACATCTGGACGACCCGTTAGATTTGAACAGGCTCGCCGCGCTGGCTTACCTGTCGCCTTATCACTTCCATCGTATTTATCGTGCTGTGCGGGGTGAAACAATCGCCACCACAGTGCGGCATTTGCGTTTGCATCGCGCGGCGGCTCAGTTGGCTCAAGCTGACTTGACCATCAAACAAATTTCAAGTGCGGCGGGATACTTAAATGTGCAATCGTTTACCCGCGCATTTAACGAGCGGTATGCCATGCCACCCGCTCGCTATCGCAAGCTCGGCAGCCACAGCCACCAGTATCAATCTACTAACCTCGCAAGGAGTATTGCCATGTACAACGTTACGTTAAAAACGATCCCCTCTTTAGAGGTGGTGAGCGTTCCGCACACGGGCTCATATTTGCAAATCAGTCTGGCTTTTGAACGCTTAGGAGACTGGCTGGGCGCGCGTCATTTAATCTCGCCTAGCAGTCGTATGTTTGGCATGTATTACGATGATCCCGCCAGCGTTGCTGAAGCGCAATTACGTTCACGCGCCTGTGTATCAGTGAGCCAGACTTGCGAGTTAGAGCCGCCGTTAGAGCGCGTCACGATTGCAGGCGGCGAGTACGCGGTACTGCGACACAAGGGCGCGTATGCCGCTTTGCCTGCCGCGTATGAATGGTTGTTTGGCGTGTGGCTGTTGCAATCAGGGCGCGAGTTGCGCGATGCCCCCGCGCTAGAGGAATATCTCAACACCCCGCAGGACACCGCACCTGAAGATTTGCTGACGGATATTTATTTACCGTTGCGCTAGCCATCAATCAATATCGCCCATGCAAACAGTATAAATAATTACTCATCTCTTCTTTTTCTGCACTGCTGCGCCGCGACACTTCGTGCATGTAACGCACTAAGTTACGCATCACAAAATATGCCAAGGTGGGATGTGCGTAAGCCTTGCCCGCTAAGGTCGGTAAGGTTGCCTCTAAAGTAGAACGCTTGAGCAATAACACGGTGCTGGCGCGCTTTACGTTGATAGCGGCTTTGATGCTGATTTTGCCGCCGACGAAGCTCATCACCCGCGCTAAGTCACCCGGCGCATCCAGATGCAAAAATACTGGTTCGTTATTCACCAGCGCACTCACTTCGATTTCGCCCGACACCAAGATTAGCAAAGAGTCAGCGAGTGCCACGCCATCCATTTCAACGGGCACATCTTCCACGCGGTAATCGCGCACCGTGACCAAACTCGCCAACACCGACACCTCGTCATCAGATAAATCTTCGCTTAATTTACTGTGGCGCAATGCCGCCAACACAGATTCTTTACTCATGTTGCTCTCCCTTTTTGACTACGCTCCAACAGCGTATGCGTGATGTAAGAGCAAGCTGCGTGCCAAAACATAAAAGCCTTGCTGTCAAAGCGGTTGCGGGCGACGTTAAGTGACGCTGCGCACCTTATGCGTGCGTCGCGCACCAGCATCGCGCACGCGCTGCTACAATCCGCGCTTTTCAAATTTGGAGCAGGGTATGCACACACTGATTTGCGGTTCGATGGCGTTTGACACCATCATGGTGTTTCAAGATCAATTCAAAAAACACATCCTGCCTGAAAAAATTCACATGCTGAATGTGGCATTTTTAGTACCAGAAATGCGCCGCGAATTTGGCGGCTGTGCAGGCAATATCGCCTATAACTTGCAACTGTTAGGCGGCGCGCCATTGCTAATGGCAACCATAGGCGATGACTTTTCGAGCTACGCGCAGCACTTGCAAAAGCATGGCATTTCGCAAGCGCATCTGCGCCATGTGACAGGCAGCTACACGGGGCAAGCGTTTATCACCACCGACTTGGACGACAATCAAATCACCGCGTTTCACCCCGGCGCGATGGGTTTTTCTGAACAGAATAAAGTCAGCGACGCACAACAAGTGAGCTTAGGTATCGTGTCGCCCGATGGTCGCGACGGCATGATGCAACACGCGCAACAGTTTGTAGATGCGAGCATTCCGTGGGTGTTCGATCCGGGGCAGGGGATGCCGATGTTTAGCGGTGCAGAGCTGCTGCACTTAGTCAGTCTCGCGACTTATGTGACGGTAAACGATTACGAAGCGCAGTTGCTGCAAGACAAAACAGGCAAAACGCTGCTCGAATTAGCGCAAGGGAAATGCGCGCTGATTGTCACGCGCGGCGGCGAAGGTTCAACCATCTACGCCGACGGCAAAGAAATTCTAATTCCGTGTGCGCAAGCGACAGCATTACTCGACCCAACGGGTTGCGGCGATGCCTATCGTGCGGGGCTGTTGTATGGCATAAAAAAGGGTTGGAATTGGGAAACCACAGGACGTTTGGCTTCGCTCATGGGAACACTCAAAATCGCCAGTCGCGGCGGACAAAATCACGCGCCATCACGCGCCGACATCATGGCGCAGTTTGAGCAACATTTCGGTTTCGCGATTAGTTTGTAATGGGACTGATTACGCTCGGCATCGAATCGTCGTGTGACGAAACGGGCATCGCGCTGTATCAGCTGGGTAAAGGTTTACTAGCGCACGCGCTGCATACACAAATTCCTTTGCATCAAGAATACGGCGGGGTCGTCCCTGAACTCGCCTCGCGCGACCATGTACAACGCGTGATTCCATTGATCCGCCAAGTATTACAAGACGGCGGCATCACGCTGCAACAAGTTAATGCCATTGCTTATACACAAGGACCAGGTTTAGGCGGCGCGCTGTTGGTGGGTGCGAGCGTGGCAAACGCGCTAGCGTTCGCGCTCGATTTGCCAACCATCGGCATTCATCATCTCGAAGGGCATTTGCTCTCCCCCTTGCTATCCGACCCCGCGCCTAAATTTCCGTTTGTCGCCTTACTGGTATCGGGAGGACACACCCAACTAATGCGCGTCGATGGTGTGGGCGAGTACCAACTGTTAGGCGAAACTTTGGATGATGCCGCAGGCGAAGCCTTCGATAAAAGCGCGAAACTATTAGGCTTAGGTTATCCAGGCGGTCCCGCTTTGGCAGCTTTAGCACAGCTGGGACGCCCTGATATTTACAAATTACCGCGCCCGATGTTGCGCAGCGGTGATTTTGATTTTAGCTTTAGCGGCTTAAAAACTGCCGTGCTAACAGCTGTTAAAAACAGCGACAACGCACCTCAAACCAAAGCTGATATTGCCTATGCCGCACAACAAGCTATCATCGACGTGTTAGCACACAAAGCCCGCGCTGCCTTGGCGCATACGGGCTTGAGTCAGTTGGTGGTAGCAGGTGGAGTGGGTGCAAACAAACTGCTGCGCGAGCGTTTAACCCATGATATTGAGCAACGCGGTGGACGGGTGTTTTATCCAGATTTGCAATTTTGCACCGACAACGGCGCGATGATTGCCTTTGCTGGCGCGCTGCGTTTGGCGCAACAACAAGGCGATAAAAACTATCAATTCAATGTCAAAGCGCGCTGGAATTTGGCGGAGTTAACTATCCACATCCGCAATTAAACGTGCTTTCACGCATCAATTTATTCGGAGAATATCACGCAGTTGCGCCCCGCTTGTTTAGCGCGATATAAAGCCGCGTCGGCTTGCTGAACTAACTGCGCCACATCTTGATTACGATAAGTCGCCACACCAATGCTGGTGGTGATGGGGCGAAGCAACCAAGCCTGTTGTTCAATCGCATGGCGAATGCGTTCCGCCATGCGGACAGCACCTAGCGCATTGGTTTCGGGCAAAATCACCACAAACTCTTCACCACCGTAACGTGCAGCACAATCGGAGGGACGCACCTCCCCCGCAATCACTTTAGCAACCTGACGCAAAACCTCATCGCCTGCGGGATGTCCAAATTTATCGTTGTAAGTCTTGAAGTGATCAATATCTAACAGCAACACGCTCATCTCTTGTGGGTAACGTACCGCACGTTCGTATTCCAGTTGCAACTGCTGGTCGAACTTGCGGCGATTATGTAATTGAGTGAGCGCGTCGGTAATGGAGAGTTCGGTGAGTTGCGCATTCAGTTCAATCAATTCACGCTGCTGGGTTTGCAAAATCAACACGGATTTATGCAATTCAAATTGCGCCACCACTTGCCTAGCCAGACTGCTCAAAGCATTGAGTGCTGCCGCGCTCAGTTCGCGTGCTTGGCTATCTACCACGCATAGCGTACCAAGTGCGAGCCCGCTCTCGTTGGTCAGTGGCACACCCGCATAAAATCCGACCATCCCTGCCACGACAGCGGGATGCTTATCAAAACGCGCATCGCAGCGCGCATCATTGACCAGCAGCATTTCATTAGGCTTGAGCAGCGCATGAGTGCAAAAAGTTTGTTCACGCGGCACCTCATCAACGTCCAGACCAACACGCGCTTTGAACCACTGACGTGAATCATCAATCAGCGAAATCAAAGCGATGGGGGTTTTACAAATGTAAGCGGCGAGCTGAACAAGATCGTCGTACGCCTGCTCAGGGAGCGTGTCCAACAACTGATAGCTAGCAACGGCTTGCAGACGTTCTACTTCGTTATAGGGCAAAACTAAAGCTGGGTTCATGGCAAAAATAGCATAAGGTTAGCTAAAAAAAACGGCACTCAATCGTGCCGTTTTACTGGGCAATAAAAAATAGAGGCTTAGTGGCTGACGCGTGTCACACCTGCGCCAGTGACAATACGCACGCGGTCGCCGACTTTGAATTTTTCATCTGCGCCTTGCGCGATGGCGACCATTTTGCCGTCGTCGAATTTAACCGTGATTTCAAAGCCTGCTTGACGCGTTACGCCTTCTTCTGCCGCTGCGCCGACCAAGCCGCCGACTACGCTGCCTAATACCGAGCCTATCGCACTTGCCGCATTACCACTGCGATTACCGCCCGCCACGCCGCCAATAATCGCACCTGCACCTGCGCCAATAGGCGTTTTAGTCCCTTCGATTTGAATATCACGAATACTTTCGACCGTCGCCATTTTGACATCTTCAACTTGGCGGACTTGCCCGCGCGTGTAAGCCGCACCTGAGTTGCTCGACGCACATGCGCTTAAAGTTGCAGCTGCGAGCAGCGCGATAAAAATAGATTTTGCATTAAACATGATGAGTCTCCAGTTGAGTAAAACGTGCTGAACTAGCAGTGAGTGAGCGTTTCGAGTGCTGCCGCATAATTTGGTTCTTGCTCAATGGATGCAACTAGTTCGGTATAGCGAATTTTGTTGTGCGCATCCAGCACAATCACCGCGCGGCAGGTCAAGCCCGCCAACACGCCATCGGCAATTTTCACGCCATAGTTGCGCATAAAATCACGCCCACGCATCAACGACAAATTCACCACATTACTCAAGCCTTCCGAGGCACAAAAACGTGCCATAGCAAACGGCAAATCGGCAGAAATGTTAATCACTACGGTGTTATCCAAACTGCTTGCCGCCACGTTAAAACGGCGCGCCGAAGCCTGACAGGTGGGCGTGTCCAAGCTCGGCACGATGTTGAGCACTTTGCGTTTGCCCGCAAAATCCGCCAGCGTGATGTTTTTTAATTCGGCGTTGACTAAGCTGAAATCAGGTGCGCTTTGACCAACTTGCGGAAATTCGCCATACAGTTTAACGGGGTTGCCGCCTAAGGTCGGAATGACTGCGGAAGAAGTTTTCATGGCGTGTTCCTTGTGTGGGCTAAGTGGGGAGGAATCATAAACCGCAAAGGTTTGCGGCAACAACTAAAAACGGCAATTTTATGCCAGTATCGCGAGGTAAGCGGCTTCGTCCATCAAGCTATCTAGGTCGGCTAAATTGTCAGCTTGCAGCGTAAATATCCAACTTGCATAAGGTGTGTTGTTAAGGTCTTCGGGCGAGTCGCTCAGTTGCGCATTTACCGCAATGATTGTGCCGCTGACAGGCGCGTGCACATCCGAAGCGGCTTTGACCGACTCGACCACGGCACAGGCCTCACCTGCCACGACTTTACGCCCGATGCTGGGCAGCTCAACAAACACCATGTCGCCCAACATCGCTTGACCTTGCGCACTAATGCCAACGCTTAATGTGCCATCTGCCTGAGTGCGCGCCCATTCGTGCGTGCTGGTAAATTTAACTGTGTTCATCAAGCACCTATTAAGGATTGGGATAAATCAAAACTAAGCGGTAACCGCTGGGGTTTAGCTCTTGTAACGCCAGCCAAACTTTAATGCTGATTTCTTGGTCAGCGGGAATGCCTGCTTCAGCTTGTTGCGACGTAGCTAAATACTCTGCGGGCTTGAAAATTCGCCGTGCCAGCGCGCGTTCTTGCGTGTCGTTCAGGGTCAATTCTAAATGCGGCAATGCTAATGCGTAATGAGCGCGATTACGTAGTAATACGTTCAAACTAATCAGCTGGCTGTTGTTCGTATCGGCTTCTAAATTAGACGACTCGATGCTAATCAATTCACTATTTTGTGGCAGACCAACTTGGCACGCCAACCAGTTACAAATAGTGTCTAGTAGCGGCCGACTGCTTGGAATGCGCGCCGCTAAATCAGCACGCCACAGATAACTTAATTGCAGTAGCAACGCCAACACGAGCAATGCAATCATTAGCCCCCACCAGATACGCCCACCTTTAACAGCAGGCATATCGACAGCACTGTTTAGCAACGCATCCTCGTGCACACTAGGCTCATTCAGCACTGCTATTTGCACACTAACCGCTTGCTCAGGCTCGCTAAGCACAGCGGCAGAGAGATGCGAGGGCGCGGCAAATTCATCCAGCTCAAGCTGCGGATGAGGCTCATCCGCAATGAACTCAACACGCGCATCAAAGGCTTGCAAACAATGCCCACAACGCACCTGACCTTGATGGGCTTGCAATTGCGCGGCGGCGATTTTGAAGCGCGTGTCGCAATGCGGGCAGCGAGTCGTTCCGTCCATATTCGTCTAGCGTTTACGTCCTGATAGGCACGACCAGCCGTCTTCAAATATCGGCGCATTCAAATCAAACCATTGCGCATAAATCGCCATCACATCGTCGGCTTGCTCTTGCAAAATGCCCGACAACACGATTTGCCCACCTTGCTTGGTCGCTCCCGCCAACAGGGGCGCGAGCATCCGCAACGGGTTGGTCAAGATGTTTGCCACCACCAAATCGTATGCTCTGAGCGGATCATTTTCAGGCAAATAAAACTCAACATGGCTGACGTTATTCGCTGCGGCATTGTCGTGACTGGCAAGCACCGCTTGCTTATCCAAATCCACGCCGACCGCATTCGCCGCGCCGAGCTTCATCGCGGCAATTGCCAAAATGCCTGAGCCACAGCCGTAGTCCAACACGCTCACGCCCTGTGCCATATTGCTGTCTAACCAGCGCAAACATAGCCGCGTGGTGGGATGGCTGCCTGTACCAAAAGCTAAACCAGGATCGAGCACGATGTTGATGGCGGTAGGGTCAGATGGCGTGTGCCAAGTCGGCACGATCCACAAGCGCGGGGAAATGGGAATCGGCTCGAATTGCGACTGGGTTAAACGCACCCAATCGTTATCCGCCAAGGTTTCGATGCGAAATTCAGGTAGCACGGTTAAGCCGATGTCCTGTGCAGCTGCCTGCAAAATCGCAGCGACATCCTGATCTTGGTCGAACAACGCACTGATGCGATTGTGTTGCCACACGCCAGGAGGCGGCTCGCCCGGCTCACCAAAAATAGCTTGTTCGTCTGGGGTGTCGGCATCCGCATCCAACAAATCAACCGACAACGCGCCACGTTCTAGTAAAGCCTCGCTCAAGGCTTCAGCATGTTGTGCGTCGGTATCAGCAATGAGTGTTAGCCAAGCCATTATTTAGTTTTGCTGCGCTCAGCTAAGCGCGCCTCAAGATAATGAATGTTGGTGCCGCCACGAATAAATGCCGCGTCTTGCAACAGCTCGCGATGCAGCGCGATATTGGTGTCTATGCCTTCCACCGCGATTTCCAACAACGCGGTACGCATCCGCGCCATCGCCTGTTCACGGGTGTCGCCGTAAGCAATCAACTTGCCTATCATCGAGTCGTAATGCGGCGGCACGAAGTAGTTGGCATACACATGAGAATCGACGCGGATGCCAGGGCCACCGGGCATATGCCAAGTGGTAATGCGACCCGGTGAGGGAATAAATTTGAAAGGGTGTTCGGCATTGATACGACATTCAATGGCGTGGCCTTTGAACTGAATATCTTTTTGACGGAACGCTAACTTTTCGCCCGCCGCAATGCGAATTTGTTGCTGCACGATGTCAATGCCGGTAATCATTTCTGTTACGGGATGCTCAACCTGCACGCGGGTGTTCATTTCGATGAAATAAAACTCGCCGTTTTCGTACAAGAACTCAAACGTACCTGCGCCGCGATAGCCGATTTTGCGACACGCTTCAGCGCAACGCTCACCAATTTTGTTGCGTAATTTTGGGTCAAGCATAGGAGCAGGAGCTTCTTCCAAAATCTTTTGGTGACGACGCTGCATCGAACAATCACGCTCGCCTAAATACACCGCGTTGCCGTGTTCGTCCGCCAAAATTTGAATCTCAATATGACGCGGATTTTCCAAATACTTTTCCATGTACACCATGGGGTTATTAAATGCTGCTTGCGCTTCAGCTTTGGTCATAGTCACCGCATTAAGCACCGCTGCTTCGGTATGCACCACACGCATCCCGCGTCCACCGCCGCCGCCAGAGGCTTTGATAATCACGGGGTAGCCAATGCTGCGCGCGATTTTGATAATTTCAGCAGGATTGTCTGGCAATGCCCCTTCCACGCCCGGCACGCATGGCACGCCCGCTTTTTTCATGGCAATTTTTGCTGAGACTTTGTCGCCCATCATACGGATGGTTTCGGCGCGCGGACCGATAAACACAAAGCCCGATTTTTCGCAGCGTTCAGAAAAATCCGCATTTTCCGACAAAAAGCCGTAACCAGGATGAATCGCTTGCGCGTCAGTGACTTCCGCCGCACCGATAATAGCGGGAATGCTTAAATAACTTTGCGATGAAGAAGCTGGACCGATGCACACTGATTCGTCGGCGAGCTTGACGTATTTCGCGTCAGCATCGGCTTCGGAATGCACGACCACGGTTTTAATGCCCATTTCGCGGCAAGCGCGTTGGATGCGTAAAGCGATTTCGCCACGATTGGCGATGAGGATTTTTTCAAACATGAGATTCTCCGAGCTGTGGCGCGGCTGATTTCGCGCCAAAATCTTTGGCTGATAAACGCTAGCGGTTGGCTAACGCTAAAAAGGCAAACTCGCCCAATAGTTGGGCGAGTTCAAACGCTAGCCAATCACAAACAGCGGCTGACCGTATTCAACGGGTTGACCGTTTTCAACCAAAATGGCTTTCACTACGCCGACAAAGTCAGATTCGATTTCATTGAGCAATTTCATCGCTTCAACGATGCACAAGGTATCGCCAGAGTTGACGCTTTGACCCACATCAACGAACGCTTTTGCACCTGGCGAAGCCGAACGATAAAACGTGCCAACCATCGGCGATTTAACAATATGGCCTTCTACCGCAGCAGGTTTAGCCGCTTCCGCAGGCGCAGCAGCGACAACGGGGGCGGCGGCGGCCATCATCATTTGTGGTTGTGGTGCGGCGGCAAACATTTGCGCACCAGCGGCAACCGAGCGAGTAATGCGCACGCGCTCCTCACCTTCGCTAATTTCTAGCTCAGCGATGTTGGATGCTTCCACCAGTTCAATCAGGGTTTTTAGTTTGCGTAAATCCATTGCGTTCTCCTCTTATGGTTTTTGGTAAGCCAATGCGTATTGCACGGCGAATTGATAGCCTGACACACCTAGGCCGCTAATCACACCCACGGCTAAATCAGAAAAATACGACTCTTTACGGAACGCTTCGCGCGCGAAAACATTCGATAAATGCACTTCAATAAAGGGTATCGCCACCGCCGCCAAAGCATCGCGCAACGCCACACTGGTGTGGGTAAACGCGGCGGGGTTGATGATGATAAACGAAGTTCCGTCCAAGCGGGATTGATGAATGCATTCAATCAACACAACCTCAGCATTACTTTGCAAAGTTCGCAATAACACACCGCTTTTGCCGGCAAAACTCACTAAACCCGCATCAATTTCAGCCAAAGTGGTGTGTCCATACACTTCTGGCTCGCGCGTACCGAGCAAGTTTAAGTTTGGGCCATGCAGCACCAGAATGCTATTTGTGTGGGGCGAGACAGTTTTCATCTGTGTAGTTTGCCGTAAGTTGGGGGGATTTGTCTAGGTTTTTTGCCGAAAGTTACGGAAGATAGGCAAAAGTCCAGCTTGCTTGATGATGCGGCATTAAACCCCGGAGTGGCGGTAAATAAGCAGGCGCGCTCAAAAACCAAGTGCAACATTTTTAGAGGAAAATGTTGCATGACC
>JAVHQO010000181.1:0-8323 GCA_036171175.1 Gallionella sp.
TTTTATGCACATCACTTTTATTGTTTAGTACAAATTGTTCTAGGCGGACATTGTGCGGCGGGTTTTACCTCTAATAAATTTAACTTTGCTTCAATGTTTGTGCCGATATGAATCTGCGGTGCAGAGCTGTCTTTGCCTTCACTTTTTTCGCGTGCCGCAATACGTTCTTGCGCATCGCTAAAGGCACTAATAAATGAATTGCCGTGAGCTAAAGACTGCACAAAATACGATTCACCAAAGTAAGTGTATTGCGTGGCATCGCCGCAACCATAAGAGACATGATCGCGGCTGGAGGCGGTCATAATCAAGCTGTTGTCGTCTTTAAGCGCGTCCAAAAATCCGCCTGAATAACATGCCGACACCACAATCACGCGATTTTGTATGCCACTGTTATCCAACATTTCTTTGAGCGTTTCAGCCTTAAGATTATTCAAGCGCAACGGCCAAAACGACACGGATAATTGCTGATCTTTTGCGCCATGCGAACTTAAATATAAAAATAGTACATCGCGTTTTTTATCCATGCGTGCGGCTACTCCTTGCAACACAGCATCCAAATTATGTTGATTGGCGAGCGGTGCGTCTTGCACCGTATCCATGCTATTGATGAGTGCAATCGAATGACCTGCGCTGGCGAAACGCTGATCAAGTAAATTTTTAGCGAAACGGACTTCGTTGCCAAAAACTTGCTCTTCAGCTTGCCCCGCAAAGCCTACAAAATAGAGGTTGGTTTTGTTTTTCTGCGCGAGCAACAAGCTGGCAAGTTGCTGCTCAACTAATTGTGGCTGGTGATAAAAAATAGCTTCCACATCTAATTCACGCGCACGTTGATACACATCGGTTTGTTCACTAGGCGCGTCGTCGTAGAAAAAATTTTGATGCGGCACTAAGCCGTAAATCAGCATGGTGAAAACGGCAAACACACTGCTTAAATAAAGCGCGCTGGGAGCGGGCTGAAAATACAAAGCCTGCACGATTCTAAACAGAGCTGCCATCGCCCATATCGCCGCGAAAACATAGAGCAACATGGGTATTGCTGCATGTGCAAACGGTAACGAGTCTTGCGCGAACCAAGCTAATAAATACACCACCGAAATTAGCAGCGAGCTTGCCGCTGTCATCACCAGCAATGCCAATAAACTGGCGCGATACGCCATGCGGCTACTGACTAAAGCGGCGGCTAATAATGTCAACAGCAGCGACAGCGCGTAGTGACTTACGCCATACCAACTAAAGCGCGGCACGGGCAGTGCCAAATAAAAATCCACTAAAGCAAGCCACGCTAAATCGAGCACTACCAAGTAGGCGAGCTGACTGCGTGACACTTTGAAATCGCGCCAATTAAATGGACGGAAAAAAATCACCCGCGCAGCGGTACATAAATTCGCCCACAACGCCTGAACAGAAAAGAAACCCGTCGCGCGAGGTGCGGCTGGCAAATCACGCGCGGCGTTGTCAGGATGCGCAGCCCATAAATGCCGCACTTCGAGCAGCGTGGCAACTTGCAATTGCGGTGAGGCAAAGCTCGCGCTTGGTATTGTCAGCACGGCATCGCGGCGTAAATAAAATAAACAATAATCAGCACGCTCATCCAAAGCAATTAACTCAGTCCAGTCATAAAAAATAATGCCGCGCGCACTACTGCATGAAAAACCCGCAGCGGTAAATTCCACCAGTTGCTCACCCGCCAGACTTTCCAGCCAAACTTTTTTATGCTTAGAACGCGACCAAATAGCCAGCCAAATTATTGAGCCGAAAAAAGTCAGCGCGACCAACAGCTGTATGGCTTGCGTGTAAACATTAGACTCAGCATCGTGCTGTAAATAACTAAAGCCCAAACCGATGAAGCCACCCAACAAGAGCGCGCGTAAAAAGCGCAGCGATGAATTTTTACGCTGCGCGATTAAGTTTTTTTGCATGCGCTGCTCAGCAATTTCAAGGTCAGCGCGAGTGAGTGTGTAAGCGATTTTCATTGCGATTTTTGAGTCATCGGGAGTTATTAAATCGCCTGCCCCGCTGCGTAGCCTGAAGCCCATGCCCATTGGAAGTTATAGCCGCCTAGCCAGCCTGTCACATCGACCACTTCGCCGATGAAATACAAGCCGGGTACGTCGTTGCATTCCATCGTTTTAGACGACAACGCGCGCGTGTCGATACCGCCGCAAGTCACTTCGGCTTTGGCGTAACCCATCGTGCCAGATGGCATCACTTGCCAATTATGTAATTCGGCGGCAATCACTTTGCGTTGCTTGTCGTTGTATTGATTGAGCGGCAAGTTGGCGACCTTGGTACGTTCAGTAAGCTGCGCGCACCACACATCGGCGAAGCTCTTGGCAAACCATTGCGTGAGGAAATTTGCCAGTTGTTTTTTGCTGGTTTTTTGCTCACTCAACACTTCAAACATATCGGCATCGGGCAACATATTGATGCTCAGCGGCGTGCCATGTTGCCAATATGAGGAGGCTTGCAAAATGGCTGGACCACTCAAACCGCGATGCGTCACCAACACGTTTTCACGGAAGGCATGTTTGCCTGCTGTCACAACGGCATCAAACGACACGCCAGTTAATTCGCTATACGGTTTCCAATCTTCGGGCGCAAACGTCAGCGGCACTAACCCTGCGCGCAACTTGGTAATTGGCACATTAAATTGCTCGGCAACGTGGTAGCCGTAAGGGGTTGCGCCGGCCTTGGGAATCGACAGCCCGCCCGTGGCAATCACCAGTGACACCGCTTCAAATTCGCCGCGCGAGGTGCTCACATAAAACTTAGCTTTTTTGCCCAAACCCGCTTCGCCGACATAAGGCGTGTGCTTAATCTCCTCAATGTCGCAACTCATAAAACGCTTCACGCCTGCCTCGTCGCATTCTTTGCGCAACATGCCGATGATGGATTCAGATTCTTCATCGCAAAATAATTGCCCCAGCGTTTTCTCGTGAAAAGTGATGCTGTGTTTTTGCAACAGCGCGATGAAATCTTGCGGGGTGTAACGGCTTAAAGCCGAGCGGCAAAAGTTTGGATTATCGGAAATAAAATTTTCTGGTTTGGTGTTGAGGTTGGTGAAGTTGCAGCGTCCGCCACCCGAAATACGAATTTTTTCGGCGAGCTTTTTAGCGTGGTCGATTAACACCACCGAACGCCCGCGTTGCCCAGCCTGCAAGGCGCACATCAGACCTGCCGCACCTGAACCAATAATAATGACATCTACTTTCATTTGAAATTTCCATGCGCTACTGCGCGTTGTGGTTGATCGATAAATTTATTTAATGCGTCGCGATATTCAATCCATCCGACCGCGCCGCTGTTGCTGTGTCCGCCACCCTCGATAAGCGTCAGCGTCTTAGGACTGGCGGCGGCAGCGAATAATTGTTGCGACATAGCTACAGGCACTTCTTTGTCCCATGTGCCGTGTATGAGTAACAGCGGGATTTTTAACTGCGCAATTTTTTGCAAGGAATCAAAACGCTGATTGAGCATCCATGCCACAGGTAAAAAACTGTAGCGTAACTCGCCCATCGCTTGCATCGAAGTGAACGTACTCTCGGCAATCAGCCCCGCTGCATCGGCGTGATGCGTCGCCAAATCAATCGCGATTGCGCCACCTAAAGAATGTCCGTAAATAAAAATTTGCTGCGCTTTTAAGCCTCTTCCGACACGCAAATACTGCCAAACCGCTTCCGCATCCTCATACACTTTTGCTTCACTGGGCGCGCCGCCCGTACTATTGCCATAGCCGCGATAGTCCGCCAGCAACACGTTGTAACCCATGTCGTGCAAGCGTTGCGCGTGGCTGGCATTACTGCTGACATTGCGGTCGTTGCCATGTAAATACAGCAACGTAATGTCGCTGCCATGCGCGGCCGGTATCCACCAAGCGTCCAATTCGCCGCGCTCACCATGTGAGCCAGATGGAATTTTGACCGCCTCAAAAGTTAAGCCCAATCGGTCAGGCGTGGTTTGTAATTGCTTGGTGGGATTAAAAATCAGCTCTTTTTGTGTCGCCCATAAATAGCCACACGCACCCAGATAGAGCAAAACACACAACAGTAATACCGTTTTAAGCAGCGCGGCGGGATGAGTAATTTTAATCACACCGCCTCCAGCGTTTTCCACAAGCACGCGCCTTTGCTGGCTTTGTCGATGTCGAGTAATTGTTGTGCATGAGCGGCTAATTCTTCGTCGCTAGGCTGCAATACCCGCACGCTGGCACGCGCGGTATCGGTATTAAACACCGCTTGCACGCGCGCCACTGGCGCGTCATCGCCTAGCAAACTATGCTGACCGCGCGTCATCGCAAAATACACTTCGGCTAACAACTCCGTATCGAGCAAAGCCCCGTGCAGCGAGCGATGCGTGTTGTCGATTTCGTAGCGACTACACAAAGCGTCCAAACTATTTTTCTTGCCTGGGTGCATTTCACGCGCGAATTTAAGCGTGTCCAACACCTCATTTTGCAGAATCGGCAAACCTAATAATTTCAACTCGTGATTGATAAAGCCAATATCAAACGGCGCGTTATGAATAATCAATTCCGCCCCTGCAATAAACTCTAAAAAGCTCGCCGCGATGTCGGCAAATTTTGCTCGCCCACGCAACATGTCCCAAGTAAAACCGTGGATGCGCGCCGCGCCTTCATCCACTTCGCGTTCGGGATCCAGGTAATGATGAAAGTGTCGGGTGGTGACTTGCCGACCGTGTAATTCAATCGCGGCAATTTCAATAATGCGATGTCCCTGTTCGGGATACAGCCCAGTCGTTTCGGTATCTAAAACAATTTTACGCATCGCTCCCTCCTGCTAATTTTTTGTTATTTAACGCGCCGCTCTGCTGCGCCAAAATCATTTCTACCCCACGATTTGCCAGCTCATCAGCACGCTCGTTACCCTCGTGTCCCGCATGACCTTTTACCCAAATCCATTCGATGTCATGCTGCATCACCGCGACATCCAATCTGCGCCACAAGTCATCATTTTTAACGGGTTTCTTATCGGCGGTTTTCCAGCCGCGTTTTTTCCAGTTTGCTAGCCACTCGGTGATGCCTTGCAGCACATATTTTGAATCAGTATGCAGACGCACTTTGCAAGGCCGCGTCAAGGCTTCCAGCGCACTAATCGCGCCCATCAACTCCATACGATTATTGGTCGTCACCAGCTCGCCGCCGCATAGCTCGCGCTCTTGCCCTTTGTTACGCAACAGCGCGCCCCAGCCGCCCACACCGGGGTTGCCTTTACAAGCACCATCACTAAAAACATCCACTACTGCTCTATTCATAGGAATCTCTATAAATTCAAATTTTGAGCGAATCACGGTGTCGCGTGCTCGCTCATTCCTTGTCTATCAATCTGATATGCCCGCGTCATTCGCTGCGCGGCTCCTGGTGCTTCATCTCAAAATTTGAATTTATAGAGATTCCCTCTTTTGCTTTATGCGTCTTATTCAATTTCGGTGTGGCAGACACAAACCGTCGCAGCCTTTTTTTATTCCATTGCGGCTGGATTAAACGCATCCCTGGCACGCGTTTAATGGCATGTAAAAAATACACGCCGCCGCTGACTGTGTGCCAGCGTTCGCCCGCTGCATCCATAAATTTGCAACGCGCTAACGCGCTACTCAGATTAAACGGCGGGGCGTGTACCGAATACCCTCCGCTCACCACCACAAAACCTAACAATGCTAACCAATCTTTTAGGCGTTGCAGCGCGATAAATTCGCCCGCCCAGGGATAGCCATTTTTAGCACCGAAAATGCGCCGCGCGCCCCATAAACTATAAGGATTAAAACCGCTAATCAGCACACTGCCCTCGCTGATTAAAACCCGTTCCACCTCGCGCAAAATCTGATGCGGCTGCGCTGCAAATTCCAACACATGCGGCAACACCAGCAAGTCGATACTCTCGCTCGCGAGCGGTAATTCTTCCGCACATAAGCGCACCGCCGCACCGCTCTCATCGCCCGCACAAGTGCGCAACGTCATGCGACTAGCGCGTAAAAAATCGTGTTCACACCAACCTAATTGCAGCGCGTTAAAGCCAAAAATATCGCTCACACTGCGATCAAAAAAATCTTGCTCGCGGCTCAACACATAGCGACCTTGCGCGGTGTTCAACCAGTCGCTCAAATTTTGCGCACTTACTTTACAATCAGGCATCGCAATACTCCCTCACCCGCATGTTCAAAATAACCGCTATCCCCGCCTTCACCGACAACTACATTTGGGCAATACACAATCATCAGCACGCCATCGTCGTTGACCCTGGCGATGCCGCACCCGTGCTGGCATTTTTAGCCGCTGAGCAGCTCGCACTGACTGGGATTTTGTGCACGCATCGCCACGCAGATCACATCGGTGGCATCGAAAAATTGCGCGGATTATATAACGCTCCCGTGTATGGTCGGCAGCATCTTGCGAATCCCTATATCAGCCATGATTTACGCGAGGGCGACACCTTAGATTTGCGCGAATTTGGACTGACTTTTAACATCTTAGAAATCCCTGGTCACCTTGATGACCACGTGGCTTTTTACAACAATGAAATTTTATTTTGCGGCGACGTATTGTTCGGTGCAGGTTGTGGACGCAACAAAGAAGGCACGCTGGCGCAGCTGCATGATTCGCTGCAACGCTTAAGTCAATTGCCTGCGCAAACCAAAGTCTATTGCGCCCACGAATACACCGCCGCCAACCTACGCTTCGCCGCCGTTTGTGAACCCAATAACACCGATATTCAACAGCGCATTGTCGCCACGCAACAACTGCGCGCCGCAAACATCCCCAGCTTACCTAGCACGATCGCTCTCGAACTCGCGACCAATCCTTTTTTGCGTTGTACGCAAACTGACCTCATCCAAACCTTACAACAACAAGGTTTGAGCGACACCTCAGCACTCGCCGTCTTCACGGCTTTGCGCGAATGGCGCAATCACTTCTAAAAATTAAGGACACAACATGAAAATTTTAATCTGTGGCGCGAGTGGTTTTGTCGGACGGCATCTCACGAAAGCCTTACGCAGTAAAGGACACACGGTGATACGCGCGGTGCGCACCCCCAGTGAATCTGGCGACATTGCGGTGGATTTTTGTCGTGACACGACGGCAGATGTTTGGCTGCCGCGTTTAGAAAATATCGACGTAGTTATCAACGCGGTGGGCGTATTGCGCGATAGCACAAAAAATCCCATGTCAGCCTTACTTGCCGACACACCAGTCGCATTATTTTCCGCGTGTGAAACATCCAACGTGCAGCGCGTCATACACGTTTCCGCGCTCGGTGTGGATAGCGGCATAGCCGTGCCATATTTCAACCATCGCCTCACTGCCGAAGCCGCGCTGCACAAGCTGCCAGCGCGCATTAAAACCTTATGCCTACGCCCGTCGGTGATTTATGGCGCAGATGGCGCAAGTGCCAAAATGTTTAGGTCAATGGCGCAATTACCCGTGCAAGTATTACCCATGGGCGGCGTACAAAGTTTGCAACCTGTGCACATCGACGACTTATGCGCGGCGGTCAAAAATTGGCTAGCGGATACTCATGCGAAAAGCCTAACCGTCGATGTGGTCGGCAGCGAAGCCACCAACATGCGCGGCATGTTAGACAGCTACCGCGCGCAACTCGGACACTCAAGCGCGCTGCATCTCGCCCTACCGCAACCGTTAGTCAAACTCATCGCATACCTCGGTGATTTCGTCCCTAGTGCGCCGTTATGTTCAGATACCTACGCCATGTTATCGGCTGGCAACACCGCATCGGCATTGGGTTTTAGCCAGCTATTAGGGCGCATACCACAAAGTTTCCAGCAATTTATTCAGCACACTTAAGTGGCTACAAAATGCTTTTCTCGAATCGCTTGCAATAACCCCGCCGCCGCATCTTCAACCATATCTAACACGCGCTCAAAGCCGTCTGCGCCACCGTAATACGGGTCGGGCACTTCGCGCTCGACATGGTGATGCGCATAATGCAAAAACAACTCCGCATGCGTCGTGCTATTAGCAGGAGCTAGCTGATTAAGTATCGAAAAATTCGCTTCATCCATCGCCAACACATAATCAAAATCTGCAAAATCTAGCGCACTGACTTGCCGTCCACGCAAATGCGTCATCTTAAAACCGCGTTGTTGCGCGGCGCGTTGCGTGCGTAAATCAGGGGCTTCGCCAACGTGATAATCATGCGTCCCAGCTGAATCTATTTCGATTTTCGCGGCCAACCCAGCACGCCGCACATACTCACGAAACACCGCTTCGGCTGTTGGCGAACGGCAGATATTGCCCATGCAAACAAATAACACCGCAACTTTTATATTTTTTTCCATGCCGATATGCTCT
>JAVHQO010000182.1:0-1724 GCA_036171175.1 Gallionella sp.
GCGCGCGCATATCCCGATGCCGATGTTGCTGAGGCGGCTTTGGATGCCGCAGAAAAGCACCACGCGCAGGGCTTGATGCGGGTGAATCACACCGGCGAAATTTGTGCGCAAGCCTTGTATCAAGGTCAGGCACTTACCGCGCGCTCGGTCGAAGTGCAACAAAAATTGCAGCACGCGGCAGCGGAAGAAACCGAACATTTGGCGTGGACAGCGCAGCGCGTGCATGAATTAGGCGGGCATTTGAGCGTGCTCAATCCCTTGTGGTACAGCGGTTCGCTGGCAATGGGCGCGGTGGCGGGCTGGTTGGGTGATAAGTGGAATTTAGGTTTTTTAGCCGAAACCGAACGCCAAGTCGGCGCGCATTTGCAAGGTCATTTGCAAAACTTGCCCGCCCAGGATGCCAAAAGCCGCGCCATCGTCACGCAAATGGCGACAGATGAAGCGGCTCATGCGGCAATGGCGGTGGAGCTAGGCGGCGCGCCCCTACCTGCGCCCGTGCAATGGGCGATGCAACTTAACGGCAAGCTGATGACCAAGACGAGCTATTGGGTTTAATACAGATGTAGGGGCTATTGCCATACCCCCCTAAACTTCTTGCACCACCTCAAAATCATGCGTCATTGCAGCCGTTGCGCCTAACATAATTGAGGCGGAGCAGTATTTTTCGGCAGATAACTTAATCGCTTTTTCGACTACTTCAGGTTTGATGTCGCGACCTTTAATAACAAAGTGCATATGGATGCTGGTGAACACTTTAGGGTCGGTCTCGGCGCGTTCCGCGCTCATTTCTACATAACAATCGGTGACAGCTTGACGGCTTTTTTTCAAAATCGTTATCACGTCATAGCTCGTACAGCCGCCTGCGCCTATCAGCAACATTTCCATCGGACGCGGGCCTAAATTGCGACCGCCACCCGCAGCTGCGCCGTCCATCAATACCACATGACCACTTTCGGTTTCACCTAAAAAGGCAACTTGTTCTACCCATTTGATGCGTGCTTTCATAACGATTCCTTTGCTAAGTTTGAGGGTGTTTATTGGTCTAAATAGTTTTGTAGGAGCTCGATTTATCGAGCTCTTACAGTCCCTTCTCCGTATGGGAAACTCAGGATTTTATGCGATACCAAGCCAAACCTATCAGCTCGTGCATAAAAATTTTGCTGGCGAGCAAGGTTTTGGCGCGCGGCACAAAACGCATCACGCCAAAAACGTCGGGATTGCTAAAGGCGGTGGGTGCGGCAATCACCTCAAAGCCAGCTTGTGCAAAAACCTTGGCGGCGCGCGGCATATGGCTGGCACTGGTAACCAAATAAATTTTATGGATGCCTTGCGGATGCAGCAGCGCGTAACTGTTGCGCGCATTTTCTAGGGTGTTATTGGAATGCTCTTCTAGCCAGCGCACGGGGATTAAAAAATCTTGCTCTAGCACGTCGCACATTTGTGCCGCTTCACTGCTTTGCCCGCCTTGTGGCGCGCCGCCCGTGACTAAAATTGGCTTGTTAGTGGCTCGATATAGATGCGCGCCGTAACGCACGCGCGGCAACGCCGCTTCACTGACGGTGTTCTCCCCACCATATTCGGGCGCGTGGTAATAGCTGCCGCCACCCAAAATAACAATCGCCTCAGCGGCGGGGATAGGTTGGTGTAGTGCCGTCTGGCGTTGCTCTAATTGTGCTAATGCGCCATCGACAAAAAATGGGGTGGCGGCGATATAAAGCAGCGCG
>JAVHQO010000183.1:0-8236 GCA_036171175.1 Gallionella sp.
GCACGTTGTATTTAATCGACGAAGCCTTAACGCCTGATTCATCGCGTTTTTGGCCGGCTGATGAATACCAAGTGGGCAGCAATCCACCCAGTTTTGATAAGCAATTCGTGCGCGATTGGCTGGAGTCGTCTGGCTGGAATAAGCAAGCTCCCGCCCCGCGCATCCCTGCGGATGTGTTAGCAAAAACTGCCGCAAAATATCGCGAAGCACAGCGTCGTTTGCTAGGCGCATGAACAAACCTACCAACTTGATTGCAGGCTTCGCACGGTTTCAAAGCAATCATTTTTCGCGCACCGATGTGCTGTATCGCAACTTAGTCGAGCAAGGTCAAACGCCTAAAGTGATGATTGTGGGCTGCTGTGATTCGCGCGTTGATCCAGCCTTGGTTTTTGATTGTGCACCAGGGGATTTATTTGTCATTCGCAACGTGGCGAATTTGGTGCCGCCCGCCGAAGATCGAGTCGGTCATCATGGCACGACCGCCGCGCTGGAATACGGCGTGTGCAGCCTAGCCGTGGCTCATATTGTGGTGTTGGGGCATGCGCATTGCGGCGGGATCCACACCTTGCTGCAAACCGCAGGCACAGATAATCCCAATTCCTATATTGATGATTGGATGAGTCTCGTGGAGGCCGCACGGTTGCAAGTGATGAGAGATTTTGCTGATGCCAGCGATGAAGTACGGCAACGCGAATGCGAACAGCGCGCTATCGTGGTATCGCTGCAAAATTTGCTGTCGTTTAGTTGGATTGCCGAGCGCGTAGCAAGTGGGACATTAGCCTTGCACGGCTGGTATTTTGATATTGAATCGGGACAGTTGCTAGCCTATCAAGCTGACAGTGATAAGTTTGTCAGCTTGTAGGAATAGCGATTACTTCCCTGTGAGCTCTTTGTAACGCGCCAAGTCTGCCGCAAATTTAGCTTCTAAGCGCGCTTTGTCTTGCTTGAAAGCGTCTAATTTTGCGGTGAGTTTTGTGACAGCTGTTTGCGCATCCAACAAGTCCTCCTTGGTATAGGCATCTATGGTTTGTTTGGCGCGCGTTTTGGCATCTACCGATTTTTGCAAGTCGGCTAAGGTTTTATTCGCGTCGACGAGTAATCTATTGGTGCTTTCGATGCGAATGTCCACTTGCTGGGTATTGCGTTGGCGCGATAGCTCAATTTCTTTCTCGTTGCTGTAAGTGTTCAGCAACGATTTATCGCGTTGTTTGCTGACCTTTTCAGCTTCTAGTGCGGCGCGCACTTTGACATCTTGTGCTGCCTTCGCTTGACGTTCTTCAGCGGTCAGCACCTCAGTTTTTTTCATCACTCGCCCTGTTTTACTCAACTCCGAGCGATCTTTGTTGGCGTATTCGGCAGGAATGGTTTCACCGTAATGCGTCACGCCTTTGTCGTCCTGCCATTTATACATCTGCGCTTGAGCGGTGCTACTCACCACCGCCAAGAGCGTCGCCCAAAATAAATTACGCATACTGAACTCCATATTGATTGCGATACGTTTGAGTGGCGACGCAGTGTGCTTGTAGTTGTGGTTCGCCGTGTAAAAAGCCTAATAAATCATCTAGGGTCGCGATGCTAATGACCGGAATTTGATACATCTGTGCCACTTCTTGTACCGCTGACAACGAGCCTAAGCCACGTTCCATGCGATCCAACGCAATTACCACGGCACAAGGTTGTGCGCCCGCCGCACGGATAATTTCAATGGATTCACGCACTGAAGTCCCCGCTGAAATCACATCATCAATAATCAACACCCGCCCCGCTAATTTCGCGCCGACTATTGTGCCGCCTTCGCCGTGGTCTTTGGTTTCTTTGCGGTTGTAGGCATACGGCACATTGCGCCCCTGCTGAGCTAAAGCAATTGCCGTGCCAGCCGCCAGTGGGATGCCTTTATAAGCTGGACCAAATAACATATCAAATGGCACATCTGCGGCGTTAATGGCTTGTGCATAAAATTGCGTGAGTTTGTGCAGCGATGCACCGTCATTAAATAATCCCGCGTTAAAAAAGTACGGCGACAAGCGTCCCGCTTTAGTTTGGAACTCGCCAAAACACAACACTTTTTGTGCCACAGCGAAACGAATGAAATCAGCGCGGAAATTCAACATGGTAAACAGTATAAATAGAAAAAAAGCGGTGCATTATAATGGCGGTTTGCTCTTCTCGAAAATCTTATGCGCATAATTTCGGTCAACTTAAACGGCATTCGTTCTGCCACGAGTAAAGGCTTTTACGCTTGGCTCGCGCTACAAAACGCCGATGTGATTTGTTTGCAAGAACTCAAAGCCCAGGCCGCCGACATGACTGCCGAGATGCTTGCGCCTCTGGGCTATTTCGGTGATTTTCATTACGCAGAAAAAAAGGGCTACAGCGGCGTAGGCATTTACAGCCGCGTTAAACCGCGCTCCGTCACCATTGGTTTGGGCATCGCTGAATTTGATGCCGAAGGGCGTTACATCCAAGCCGATTACGCCGACTACAGCGTGGTGTCGTTGTACTTGCCATCGGGGTCAAGTGGCGAAGAGCGTCAGGCCGTGAAGTTCAAATTTTTGGCAGCGTTTATGCCCCATTTGCAAGCCTTGCGCGCGACTGGGCGCGAAGTGATTGTGTGTGGCGATTGGAACATCGCGCACCAAGAAATTGACTTGAAAAATTGGCGCGGTAACAAAAAAAATTCAGGATTTTTGCCCGAAGAACGCGCTTGGCTGACGCAGCTTTTTGATGAAGTTGGCTGGGTCGATGTGTTTAGAAAAATCCATCCTGAATTAGAAGCCTACACTTGGTGGTCAAATCGCGGACAGGCATGGGCGAAAGATGTCGGTTGGCGCATCGACTACCAAATTGCCACCCCCGCGATTGCGCAACGCGCTCACGCCGCGAGCATCTACAAGGCCGCACGCTTCTCCGACCACGCACCGCTTACTGTGGATTACCAAGACTCGTAACCACCAAATTGTAAATACTCATCGTTCATTAGGAAGTGCTGGACGGTGAATTTTGAGTTCTATTTAATGGCGCGTTTACGCCTTAAACAAAGACGAACAACGAGGGGGCGCGATAGACCGCGCGATGCGGTTGATACAAACGAGCGCAGTTAACGAGCGTAGTTTTAGCGTGCGTGCGGCGCGTTTCAATCCCGCCATCGCCCGCACTGATCAGGTGATTTACTGCGCAACCGATGCCTCTGGCAACACCTCAATCGTGTCAGTGAATCTGCGGGTGAATTAAATCGTGGTTGTGTGGCTACAAGTACATCTGGCGTTCACGTTCCGCTTCGGACGGCTCGAAGCCACGCGTCTCATAATGTTTGAAAATCGCGCTGACCACTTCGCTAGGCTCGTCTATGAGTTGGATGAGATTCATGTCTTCGGGACTAATCACTTTTTCTGCGATCAGCGTGGTGCGAAACCATTCCAACATCCCCGCCCAAAACTCGCTGCCGACCAAGATAATCGGGATGCGTCGGGTTTTACCCGTTTGTACCAGCGTTAACGCTTCCATCAATTCATCTAGCGTACCGAAGCCGCCCGGCATCACCACGTACGCGCTGGCGAATTTGACGAACATCACTTTGCGTGAGAAAAAATGTTGGAAAGTTTGGCTGATGTTTTGGTAGGCATTACCCGATTGCTCGAATGGCAACTGAATGTTTAAGCCCACGCTGGGAGATTTGCCGTAAAACGCGCCTTTGTTGATGGCTTCCATAATGCCTGGCCCGCCGCCCGAAATGACCGAAAAACCCGAATCGGACAACAGCCGCGCGATTTCTTCGGCGAGTTTGTAATAACGGTTGTCAGGCTTGGTGCGCGCGCTACCAAAAATGCTCACGGCAGGATGAATGCGATTGAGGCGTTCGGTAGCAGAAACAAACTCTGACATAATGCCGAACACCCGCCACGCCTCCTTAGAATTCCACGCATCTGGCATTGCAGGAGTCGGCAGTTTCGGCGGTGTGCTCATGTTTATTTCCTAGTTAAAAATAATGAAAAAATTGCTGTTAGTCGATGGCTCGTCGTTCTTGTATCGAGCTTTTCATGCCATGCCCGATATGCGCAATGCAGAAGGCTTTCCGACGGGGGCGATTTACGGCGTGTTGAACATGCTGCGTAAATTGCGCGCGGATTATCCAGCGGATTATAGCCTGTGCGTATTTGATGCCAAAGGTAAAACCTTCCGTGACGATTGGTATCCCGAATACAAGGCGACGCGCGCGCATATGCCCGACGATTTGGCGTTGCAAATTGAGCCGCTGCATCAACTGATTGCGGCGAACGGTTGGCATATCGCGATGATAGACGGCGTGGAAGCCGACGATGTCATCGGCACCTTGACTAGCATCGCCAGCGCGGATGGCGTGCAATGTATCGTTGCCACGGGCGACAAAGACCTCGCCCAGTTGGTCAACGAGCAGGTGTTTTTGATTAACACCATGAACAACGAAAAGCTCGATGTGGCAGGTGTCATCGAAAAATTCGGCGTGCCGCCTAACCGTATTATTGATTTGCTCACGCTCACCGGCGACACCGTGGACAACGTGCCGGGCGTGGCAAAAGTCGGGCCGAAGACGGCGGTGAAATGGCTCACGCAATATGGTTCGCTAGCTGAAATCATCGCGCACGCCAGTGAAGTCGGCGGCGTAGTCGGGCAAAATTTACGCGATGCCTTGGACTGGTTGCCGCAAGCACGCCGACTGATTACCGTGAAGTGCGATGTGGAATTGGCAAAGCCTTATGAGCAACTCACTGAACTGCCTTTGGATGTGGTAACGCTGCGTGAACTGTATCAACGCTTTGGTTTTAGAACGTGGTTAAGAGAAGTGGGCGGCGCGGCAGCCATACTCCCTCCCCTTCAAGGGGAAGGCAGGGATGGGGTAGCTAACTCGGCACAGTCTTCATTGTTTGAAACGGATAATGCGGCGGTACAGAAAGATTCAACCTCCACCCTAGCCCTCCCCCTAACAGGGGGAGGGAATGAGGATGTAAAAAAATCTACGGGCATTTACGAGTGCATTTTGACCGACGCGCAACTCGATATTTGGCTGGCGAAATTGCTCGCCGCCGAACTGGTTTGTGTCGATACCGAGACCACGGGACTCGACACCATGACCGCGCAACTGGTGGGAATTTCCTTCGCCATCACGCCACATGAAGCCGCGTATTTGCCGCTGGCGCATATTTATCCTGGCGCGCCGACTCAGCTTAATCGCGAGTTGGCTTTGCAAAAACTTAAGCCTTGGTTAGAAAGTGCGACGCATAAAAAGCTGGGGCAAAATCTTAAATACGATCAGCATATTTTCGCCAATCACAGAGTCCTTTTGGCGGGCATTGCCGAGGACACGCTGCTGCAATCGTATGTGCTGGAGTCGCACAAACCACACGATATGGATAACCTCGCGCTACGTCATTTAGGCGTGCAAACGATTAGCTATGCCGAGGTGGTGGGCAAAGGTGTGAAGCAAATTTGTTTTGATCAAGTCGATTTAGACATCGCGACCAAATATGCCGCCGAAGATGCTGACATCACGCTGCAATTGCATCAGACGCTCGCTCCGCAAGTCATGTCGCAACAGGGCTTGCAGCATGTGTATCGCGACATTGAAATGCCCAGTCGGCAAGTTTTGTATGTGATGGAACGCAACGGCGTGTTGCTCGATAGCGCGCTGTTGCAAATCCAAAGTCGCGAGCTGGGCGAAAAATTGTTGGCACTGGAAGCGCGCGCTTATGAAGCGGCGGAGCAACCATTTAACTTGAATTCGCCCAAACAATTACGCGAAATTTTGTTCGACAAATTGCAACTGCCAGTGAAGAAAAAAACGCCCAGTGGCGATCCCTCCACCGACGAAGAGGTGTTGCAAGAGTTGGCGTTGGACTATCCACTGCCGAAAATTTTGCTCGACTATCGCGGTATGGCAAAACTCAAATCGACTTACACCGACAAGTTGCCGCTATCGGTCAATCGCGCCACGGGGCGTGTGCATACCAGTTATTCACAAGCCGTGGCGGTGACAGGACGTTTGGCTTCTAACGACCCTAATCTGCAAAACATTCCCGTGCGTACCGCCGAAGGACGACGCATCCGCGAGGCGTTTATTGCGCCGCAAGGTTCGCACATTGTGTCCGCCGATTATTCGCAAATTGAGCTGCGCATCATGGCGCATTTGTCCAGTGATGACAGCCTACTCAAGGCTTTCGCCAACAACGAAGATATTCACCGTGCTACTGCCGCTGAAATTTTTATGACTAGCCGCGATGAGGTCACATCTGAGCAACGCCGCTATGCAAAAGTGATTAACTTCGGCTTGATTTACGGCATGTCGGCGTTCGGTTTGGCGAAACAGTTAGGCGTGGAACGCAGTGCGGCGAGTGCCTATATCGAACGCTATTTCGCGCGTTATCCTGGCGTGAAAAATTATATGGACAGCACCCGCGAACTGGCGAAACAACAAGGTTTTGTCGAGACGGTATTCGGTCGCCGCTTGTGGTTGCCCAACATTAAATCCAGCAACGCGATGCAACGCCAAGGTGCGGAACGTGCGGCGATTAACGCGCCCATGCAAGGCACCGCAGCTGACCTGATTAAACTCGCCATGATTGCGGTGCAAACGTGGCTCGAAACGGAAAAATTAAGCACGCGTTTAATTATGCAAGTCCATGATGAATTGATCCTCGAAGTGCCCGATACGGAGCTGGACGTAGTCAAAGCAAAGTTGCCGCAGTTAATGTGCAACGTAGCGGAATTAAAAGTACCGCTGCTAGTAGAAATGGGCGTGGGCAAAAATTGGGACGAGGCGCATTAGGCGAATGAGCTTTCCACTACTCTTTTGTTGGCGTTGGCTTGCCGAGCGTGAATGAGTAAATCTTTTGTATGGCGGGAATTGGGTAAGCCATCACCAGCATAGCGGTTAGAACAATGCTAACCAATACAACCATATAGGTAACGTCGCGTATGGTTTCGCCGCCGACCACTCCATACTCTAATGGTAAGGCTGCCAGTACGGCAGCAGCCAGTCCTTTAGGTGCCATCATTGATGTAACAGAGACATCTCTCAGGGAGTAGTCTTGAGTATTAAAAATGATGCGTGTTAATGCTAGGCGCATTATATAAATGATTATCACCATACTGGTTCCGACAAGTGCAAGCTCTGCCGCGCCAAAATGAATTGAAATGCCGAGATAGACAAAAAAATATGTTTTAAGGAGAAACACGGCTTCACGATAAAACCCCAAATCCATTTCATTTAAGGGAACTAGATTACGATCGATGCTTTGAATTCGATGCAATCCAAATTTTTCAAAGTTAGTGAGCGTGATACCTAGAGTCAAGGATGCAATTGCTCCCGAAAAGCCTAAAAATTCTGTTGCACCGTAGACGATAAAAACAAAAGCCAGCGTGGAAGAGATTGTGTTTGGAAAATCACGAACTTTACCTAACACTAAGAGCCAACCTATACCGCCTATAATCCCAATAACAGCTGCAAAAATTAACGCAGCAAGAACACTACCAATTAGTTTTCCAGGCTCTACGCCGCCGCTTGTATAAATTTGTAATAAAGCAAATACACCGACAATACACAACACATCGGTGAGTGCGGACTCGAGCACTAAAACTGTCGCGGGTTTTTCAGCTAGACGGAGTGCATTGACCATTGGGATGACAACCGCTGAAGATGTACCCCCCAAAATCACCCCTAGCAAGACCGCAGGAAGGAGGGCGAGATCTAGTACGAGATAAGCGATTACTCCCACAATTAGCGTGGTCAAGATAAAGCAAGCCGTTGCTAAATATCCCGTGGTACCAAGAGACTTTCCCAGCGTGCCTAAATTTAGCGACGTACCACTTTCAAACAAAATAACCACCAAGGCAATTGTGGCGATAAGAGAGCCAATTTTGCCAAAATCGACTGGGCTTACGATACCCAGAGCGGGCCCGATTACGATACCGACGAGCATCAGCACCAAGACGTCTGGAATATTCGTTTTACGAAACTGCAATGACAAAAAATGTGAAAAAAACACCATCAAGCCAATGATGAGAATGGTTGTGGACATGCTGTATCCCTTAGTTAAAATGGAGGTCAGATTATACCCGTTGATTTTTCAACCCCTAATTTTTCCGAGAAAATTTTAAGGGTGTTAAAATCAATCGTTCCACGAGGCGTGTATGCGTCAATAAAAATATAAGGCGGATTCAAATCTGAAGTGCAACTTTTGTAATCGAATTTAAGTGGCGAGCT
>JAVHQO010000184.1:0-1701 GCA_036171175.1 Gallionella sp.
GTGGTTATGCGGGCAAGCTGTATCCAGTTTCTTGACCATCTGCCCTGATTGACACCCCTGGTGCGTGCTTGAAATGGCAGCAGTCGCAACCTGATCTCTGTCAGGATTGCGTCTGGGTGTTGGATGGGATCGCAGTTCTGAAAGAAGCGTACCAAGCTATTCAGGCGTGTTGCGCTGTGGGCTATAGTGCAGGCGCAGCACACTGACCCAGCAGCAGAGTTGGTGTAAAAACTTGGGTGCTGGTATTTCTTGGAACTGTTATGACCATTCACACTAACGAAAATCGTCGATAACCCATATTCCATGCGGATTTCAGAGAGTTTTTCGGTTCAATGTTAGGGCGATAAGTGTCATGTTAGGGAGACACGGGCATGGCTCCTTACATTGAGTTAGTCATTTCACATAGGAGACCATGAAGCGATGATCGAAGAAATTAGAGAAGCGGTGCATAACGCCGCTCTCGAGAAGCAAAAAATTGCAATGTTTCATTTCCAAGTCTTGAAAAATGCTGCTGCCCTAGAAGGGGTTGACCCCGCATCGTTCTGTGCAGAAATTGGTGTACCAAACACTTACAAAACAGAGTTCACAAAAATGCTCAGTTTGGCTCGCGTCATGCGACAGCAAAATGTTCGTCTTGCCTAAGGCCATACCTAACGTTCAAGCTCAGCCGGCGGCGGAAGCGGGCTGAGCTTGAACGTTAGGCGTAATCAATACCTCATGCTCGACTTTCTCCGCGACCAGGCCTGGCAGTTTTTCGGAATCGTCATCAGCGTAGCTGTCGCGATCTGGATATACCGCGCACAAAGCTCACGCGCTGAACTCGCTTTTGGGGTGCTCTCTGCGCGGGAGTTATTGACTATTCACGACAGCCTGTCAAGCCGCGTTACGGTCACTTTAGGCGGAGCGCCTGTTCGTGATGTCAGCTTACTTGTCTTTGCGTTCAAGAACTCGGGGAATCGTCCATTCCGTGCGGGTGACTTTGCCGTACCAGCAACGTTCGAGTTTGGATCAACTGTTCGACTATTGTCGGCAGAGATTAGCCGTCGTAGCCCAGAGAATCTTGAAGCAAGAATCGATGCCAACGAAAGTAAGCTTGTCCTTCAGCCCTTGCTGTTGAATCAAGGTGAGTATGTAGTCATTCAGGCGCTCGTGGCTGGAAGGAACCCCAAAGTGTCATGCAATGTTAGGGTTGATGGGGTAAGTAAGCTGCAACCAATCAGTCGGCAATTGGTGGATAGGCGATCCATTGAGCGTTCTCTCGGTGAAACTGTCCTCTCCTTACCCCTTAGGATGCTTCTCTGTTGGTTTGTGATCAATCTCGTCGATTCGATTACGAACGTCAAGCTGGCGGAGACGCTGACAATAAATGGTTCGTTCGCGTTCGGATTGGTGGTGTTATCGATAGCAACTGCCATTCTCGAAAAACTTGCTGGTTGGTTTAGGTCCAGATTCTTCAGCGGTAAACCACGACGCGTCGTAGATGACGCATAACCCCTTTGGTAACCGCCCGCTACGCCAGCCTTTTACGCCGCCTGACTTAGCGAGCCGGTTACCTCAAACATTAAACCTTCCAAGTGTTTCGCATGTTCAATTTCGAATGGGATGATCAGAAAGCCGCGAGCAATGTGTCAAAACACGGCGTATCTTTCGACGAGGCTGTGAGCGTTTTTGGCGATGGTCAGGCGCTGACTTTCTCTGACA
>JAVHQO010000185.1:0-1699 GCA_036171175.1 Gallionella sp.
TCTTCAGCGATAGAGTAGTGACCATAACGATCTTTCTCATCACGGAATGGACGAATCATCTGCGAGTGGCACAAGAAACACCCTTCACGGATAAACACATAACGACCAGCAGTTTCCAGCGCGGTGTAAGGACGAACCCCGTCACCTGGCAGCCAGTCGTTCAATGTCTTATGTTCAGAGGTCGCAGGATTCCAGACAATTTTGTCCATCGGAATAACATTACCTTGCAGATCTTTATGCTGAGT
The DNA here is from genome assembly GCA_036171175.1 of Gallionella sp. Taxonomy (GTDB): domain Bacteria; phylum Pseudomonadota; class Gammaproteobacteria; order Burkholderiales; family Gallionellaceae; genus Gallionella. The sequence goes on from JAVHQO010000185.1 coordinate 246, forward strand.
ATTGTTATAAGTACCGTCGCCACCATTCATCCCTGTATTGGGCAAATAGAACAAAGGTACGATTTCCACGATACCACCGACCGCCACAGCCAACGCGGTCATGATGAACATCAACAAGGTGTTACGCTCGATTTTGTCTTGAAACTTAGTTGAATAAATATGATTGTGATCAGACATTTTTTTCTCCCTTACGCACGAGCAGCAACGGGATTAGTCGCACGAGTTGCACTCGCTTGACGTATCGTCATTACTACGTTGAACAACATGATCCATGTGCCCAGATTGAAGATTGCACCGCCTACTGCACGCATTACATAGTAAGGATGCATAGCTGATACAGACTCAACGAAGGTGTAAGTCAATGTGCCGTATTCATCATAATCACGCCACATTAAACCCTGCATAATCCCTGATACCCACATTGCCACCACGTAAGTTACCGCACCAATCAACGCCACCCAGAAGTGTACGTTTACTAGACGATCCGAATACATTTCGGTATTCCACAATTTCTTAACCATGTGGTACAGCGCACCAAAAGAAATCATCGACATCCAGCCTAACGCACCTGCGTGAACGTGACCTACCGTCCAGTCAGTGTAGTGAGACAAAGCATTCACTGATTTAATCGCCATCACTGGACCGTCAAAGGTGGACATCGCGTAGAACGCCATCGCCGTTACCAAGAAACGCAGGATGTAATCAGTACGCAACTTGTCCCAAGCACCAGACAACGTCATCATGCCGTTCATCGCACCACCCCATGAAGGGATAATCATCGCCAAGGAAATAGCCGCACCGAGCGAACCAGTCCAGTCAGGCAAAGCGGTGTATTGCAGATGGTGAGCACCCAGCCATACGTAGCCGAAAGTCAATGTCCAGAAGTGCAACACCGACAAGCGATACGAGAACACAGGACGACCAGATTGCTTAGGAATGAAGTAGTACATGATGCCGAGGAAGCCGCCAGTCAGGTAGAAACCCACCGCGTTATGACCCCACCACCATTGCACCATCGCATCTTGCACACCCGAATAAATCGAGTAAGAAGTTGCCCAATCCACGGGAAGAGCCAAGCTGTTTACCACATGCAGGTAAGTAATCATGGTAATCATACCCATGGTGAACCAGTTCGACACGTACATGTGCGAAGTGGTGCGGATTACGTTAGTCATCACGTAGTTCAGACCATATGACAACCACACTACCGCAATCATAATATCGACCCACCAAGGCAACTCAGCGTATTCCTTACCTTGAGACATGCCCAATGGCAAAGTAATCACCGCACAAACGATGATGGCCTGCCAGCCCCAAAAATGAAACCAAGCCAACTTATTGCTCCACAACTTAGTCGCACCCGTGCGCTGCACGATGTAGTAACCCGTTGCAAACAAAACGTTACCGCCAAAAGCAAAAATCACCGCATTGGTATGCAGTGGACGCAAACGCCC
>JAVHQO010000186.1:0-1685 GCA_036171175.1 Gallionella sp.
CCGCACGCTGAGCTGAATTTGGCAGCGCAGTGAGCTGTTGAGGCTACAACCCCAGTGGTTTTTAGAAATAGACCCCTGACCCACACGCTGTATGCCGGTGCAGCTATCATGAAAATAGTAGTTATTGACTCATTGCACCTCCACCCCACCACCTCATCACCGCATGCCTTTCATGAATAAACATCACGTAGCTTTTTTGATTTCGATTGTCTTGACCCTGGCATCCATCACCTCGGGCGCTGTGGCGCAGACCAAGTCAAAACTGCCCCAGATTCTGGAGCGCGGCACCTTGCGTGTCGGCACCACGGGCGACTTCAACCCCATGTCCATCAAGGACACGGCCACCAATTCTTTGACCGGTTTTGACATTGAGGCCATGAACCAACTGGCCGCTGACATGGGCGTGAAGGTTGAATTCGTTCCTGCCGAATGGGCCACATTGGTCAATGGCCTTGTTGCCGACCGCTTTGACATCTTCTCGGGCGCTTCCATCAGCATGGCGCGAGCCAAGACCGTGGCGTTTTCTGACCCCTATTTGTATGCGGGCGCTGTGCCGCTGGTGAGTCAAAAGTCAGCGGCCAAGTTTCCCACCTGGAACAGCGTCAACCAACCCAATGTGACGGTGGCCGTCTTGATGGGCACCACATTTGAGCAGCAGGCACGCGCGCATTTTCCCAAGGCGAAGATTCGTGCCGTCGAAAAGCCAGCCACCGGCTACCAAGAGGTGCTGGCCGGGCGCGCTCAAGTTACGCTGACCAGCAATGTCGAGGCCGCCACCCTGATGAAGACTTACCCTGACCTTCAGATGGTTGGCACCAGTGCCGAGATGCGCAACAAGCGACCCTTTGCCTACCCCATGCCACAGGGTGACGATGTGTGGTTGACCTTTGTCAATAACTGGATCGCCTTGAAACAAGCCGAAGGTTTTTTTGATGCCCTTGAGACCAAATGGCTTGCCGCCAAAAAATAGCTCTTTTTTGCATCGCGCTTGCCCTGAGTTTGCTGTGCGGGTGCAGCAGCATCTCATCAGAGGCCAGCAACTACACGTGGGGCTGGCACATTCTCAACCCCCTGCAAGACAAGGGCGCCTCTAACCTGCGCTTTCTCGCCAGCGGCCTGGTTGACACCGTGTTGGTGTCCGTGTGTGCGATTGCGTTGTCGGTGTGTGTGGGCTTGCTGGTGGCCGTGGCGGGCTTGTCAAAACGGCCTGGGCTCAAGCACATGAGCCGTGTCTACGTGGAAGTGTTTCGTGCCATTCCTTTGCTGGTGTTGCTGTTGTGGGTGTTTTATGGCCTGCCGGTGATCATTGGTCTGCAACTGGGCGTGTTTGCCACCGGTGTGCTGGCCATGGCCTTGAGCGACAGCGCTTTTGAGGCTGAAATCTTTCGCGCTGGCATTCAGTCGGTGCCCTCTGGCCAGATCGAGGCGGCCAAAGCGCTGGGCTTGCCATGGGCGCTGCAAATGCGGCTGGTGGTGATTCCGCAGGCGGTCAAAGTCATCTTGCCCGCGTTGGGGAACCAGTTTGTGTATGTTCTGAAAATGTCCTCGCTCATCTCAGTCATTGGTTTGTCGGAGTTAACGCGCAAAGCCAATGAACTCAATGTCAACGAGTACCGCCCCTTGGAGATTTACACCCTGCTGGTGGTGGAGTACCTGGCGCTGATTTTGCTGGTGTCTTATGGGGT
>JAVHQO010000187.1:0-8019 GCA_036171175.1 Gallionella sp.
AGCGAAGTGGTGTCATCCACAGGCCAGTAACGTTCAATGCGCATCCAGTGCATTGAATGCCCTGCGGCATACTTTTCTTTACCCACTACAGGCAAATTATTTTCGGCGTAACACGCCACGCTACAAGCGTTACAGCCAGTACAAGCATCTAAATCAATGCTCATCGCCCATTTGTATGGATCGTGAGGCACATCATTAACTGGATGAGTATGACGAAACTCCGACCAATTTTCTAATAAGTTAGTAACCGACATCTTTAAGCCTCCCCAGAAAGATCAACTGCATCGCTAGCCATGCTCATGGCAATTTTCTTGCCGTGTTGATTGCCGCCCGCAGCACCTTCATCTTTAACAACGATGACGCGCGCGCTTGTTTTTGTGATTCTGACCCGTGTTTCGTGCATCGCCAGCTCGCCAGTTTCATCATCAAAAATACGATCCAACATCGGGAACGGATTTACGCCAAAACCTTTGGCGTAACGCCCCATCGCATCATGACCGCGCCCTAATGGAATCGACACTGCATCAGGATGAATACCGTTAAACAAATAGGCTTGAGCTTTAACCGAACCTGATTTTGATTCAACTTCAACAATATCACCCTCTACAATGCCCAATTCAGCGGCTTTTTTAGGATGAATCTCGACCCATGAATCCCACACGATAGTGGTCAATGGATCGGGCGATTCTTGCAGCCAAGGTTGATTGGCGTGGCGACCATCGCGCAAGTTTGCGGTAACACTAGGAATCAAACGCAATGGAAATTTCGCATCTACCCCCTCAGATGCTGGCAAACGAATTTCGCTTGCCAAATTTGCCACCAACTTATTGCTTGTGCCGGCAACATTCACCAAGCCAGCACTCAGCAAATCGTTCCAGAACACATCATCATCCACACCCGCATCAGCGAATTGACGCTTGTTTTGCAGCAGAGCGGTGCGCACATAAGCATAGTAATCTTCAAACCCAGCATACTCAGCCGCGCGAGTTTTCTTAATCAGCGTCAACAAAACATCACCCATGCCGCGCGTATTAGCATGCAACTTTTCCATCAACGGCTGCTGGATGCTGATTTGCACGCCATCAGGTTGATATTCGGCCACATGCGTACCCCAATCCTCTAAGGCGGAATCAAGTGGCAGTACCAAATCAGCTTGCAACGCGGTTTCATCTAAATAGTGTGCGAATGCCACTTTGAAACTCGCTTTTGCCATATGTGCGGCAAAATTACTGTCTTTTGGCGCGGTGAACACAGGATTTACGCCGTAAGTAAACAACACTTTGGTTTGACCGTCTGCCAAACGATTGCCAACCATCCGCAAGGCCGCTGAGCTACCCAAAGAAGGTGAGATTTGCGGAAACGGCACACTTTCAGCCGCTTCAATGGTCTTGCCCACGTTACCTAAAACTTGATTGAGCAAGTTAATTGCCGCCGCATTTTGTGAACCATGTGCGTATCCTTCCGCAGCAGAACCCAACAACACCAAACTAGGGCTACGCTCTTTTAGCAAGGCGGCTAACTTAACCAAATGCTCGGTGCTAACACCCGTTTCTTGACTCACACGCTCTTTGTCGTAAGGTTTCACCATCGCCGCGACACTCGCGGGCAAACTCAACCCCGCCACACCCAGCGCGTTAATTACGCCCAGTGCCAACACACCTTCCGTACCAGGCTTAACCACCAACCAACGATCGGCATTCGCACCTGTCAAAGTCATCTTAGATTCGACTTGCACCAACACCCCGCGCTGACCATCGTTACCTTTACGGAACTGCGCGTATTGTTGCGAGAAATGCACGGGCGAAACCCATGCACCTAAAAAATCAGCACCAAACGACAACACAACTTTTGCCTTATTTATATGAAAACGTGGCATTTCGACGCCATACGATTTCAAGTTGGCTGCGCGCTGTACGGCAGGCGAAATCGCTTCGTAAACAAAATGATTTTTGCTCGCCAAACTATCCATATAGTTGCTCAACAATACTTTCAGGTGACCACTAATGGTGCCTGTCATAAAGTCGATATTGTCGCCACTCACGCCATCCAATTTCTGGGCAATCAGCTCATAAGCCTTTTCCCAAGTAATCGTTTCACCCTTGTCGCCATTACGCAGCAACGGTTCGCGCACGCGGTCTGGATTGTAGTGATGCTGTACACCCGCTTGACCTAAGCCGCACATCTTGCCGCGATTGATTACTGAATCTGCATTGCCTTCCAGCTTTAGCACGCGACCTTCGCGCACTCGGCCACTAATACTGCAACCCGCCTCACATTGCGCACAGGTTGAATTGAAATAGGTCGAAATACCTGGTGCGACATACGCCGCCGCTTCTACATACGACACGACCGTCTCTTTACCGTCTTGCACTGAAGTGTTGCCACAGCCAGTCAGCGCAACAGCCGCGCCACCCCAACCGAGCACCTTCAGAAAATCACGCCGATCAAAATTGTTGTCCATCATCACAACCTCACTGAAAAATTCTTAGAATTCGTGCGCATTATTTTAGTAATGACACGACGAGCAATCGTTAGGACCCTTGGCAACGACCGTACCGTCCGCTTTAACGGCAGGCTTTTTCATGGCATACCAATATGCTGCCGTGCCGATAGGTGTGCCGCCCGCAGCCACAACAACATGCTCTTTTTCATGGCAGCTCATGCACCAGCCCATCGCCAATGATTTTTGACGGCGCGCCACAGTCATTTCTTTCACATCGCCATGACAGGCTCCGCAAACTTCTTGCACAGGACGATTTTGCTGGAACACAAAACGCTTGATATGACGCTCATGGTTAAAGCGCACAAAGTCAGGCAAGTCGTGAACTTTTTTCCAAGGAATGGCTTTTTTAGCGTCCCAGTATTCAAAGAGCTTTTTAATGCGCGGGGTTTCCCGAACAGACTCAATGTTCTGGTGACAACCAATACATTTCTGCATGGGCGGTATCCCTGCCACATTGCCGCGACGAGAGTACGTGTGGCAATAAATACAGTTGATACCCATGTCTTTAGCATGACGGTTATGAGGAAACTCAATAGGCTGCTCAACAACAGGACCTAAATCGTCGGCGGTAGTTAATGGCTCTAACTGCGCATCAGCGGCAAAGCTACTGTTAGCAGAAATCAAACCCATTAAAAGAATGGCAAAGCGAATAAAGCGATACATCGTATGTGGCTCCCCCAACAAACAATTTAACACGCACTAAAATGGATTTTTAGTGCGGTAAGTAAACGAAACGGATTATTTTGCTGCGGCGTGTCGCTTAATATGGATTTCTTGAATTATATTAGCGTGGTAAAACTTGCTATTACGACAACGGGCGGAATAATGTCTATTCCGAAAAATAATGTCAACACCCGCATCAATAATATCTTTTTATCGCCCATAAAACACATATATAGTCATGCAATTACAGCATGTGCTTATATATCTTTTAACCCATAATAGTTGACTAAACCTATGTCCGAAGAACGTGCTGTATTAGATTTTTTTGCTAAAACCGATAACCTATCCCTCGCTTTATCGGTCGCCGACCAAACCGATAGCCTACGCGAGCAGCTCAACACACGCTTTTGGTCTCAACTTATTAGCCAATTAGCAGACACACTCGCTCCGCACTGGCGCATTTCCGCTACCGAAGACCGCAACGCCGCTGACAGCTTGGTTGGCTTTTATTGCACGCCGCTAAACGACCAGCCGATTTGCTTACGTCCCATGATGGAACAACAAAACCTCGGTAAAGGCTTACAAATTTACTTAGGGCTAATGTGGAGCAGCGCACCAACACCCGAACACCTCGCCTTGCCTGCGGTGCAAGCACTGGGCGAGGTAATGAGCGCGCAAGGACTAAAAGGCAATGCCAATTTCTTAGCGTGGCAATGGACGCAACTCTATCCGCGTCGCAAAGATTTTTTGTTGCACTACAACAGCCAGCCAGAAGCTGTTATCGCCGAAGCCAGCGCGTTAATGCACAAGCTAATTTTTAGCCAACAAACCGCACTTACCGCTGCCAACACCCAGCTTGCCGCTGCGCCACGCAGCATGACTATTTCGCTGGATAAGTTGCGTAGTAAAAAGTGAGTTACACAGGATTGTCTTGATTGAAAAACTGATGGGTGAGCTTAAAATTTTCGGCCAAGTGTAAGCCCAGTGCTTGGATACCAAATTGTTCGGTGGCGTGGTGTCCCGCAGCGATAAACGCTACGCCGCTCTCTTGTGCCAAGTGAAAACTCTGCTCGGAAATTTCGCCCGTAATATAAGCATCCACTCCGTGCGCAATCGCTTGTTCAAAATAGCCTTGCGCCCCGCCCGTACACCACGCCACACGTTTAATTTCACGCCCATCGCCGGCGATAATTTGTGGCAAACGTTGCAGCTGAGTGCCGAGCTGCGCCGCCAAATCTGCCAATGCCAGCGCAGCTTTTACCTCGCCCACATTAAGCAAATTATTTTCACCATGACGCGCAACCAGTCGCCAATCCATCAAGCGCGCTAACTCGGCGTTATTGCCTAATTGCGGATGCGCATCCAAGGGCAAGTGATACGCTAACAAACTCATTTCATGCCGCAATAGTTTTGCGATACGATTTTTTTTAATGCCGACAATCGGCGCATCTTCATTGCGCCAAAAAAAACCGTGATGCACCAACAAGGCGTCTGCGTCCCATGCGGTCGCTGCATCAATCACGGCTTGCGACGCGCTCACGGCGGTGGCAATACGCAGCACCTTAGCGCGCCCTTCCACTTGCAAGCCATTGGGACAATAGTCTTTGAATAAATGGGTTTGTAAAAGCTGTGCGGTATAATCTCGAAGTTGAAAAAGTTGCATAAATCCCCCTTTAATTTTTTATGAAATTCATCTTACCATGCGTAAAAATTGGCTTTTATTTACTCAAGCAGTCACCCTCACCCTCGCCGTGTTGTTTGTTATCGCCACCTTAAAACCTGAGCTGCTTCCCAGTCGCAACCGCGTGGTAACCGTGTATCAAAACGCGCCGCTCATTGCTAACAACGACAGCCGCCCCGCTATCGCCAGCTTCAGTACTGCGGCGCAAAAAGCCATGCCCTCGGTGGTCAATATTTTTACCAGCAGTGCGGCTAAAAACCCAAATCGCGCTTTACAAAACGATCCGCGCTTCAAATTTTTTTTCGATGAACAGGAAGATTCTCAAGCCAGTAATGCCAGCCTAGGATCAGGCGTATTGGTCAGCGCGGACGGCTACATCCTCACCAATCACCACGTCATTGAAGCCGCCGATCAAATCGAGGTTGCCTTAGCCGACGGACGCAAAGCGCGCGCGCATGTAATTGGCTCCGATCCCGACACCGACTTAGCCGTGATTAAAATTGATTTAGGCAAAAAGCTCGCCGCGATTACCTTTGCGCAAAGCGAAACAGTACGCATCGGTGACATGGTGTTAGCGATTGGCAATCCTTTTGGTGTGGGCGAAACCGTCACCATGGGCATCGTCAGCGCGCTCAAGCGCGACCACTTGGGACTCAATACGTTTGAGAGCTATATCCAAACCGATGCCGCGATTAACCCAGGCAATTCGGGTGGCGCGCTGATAGATGTGAATGGCAATTTAATCGGCATCAACAGCGCGATTTACTCGCCCAATGGCGGCTCGCTCGGCATCGGTTTTGCCATTCCCGTCAGCACCGCAAAAAAAACCATGGAGCAAATTATTCAACACGGCAGTGTCACGCGTGGCTGGATAGGTGCAGGCGTGCAAGAGCTCACACCAGAGCTCGCCGAATCATTCAAGCTCGGCTCATTACAAGGGGTATTGATTACGGATGTCATCAAGCGTAGTCCGGCCGATCGTGCTGGCATTAAAGCGGGCGACATCTTGCTGACCATAGAAGCGAGCCCCATACAAGATTGGAGCACCATGCTAGAAACAGTCGCCGCAATCGCCCCTGGCAAAACAATCGCCGCAAAACTATTGCGCGATGGCGCAACGCTCAACCTCAATCTAACCGTCGGCATCCGCCCAACACCAAGCAATTAAAGCGCTGATAGAAGGCGATGATTCACCGTCAAAATCGCCCGATAAATCGAGTGCCGAGAGGCTTAGTGTTCACTACTAATTAGGCTTCATACCCCCTACAACTGTGTTAAGGTGCGCGCCGCTTTGAGGTGCTGGGTGATTTCATCATCCAGTTAAACGGGAAACAGGTGCGGATTTATCCTATGCCTGTGCTGCCCCCGCAACGGTAAGCAAGTGTGAATGTATCAATATGCCATTGTGCGCAAGCATGAGAAGGCGATACGTTTAACAAAATTTCGCAAGACGTTTTGGACTTGCAAGCCCGGAGACCGGCCTGAAAGTGTTGAGCAGGAGAAGTCGCGGGTGGCGGCCTCATAGCAACTTTTGCAACGCACTTATGGGCACACGCCCGCCTCGCAACCGAGGCATATGAGTAGCGTTCGCGTCATGCGCACTTCTTCTGATTTTTAACGTACTCGCGGGGTCGCGGGTACTCATCAGGAGTCGCACCATGCACTATAAAAAAATCACCGCCGCCATTTTATGCGCGGCAACATTCCCTACTTTCGCCGCTGAAACTTTGCCTGATGTGGTCGTCACTGCGACGCGCACCGAACAAGCTGCGGACAAAACTTTAGCGTCCAGCACCGTCATCACGCGCGCCGACATCGAACGCTTGCAAGCGCAATCGTTGACGGATGTATTGCGCGGCGTGGCGGGCTTAACCTTGAGCAATAACGGCGGCGCGGGCAAAACTACTTCGATGTTCTTGCGTGGAAGCAATGCCGACCATATTTTGGTATTGGTGGATGGCATAAAAATCGGTTCGGCGACGACAGGCACAGCTTCGTTTCAAGATATTCCCGTGGCACAAATCGAGCGCATCGAAATTGTGCGCGGCCCTCGCGCCAGCTTGTATGGCTCGGAAGCTATCGGCGGGGTGGTACAGATTTTCACCCGCAAACAACGTAGCACCAGTGCCAGCTTTACCGCAGGCAGTTATGGCACTTACAACACCGCTGTTGGTACAGGCGTAGGCGATGCGAATGGTTGGGTCAATTTGCAAGCCCAACAGCAAAACGTGCGCGGCTTTAATGCCTGTCGCGGTAATCTGAACGCAGGCTGCTTTGTCAATCAACCCGACAAAGACGGCTACCACAACAGTTCAATAGGCGTGAAGGCGGGTTATGTTGCGGATAACGGCATCAGCAGTGAAGTCAATGCGCTGCAAGCCAAGAGCCAAAATCAATATGACGGCAGCGCATTTTCTGGCAATCAAGCAGAGGGGCTGCAACAGGTATTAGGCGGCAGTGTGAAATTTTCGCCTATGTCGGCATGGCAAACCACTTTGCGCGTAGGTTCGAGCCAAGACAATTCCAACGCTTTTTTTAATGGCGTATTTAATAGCCGCTACAACACGCAACGCGATAGTTTGAGCGTACAAAATGATTTTGCTTTACGCGACAATCAACTCGTCACCCTCGGTTTTGATCAACAAAAAGACACCGTTAATAGCACCACTTTGTATGCCAAAACCACACGCAATAACGATGCGATTTTTACCCAATACCAAGGCAGCGTAGGCGCGCATAGTTTGCAAGTGTCCGCTCGTCGCGATGCCAATCAACAGTATGGTACGCATAGCACCAGCGGGGTCGCGTACGGCTACGCGCTGAATGACGACACGCGTTTCACCGCGTCGGTCGGCACAGCGTTCAAAGCCCCGACGTTTAACCAGTTGTATTACCCAGGCTTTGGCTCGGCAACCTTGCGTCCTGAATTGTCGCGCAGCACCGAAGTTGGTGTGGCGCAACGCACCGATTTCGGTAAATGGTCGCTGAATGCCTATGAAACTAAGGTCACCGATTTAGTTGGATTTGATGCGAATTTCACGCCCGTGAATATCAACACCGCGACCTTGCGCGGCTTGGAAGCACAGACCCTCACGCAGATTGCAGACTGGGACATCACCACAACATTGACCTCGCAAGATCCACGTCAAACCTCTGGGGCGAATAGCGGCAA
>JAVHQO010000188.1:0-1655 GCA_036171175.1 Gallionella sp.
TCTGACCAAGAACGGCTGGATAAATTAGACGAATTTCGTGCCGAATTAGCGCGCATCGCCGCGCATGAAACTCCGCTCACGCCACTGTTCCAAATTCTAGCCGTGGTGATTGCGAAACAGCATTTACCGATGCAGCCGTTCTACGATTTGCTGGATGCGTTCTCTCAAGATGTGGTGCAAAAACGTTACGCGAATTATGCAGAGCTGCTCGATTATTGCCGCCGTTCGGCTAATCCAGTTGGCACGCTGATGCTGCATCTTTATGAGGAAGCAACACCCGTAAATATCGCCTATTCCGATGCGATTTGCACCGCTTTGCAGCTCATCAACTTTTGCCAAGACGTAGCAAAAGACGACGCGATTGCGCGCATTTATTTACCGCTGGATGAGATGGGAAAATTTGGTGTGAGCGAAAAAAATATCACTGAAAAAATCTGCGACGACGCATGGCGCGCGTTGATGAAATTCCAAGTCGATAGAGCGCGAACCCTGATGCTGCAAGGCGCGCCGCTGGGCAGTATTTTGACGGGGCGCATCGGTTTGGAAATGCGCATGATTATTCAAGGTGGTTTGCGCATCCTCGCAAAAATCGAAAAAGTCGATTACGACGTGTACCAAAATCGCCCTGTTCTACGCCCACTCGATTGGCTCATCATGCTGGCAAAATCCGCTCCTCATACTTACTAATTCTTATGAATCCAGACCAATACTGCCAAGACAAAGCTGCTGCGAGTGGCTCTAGTTTTTACAACAGCTTTCGTTTTTTAGCGACGGATAAACGCCGTGCGATTACCGCGCTGTATGCTTTTTGTCGCGAGGTGGACGATGTGGTGGATGAGTGTTCGGACGAGGACGTGGCGCGCACTACGCTCAATTGGTGGCGCAGCCAAGTGGCAGAAATTTATGATGGCAAACCACAACATCCAGTTGCCATCGCGCTCGTCCCCATCGTCAAACAATTCAATCTGCCACAGGAACATTTGCTCGAAATCATCGACGGTATGGAGATGGATTTGAGTCATCCGCGCTACGCAGATTTCAAATCGCTGCAACTGTATTGCTACCGCGTCGCTTCCGTGGTGGGGCTGTTGACGGTGGAAATTTTAGGTTATAAAAATCGTCAGACTTTGAAATATGCGCACGATTTAGGCATTGCTTTTCAGCTCACCAACATCATCCGCGACGTGGGCGAAGATGCACGACGCAACCGCATTTATTTGCCGATGGACGAGCTACAACAGTTCAACGTCACCGCCGCTGACATTCTTAATTCACGCAATTCGGAAAATTTTCAAAAGCTTATGGCGTTCCAAGTCGAACGCGCGCAACGCTTTTACGATCAAGCTTTAGCCCTGTTGCCTAAAGAAGATAAAAAGGCACAGCGCGTCGGTTTAATCATGGCGGCAATTTATCGTGCCACGCTGATTGAAGTCGTCTCTAGTGGCTGCCACGTCCTCAAAGAGCGCGTGTCGCTCACGCCGAGTTATAAATTATGGCTGGCATTCAAAACGTGGCTGCTGAACTAAAAGCCTTTCCTAACATTGCCATCATCGGCGGTGGCTATGCTGGCATGGCGGCGGCGGTGGAACTCGCTGCGCGGGGTATTCCTGTGACGGTGTTTGAAAGTGCCAAGCAGCTCGGTGGGCGCGCGCGCG
>JAVHQO010000189.1:0-1654 GCA_036171175.1 Gallionella sp.
AAAAAACGCGCTGGCGACAGCGCGTTTTTTTACGTCCAGATATTTTTTCCGCAGCATTTTTGCATCAGCTAAAATGCGCGCCCTTATCGTTTTCAGAATTCCCTCCGATGAAAATTGCGCTTGCTCAAATGAACTGTGTGCTGGGTGATTTAGCCGCCAATGCCGCGCAGATTTTGCTCTATGCCGAACAAGCCAAAGCGCAGGGCGCGAGCTTGTTGTTGACCCCCGAATTGAGCTTGTGTGGTTATCCACCCGAAGACTTATTGTTACGCGATGGTTTTTATGCCGCGAACACACAAGCCTTGCAGGAACTGGCGTTAAATCTGCAAGGCATTGCGATTTTAGTCGGTCATGCGCATGAAATTGACGGTGAGCATTACAACGCGGCATCGTTGTTGCGCGACGGCAAAATCGAGCTGACCTATTGCAAACACGCGCTGCCCAACTACGCCGTGTTCGATGAGCAACGCTATTTTGTGGCGGGTAGCGACGCGGCGGTTTTTACGCTGCATGGCGTGCGTTTCGGCATCAACATTTGCGCCGATGTGTGGGAAGAGGAGGCGGCGCAAAGTGCCGCAGCAGCGGGTGCGCAGGTGTTGTTGGTGATGAATGCTTCGCCCTTCGCCATCGCCAAACAGCAGCGTCGTTACGCCGTGGTGCGCGAACGCATCGCAGAAAATAATGTGGCGGTGGTGTATGCCAATTTAGTCGGCGGACAAGACGAGTTGGTGTTTGATGGCGGCTCGTTTGCGATGAATCAGCACGGCGAATTAGTAGCGCAAGCGGCGCAGCTGCAAGCGGGTTTGAGTGTTATCGACATCGCGCCCGATGGCACACCCAGCGGGGTGATGATTCCCTTATTGGAACAGCACGCCTGCGTGTATCAAGCGCTGTGTTTAGGCGTGCGTGATTACGTTGTTAAAAACGGTTTTCCAGGCGTGTTACTAGGGCTGTCGGGCGGCATAGATTCGGCGTTGACGCTGGCGATTGCGGTGGATGCCTTGGGTGCGGACAAGGTGCACGCGGTGATGATGCCGTCGCCTTACACCGCTGACATTAGCTTGGTCGATTCGCGTGAGATGATAAAAATTTTAGGCGTGCGTTATGACGAGTTGTCCATCAACGAGACGTTTGAAAATTATTTAAGCACGCTCGCCCCCAGTTTTGCTGGCCGTGCCGCCGACACCACCGAAGAAAATCTGCAAGCGCGCATACGCGGCACTTTGCTGATGGCGATGTCGAATAAGTTTGGCGCGCTGGTACTGACCACAGGCAACAAATCCGAAATGAGCGTGGGCTACGCGACTTTGTATGGCGACATGGCGGGCGGCTTGGCGGTGCTTAAAGATATTTGCAAAACCTTGGTGTATGACTTGTCGCGTTACCGCAACACGCAAGGGCTGGTGATTCCTGAACGCATCATCACGCGTCCGCCCAGTGCCGAATTGCGCCCTGATCAAACCGACCAAGACAGCTTGCCGCCTTACGACATTTTGGATGGCATCGTGTCGCTGTATATGGAACAGGATAAGTCGATTCTGGACATTATCGCGGCGGGTTACTCGCCAGCCGATGTGCGGCGCGTGGTGCGTTTAATTCGCTTGAGCGAATACAAACGTCGCCAATCGGCGGTAGGCATCCGCATCACTGAACG
>JAVHQO010000190.1:0-1650 GCA_036171175.1 Gallionella sp.
GTTCTGCATGAAACTGAGTCAAAAACTGCCCGCCACATTTTTCGCTGTCTTGCTGCTCATGGCGAGCGCTGGGCTGTATGGCATTTACAGCCTGAACAAAGCCATCTCTTTCTATGACACAGAGGTGGCGGGTAGCGTGGAAGACAGACGTGTCATTGCCGACATCGGCTCGGAATTCAAAACCCAGGTGCAAGAGTGGAAAAACACCCTGCTGCGCGGTGCAAAACCCGATCAACTGGAAAAATATTGGAGCGCTTTCACCCAAATTGAAAGCCATATCAACAACGAAGCTGGCAAGCTGGCGGCCAGCCTGCCCGAAGGCGAAAGCAAAAAACTGATTGCCCAGTTTGTCCAATCGCATCAACAAATGGGCGTAGCCTATCGCCGTGGCCTCGAAGCTTTCAAGGCTGCCAACTTTGACCCCAGCACGGGCGACGCTGCCGTCAAAGGCATTGATCGTGAACCCACCAAATTGCTCGAAGCCGCCGCACTGAGGATCAAAGACGATAGCACTGCAGTGAGCAAAAAAGCCGCATCCCATGCCCAGCAAGCCACCCGCATCAGCCTAGGGCTGATGCTGCTGATGACCGCGGCAGGGGTGTGGGTGGGCTTGTTTATCAGCCGCCAGGTGATTCGCCAGCTTGGGGGTGAACCGCAGGATGCTGCGGCGCTTACCCAGCGTGTAGCCAGTGGCGACCTCAGTCAAGACATTGCCTTGCGCGAAGGTGACCAGGCCAGCCTGATGGCGCAGCTTGATGCCATGCAAATCAGCTTGGCCCAAGTGGTAACCACTGTGCGCCAAAGCGCTGATGCCATTGAAAGCGCCAGCGGTGAAATTGCCGCAGGCAACAACGACCTGAGCAACCGCACCCAAACCCAGGCCAACGACCTTGAGCGATCTGCCTCGTCCATGAACGTGCTGGCTACCGCCGTGCAGATCAACGCTGACAACGCCCACCAAGCCAATCAACTCGCCAGCGAAGCGTCTGAAGTAGCTTTGCGCGGTGGTCAAGTGGTGGGGGAAGTGGTCAACACCATGCAAGGCATCAACGCCGCATCACGCCAAATCTCGGACATCATTGGTGTCATTGATGGCATTGCCTTCCAAACCAACATCCTGGCCTTGAACGCTGCGGTAGAAGCCGCCCGCGCGGGTGAACAGGGTCGGGGCTTTGCTGTGGTGGCCTCTGAGGTGCGCAGCCTTGCCGGACGCAGTGCAGAGGCTGCCAAACAAATCAAAACCTTGATTGATGCCAGCGTGACCCGCGTCGCGCAAGGCACCGACCAGGTCGACCGCGCTGGCCACACCATGCAGGAAGTGGTGACTGCCATTCAGCGCGTGACCGACATGGCCAGCCAGATTGCCAGCGAAAGTCAGGAACAGGCCAGTACCGTGGGACAAATTGGCATGATCGTCACCAACATGACTCACAACACCCAGCAAAACGCTGCGCTGGTTGAAGAAATGGCTGCCGCTGCTGACAGCCTGCGGGGGCAGGCCCAAGAGCTGGTGCAGACCGTGGCGGTGTTCAAGCTGGGTGCGGGGAACACCACCCATTTGGCCATTGGGGAACGTTTTGAGCCAGAGCACCATGGCAGCCACTCAAATGCTACAAATTACATAGCTGCTTAAGCATATAAATAAAGCGC
>JAVHQO010000191.1:0-1648 GCA_036171175.1 Gallionella sp.
TACCTGCGCGATAGGCATCGCGCGCGGCGAGAAAATCGGCATCTTGATCGGCAAAGGCGACAGCCGAAAAACACAAGCAAAAACAAAATAGTAAGCGCATGTGATTTTTATAAGTAACGCAAATAAAGGTAAATGTTTGCGATTACGATTGATAGCAGCATTAAAGGAAATGCAAGTTTTAGAAAGCCCATAAAGCTAATTTGATGTCCTGCTTTTTCGGCAATTCCTGCCACGACTAAATTCGCCGATGCGCCCACCAAAGTGCCGTTGCCGCCCAAACACGCGCCCAATGCTAACGCCCACCACAACGGCAAAATTGCTTGCTCACCACCCATTGCGGGCGCGAGTGATTTAATCAACGGAATCATCGTGGCGACAAACGGAATGTTATCGACAAAGGCGGAAGCAATCGCCGACCCCCACAAAATTGCAATGGCGGTCGTTGTCATATCGCCTTGTGTGAAGGCGAGTAATTTTTCTGCCATGAGATGAATCAAGCCCGCTTGTTCGATGCCATACACGGCGATAAATAGTCCGATGAAAAAGAACAAAGTAATCCATTCCACTTCCATAAAAGCCTGATGGACGCGATGCGATTGCGCTTCTGCGCTGCGCCCAACATTGTCGAGTAGCAACAGCAAAGCCGCGCCAAACATGGCGATGGTGGCGGGCTCGATATGAATCACGCTGTGCAGCATAAAACCCGCAATCACCAAACTAAACACCACGCCCGCTTGTTTGAGCAACTTTGCGTCAGTAATCGCTTCGCGCTCCTTGAAGCTCATCACGCGCTCGCGATGGTGCGTTTCAGTGCGCATGTCTTTGCGCCAGACCCACCAAATCGGTAGCAAGCTGACCAGCGCAATCAGCGGAATAATCGGGGCGAGATTGAACAGAAAATCGTTGAAGCTCAGATTGGCTGCCGACCCTATCATAATGTTAGGCGGGTCGCCGATGAGCGTTGCGGTGCCGCCGACATTGGACATGACGATGATGGCAAATAAATACGGATATGGTTTGACCTGCAATTCTTTGGCAATTAGCAGCATCACAGGCGTGACTAACAACACCGTCGTCACGTTATCGAGCAAGGCAGAAAACAGTGCTGTTACCAACGACATCAACATCAAAATTCCGACGGGATGCGCCTTGGCGCGTTTGGCTATCCAAATCGCGACGTATTGAAATACGCCACTCTTTTTGGTGATGGCAACAATCATCATCATGCCAATCAGCAAGCCCAGCGTATTGAAATCAATGCCGCGTATGGCGGCTTCCTGCGTGAGAATACCGCACACAATCATCAATGCCGCACCGAGCAAAGCGATGATGGCGCGGTTGATTTTCTCGCTGATAATCACCGCGTAAGTGGCGATAAAAATGCCACTGGCGAGCCATAAAGGATTGAGTCCGAACAAAGTCGGCAAAGTGTTTTCGGGCATGATTGTTCCTAACAATTATTTGATTTGACTACGTTCTAGCGTAATGCCCACCATGCGGCAATTGCGTATCGCTTGAAGTTTTGCCACGCTGATTTTTACCCAAGGTGCGCCAAAATCTTTCAGGATAATTTGCGCAATATGCTCCGCCAGCGTTTCTAGCAAAGAAAAATGTCCTTCGCTCAATACCGTTTGAATATGTTCGGCAA
>JAVHQO010000192.1:0-1634 GCA_036171175.1 Gallionella sp.
GCTGTTGCAGCGGTTTGCTGCCCAGGCATCGGCTCAGGTGTCTGGTAGGCCTGGCGTGCTGAATATTCACCAAGTTTGAATTTTGGTCTTTTATGGCTCTATAGCTTATGAAATAAGCATCATAAGCTATAAATATTATAGCTTTCAGTGACTGCCAAACCAGCTACTGAAAGCGCAATGTGGTGCGGTGTAACAAACCGGTGTGCAGTGGCGACTCAATGACTTGTCGCCACCTAAGAAAATAGCACCCCATGCTCCATCCAGTTCTTGTTACTCCCCCGCGCGCTGACCGCAGGGTTGTGTCGGTCAGCGATTCACTGATGCCGTTGCAGCGTGAGGGCGGGTTTGCTGACGGACAATGGGGGTGGCGCTGGAATGATGACGTTGACCTCAGCAATCACCAGTGTTGTGCTGCCAAACCAACCTATGCAGGTGACACCCATCCTGGGGAAACAACTCATGCAAAAACTCTTTCAAGTGGCTTGCTCTGGCAAGATTGTGAAAAACTCACTGCGCATCGCACTGGTGGTGGGCAGTATTTTGAACCTGGTGAACCAGGGTGGCGCCATCCTGGCGGGCGCTGGCGTTTCTTGGATTCATGTGGCATTGAATTATGTGGTGCCCTACTGTGTTGCCAGTTACAGCGCGGCCAAGAACGAACTGACACCGCGAGGCCATTCATGAAGGAGAAGTCACCCATGGAAGGCACGGGTTTGCCTGCGCCAGACACATCCATTTTGTCAGACACCGCATTTTTGACCGATTTGCGCCGTCAGATGGTGAAGTTTGCGGCCTTGCAACTCTCCAACAGCCATGCGGCCGAAGACGCGGTGCAAGAGGCTCTGGTGGGCGCGCTCAAAAATGCCTCTTCTTTTGCCGGTCGGGCGGCTTTGAAAACCTGGGTGTTTGCCATCCTGCGCAACAAGATTGCCGACGTCTTGCGCCAAAAACAGCGCATGGTCGACGCCAGCAGTCTGTTGCGCGAAGACGAAGAAGCTGAAGACTTTTCTGAGTTATTTGATCGCAAAGGTTTTTGGCAGGCTGATGAAAAACCGGCCACCTGGGGCAACCCTCAGAGTGCCTTGCACCAGAACCAGTTTTGGGCAGTGTTTGAAGCCTGCCTGGAAGGTTTGCCCGGCAACCAGGCCAGAGTGTTCATGATGAAAGAATTTGTTGAACTCGACTCTGCTGAGATTTGCACTGCAGTTGGTATTACCACCACCAACCTGAATGTGATGCTGCATCGCTCGCGAATGCGTTTGCGCATGTGTCTTGAAAAAACCTGGTTCCTTAAGGGAGAACATGCATGTTGAATTGCAATCAAGCCACTCGTTTGATCTCCGAGTCACAAGACCGGTCGCTCTCTATGGCTGAAAAGATGGGTTTGAAAGTTCACGTCATGATGTGCACGGGTTGCAAAAACTTCAGCATGCAGGTGCCTTTTCTCAGTCAAGCCATGAAGGCCTATGCCAAAGGTCTTGATGAGCGGCCAGACCTTCAGGACAAGCCCTAAGCCATGCCGAATCGCCGCCCAGCCACATCGTTATCCAAGCCACCTCGGTGGCGTGGTGTCATGCTGGCGCTCAGGGCGGGTGGCCGCTACAGCAGAGTGAACATGGACTTCGCGTGCCAAA
>JAVHQO010000193.1:0-1632 GCA_036171175.1 Gallionella sp.
AACAGGGGAAGTTGCGATGGGGTGAGTCTACAAACGAGAGCCGTGGTGCCATGCTTACTGGCAAACCCCGGCACTGTGCAGTGGATAAAGAATGCCACCAATGAGCCGTACAAGCTCTCAATATTTGGGCAATACATGATTGGTGGCGAACTGCACCACACCGTTATCACGTACTGGTGGCAGAACAAATCATGGCAAGGGTGGACGGCGTAGAAGCTGCGGCCTGACTTAAGGGATGAGTACAGCCGCGAAGGCGTGCCAATATGGCGCAGGCAATGAAAAACCCGGCACGCCTGCACGTCCGGGTTTATGGCTGGTTCTGGTAGGCATGCAGGTACATCGCTACCAGCTAACACCTTTATTCTAGGAGAAAACATGACATTTGAAAAAAATCATTGGCGACTGCACCCTGTACTGCTGTGACTCGCTTGAGCTGCTCAAGGCTCGGTTGTTTAGCAAGATCGGTGCCATTGTGAGCGACTCGCCTGATGGGATTGGGTTACAGCTTGGGGGTGGGGGTACAAGTGGAAATCTTAAAAACAAATGCCAAGCAGTCAAAAACCTTGAACTTATCCACGGCGACGACGCGCCATCCGATGGTCGCGTGCAGGCCATCAAATCAGAGCCACGCATCATTTTGTGAGACGCAGATCACTACATGCAGCGCTTACCTAAAGGCGGTTCGCTGCTGGCATGGGACAAGGATTTAGGCCGTGGTGGTGACGACAGTTTTGCCCACTGCGAATGGGCATGGTGTGGCCGCAAGGTCAAGCGAGAGGTGTTCCGCTGGCTATGGAAAGGTGTTTGCACTCAAAAAAGCTCACTTGACGTAGACACCACCGTCGTCACCGACCGCACCAGCGGCAAAGTGTTTGCCCGCGTCCACATCAGCCAAAAGCTGGTGGAGCTGATGCGCTGGTGCATCGACAAAGTGCGCCCGCTGGCAGGCCTGCCCATATTCGACCCCTACATGGGCAGTGGCTCCACGCCCATTGCCGCCTTGAGCCTGGGGCACAAGCTGACTGAGTGGGGCAAGACGATGGAAGACTTGAAAGCGGTCAAGATAGCCAAGGCGAATCCGGTGTTGTGGCGGGCGTCAGAATCCATCAAACTGATTGAAAATGTCATACCTATCAATAAACTTGACTACATGTAAGACATGACTGAAGCCGAATTCAGAAAGTTTTTTGATAATGAACCAGATACACCTTCTCGCGTTTCTGTGGCGTCACTTTCAGAAAATGAACAAAAACTTTACGCAACTACGGCAACCGATTTATGGCTTTCAAGAGTCAGTCTAGATGAGCACAAAGCAGTCCATCCCGAAGTCACTGTTGATGACTATCTTCGGATTCCTGAAATTATGCAATTTGCCCAGGTTTGGGCTGGGCACAAAGATAAACGTTATTTGCTTTTGATGCTGGGTGACAAAGCATATAGGGCTGCTATAAAAATTGATGCTTCTGGATCAGAGGCTTGGTTTTTATCGCTTGTCATCAGCCCCAAACAAAAACCGCCCAAAGGGGCGGTTCGTATCAGGTAAGGAACTGGCTGGGCCGGGTTGGCGACCCCGGTCGGCTCATCTGCACCTTACAGTGCAGGCCGAGTCAGCCTAAAGACCACAGCCAGTAA
>JAVHQO010000194.1:0-1627 GCA_036171175.1 Gallionella sp.
AACCCCCAATTTTGGTGGTGTCAGCGGTGCTGTGAGCTACGCCCTGGGTGAAAACGCTACTGCAGCTGCTTCTGCAAGCAACGTAACCTCGGTTAACGTGAATTACGCTGCAGGTCCAGTATTTGTTGGTTTGGGTTACCAAACTGAAACTCCCGTGGGTGGTGGCACAGCCCCCGCGTTCACACGCCTGAATGCAACCTATGACTTTGGCGTTGCCAAACTGTTGGTGGGTTTTGGCCGTACAGCTGACAAAAACAATGCTGGCGTGACCACTGCTGGCGCTGAAATCACTGAATGGGAACTGGGTGCTGATGTGCCCGTGTCTGCCGCCTTGACATTGTCTGGTGGCGTGGCACGCTCCAGCGACAACGTGGTGGCTGGTGATGCAACCCGCACCGGTTACGGCTTGGCAGCTGCTTATGCACTGTCCAAACGCACCACAATCTATGGTGGCTTTAACTCCAATACATCCTCTTTTGCTGGTGCTGACACCACCAACCGCACGACTGCCATTGGCGTGAAACACACGTTCTAATCTTCACACATCGACCGCAAGGCCGATGTTTGTTGATTTGACCAAGCCGCCTTCGGGCGGCTTTTTTGTTGCTGCGCATGCTTTCACGCCAGTCCACACCGGATCACTACGGTAGAAACCTCAACATGCAACAAAATGTTGCATACTCACAACGAGCCACTGCAATTTATGCCTTTTTTAGCCGATAGAAGCCTCAATCCGGCATTCATCTGTTTCAATACACGCTAACTTCCTGAACAAGGAGGTTGGCTCAGGGCTCTGAAGCAGCTTGGTTTCAGAACCTTTATGTTTAACCTTGGAGAAATTTGAAATGAAAAAATCCCTAATCGCTTTGGCAGTTCTGGCTGCCGCAGGCGTCGCTTCTGCTCAATCCACCGTCACTTTGTACGGTGTGGCTGACGTTTGGTTTGGTCAAACTGGTGCTGGTGTCGGTGCTGCGCATTTGACACAAACCCGTGTCAACAGTGGTGGTGTCAACGGCTCGCGCTGGGGCCTCAAAGGCACTGAAGACCTGGGCGGTGGCTTGAAAGCCAACTTTGTCCTGGAACAAGGTTTCAACATTGACGACGGCTCTGCATCGTCTGCACTGGCCTTCCATCGCCAAGCTTTCGTCGGCGTGTCCGGCGGTTTCGGTTCTGTGAACCTGGGTCGTCAATACTCTGCATACGATTCATTGCGCGGCGCAACCAACAACACCTATGACTCTGCTGTTGCCACCACTGGCGCAACCTGGGGCAATGGCATTGCTGACTACACCAGCCGTGTCAACAACGCGATTCGTTATGACTCCCCAAGCTTTGGTGGTGTCACCGCTTCCGTGATGGTTGGCCTGGGCGAAGACAAGACGGCTATTGCTGATGCTTCTCAAAACACCAGCTTGAACATCCAATACGCAGCAGGTCCTGTGTTGGTTGGCTTGGCCTATCAAGACCAAAAGACAGTTGCTGTGGTTGACAACACAACCTACACCTTGTTGGCTGGTTCATATGACTTTGGCGTTGCCAAACTCGTTGCTGGTTACAACAAAGCCAAGTTTGGCCCGGCAAGCGACAGCGAATACCAACTGGGTGTGAATTTCCCAGTGGGTGCTAA
>JAVHQO010000195.1:0-7804 GCA_036171175.1 Gallionella sp.
CACTAAAGCACGCCCGTGCCGCCCCACTTTTTCAGTGCGTCTGCTAGACTGCGCGCCGCTTGCGGAAACCCGCCAGTTTGGTTCGCCGTAACGCCTGTGCTTAGACAGGGTCAGACGGCCAGTGTGTAACTGAACGATCGAGTTGCTGCGAGTAGGAACATTCACGCGCGACTCTTTTGCCTAGCTAACCGCTCACGAAATCTATCGTTTTGCCATCAAGTTTTTTACTTGGCAGCAAAAATTTTTGATGGCTCGTCAGCCTGATTGCAGGTCGCGCCCACTTCTAATCTAAGGGCTACCATGACTATTTTCAAAACACTTTGCGCCACCTGCTGCGCGCTTACTTTATTACTCACTGCAACCTTCAGCCAAGCCGAAACCGTGCTGCGTGTGTCCGCAATTCCTGACGAATCTCCGACTGAATTGCAGCGCAAATTCAAACCGCTAGGCGACTATTTAGAGCAGCAATTGGGTATGAAAGTTGAGTTCACGCCCGTTAGCGATTACGCGGCGGCGGTGGAAGGTTTGGTCAATCACAAGCTCGATTTAGTGTGGTTTGGCGGCTTTACTTTTGTGCAAGCTAAAGTGCGCAGCGACAATCAAGTCACGCCCTTGGTGCAACGCGAAGAAGACCAAAAATTCAAATCAGTTTTCATCACCACGCGCGACGACATCAAGCAACTATCCGACCTCAAAGGCAAGACCTTGAGCTTCGGCTCAGAGTCATCCACCTCAGGACATTTGATGCCGCGCTCGTTTTTGTTGGCAGCCAACCTCAATCCCGACACTGACCTAAAACGCATTGCGTTTTCGGGTGCGCATGACGCAACCGTGGCAGCGGTGGCGGGCGGCAAAGTCGATGCCGGCGCATTGAATATCTCGGTGTGGGAAAAGCTGGTTGCGTCAGGCAAAGTCGATACCCAAAAAGTGCATGTGTTTTACACCACGCCCGGTTTTTACGATTACAACTGGACGGTGCGCAACGATATGCCCGCCGCGTTGCGCGAAAAATTAAGCAAAGCGTTTTTGGCGTTAGACAAAAATGTGCCGCGCGATCAAGAAATTTTAGCCTTGCAACGCACCGCGCGTTTCATCCCCACCAAAGCAGCAAATTATTTGGCGATTGAAGTCGCTGCCAAGAGTGCGGGCTTGTTGAAATAAACATGTCGCTGCGTTTAAGCAAACTATATGTGCGTCACGTCGATGCTGTGCAAAGCCATGCTGAATGGGCATTACAAGACATTAGCGTCAACATTGCGGCGGGCGAACAAGTCGCTTTAATCGGTCCATCGGGTGCGGGCAAAACCACCCTGCTGCACACCTTGGCGTGTGCACATCCGCCCGCCGCTGGCGAATTTTTATGGGGCGATAGCGCGCCTTGGCAACTGTCTAGTGCCGCCCGTCATCGACTCCGCGCAGACTTATTTCTCGCCCCACAAACGCCGCCGTTACCGCCACGTCAACGCGTCGTCACAGCGGTGTTAGCGGGGTGTTTACCGCGTTGGTCGCTGTGGCAAGCACTGACATCCTTGCTCTATCCGCGCCATGCAGCACAGGCTTACGCGGCATTGGCGCGCTTTAATTTGCAAGACAAGTTGTACGCGCGCGTAGATAGATTGTCGGGCGGCGAACGGCAGCGATGCGGCTTGGCGCGCTTGTTGTTATCTGAGGCAACGCTGTTGTTAGTGGACGAACCGTTGTCCGCGCTCGACCCCGCTTTGTCGCTGCAAACACTGGCAGTGTTGCAAGACGAAGCGCGACTACGCAATGCCAGCTTGATATGCAGCCTGCATCAAACCGAGCTGGCACTGGCACACTTTCCACGCATCATCGGCTTGCGCGACGGACGCATCGTGTTTGATGCGGCGCGTGCCGATGTCACGCAAGCCATGTTGGACGCGCTGTATCGCACCACATCCGCGCTAGCTAGCGTCAACACCAGAGAGACATTTTGCTAACGCAGCCACCGCATTCAGACCCCGCACTGCGCGGCCGCATCACGGCGGCTGTGCTGTTATGCGTGCTGCTCTGGCCGCTGCTGCTCGCCAGTGAATTTAAGCCTTGGCTGTTGTTCGACACACAAAGCCTTGCCGCCACAGCGCATTTTGTCGGCAGCTTTTTTCCACCCGCGCACAGTGCCGATTTTTTGTGGCTGCTGCTGCGAGCCACTTGGCAAACCATCGCCATCGCGACAGCGGGATTAAGCCTCGCCTTACTCGCCGCCATTCCACTCACGCTGCTCGCCAGCGATGCCTTGTCCATCTCACTTTTAGAATCAGGGCGGATGCGGTTCAGTGCGCGCCTGCTGCGCCAACTCACGCGCTGGCTGCTCATCGTGTTGCGCAGCGTGCCCGAATTGGTTTGGGCATTGCTGCTGGTGCGCATCGTAGGCTTAGGTGCGACGGCGGGCGTACTCGCCATCGCCCTCACTTACAGCGGCATGTTGGGTAAAGTCTATGCAGAAATTTTAGCCACCGCTGATGCGCACGCAGCGCAATCGTTACTCAAAAATGGCGCGAGCAGGCTGGTCGCATTCGTCTATGGCACGCTGCCCAACGCCGCCGCCGAGCTCATTTCGTACACCGCATTTCGTTGGGAATGCGCGCTGCGCGGCTCGGTGGTGATGGGCTTTGTCGGCGCGGGCGGCATTGGTCAAAGCATGGATGAGGCGATGAAAATGTTAGCAGGTGACGAAGTGAGCAGCATGTTGCTGGTGTTGATCGTGTTGGTCGCGGGCGCGGATAAATTGAGCAGCGAATTACGCAAGCGATTTAGCTAACATGAATAAATATCCCGCTCCGCCCGCCTTCATTAGTCGCAGCAATCTCGCGCTGCTGCTCGGACTATGCGCGCTGGTGTGCGCCAGTTTTTACAGCCTCAATCTCAACTGGCGCGAGCTGTTCAGCGTGGACGCGCTACGCAGCAGTCGCGCGTTTTTACAAGGCTTCGCGCCACCCGATGTGTCCACTCCGTTCGTCTTAAAAATCGCCAATGCGACCTTAGAAACGCTCGCCATGTCAGCACTCGGCACGCTTATCGCCTGTGTCTTAGGGCTTGCCTGCGCCCTGCCGGGCAGTGGGCGACTAGGCGTTGCCGCGCGCGCCGCGACACGCTTATGGCTCAACGCGTTGCGCGCCATTCCCGAATTAGCGTGGGCCGTTATTTTGCTCATCGCCGCAGGACTAGGGCCGTTCGCGGGCACGCTGGCGTTGGCGATTCACACCACGGGCGTACTGGGTCGATTATTTTCCGACACGCTGGAAAATGTTCCCGCTGCCAACGAAGCCACGCTGCGCATCAATGGCGCGTCGCCGCTCGCGGCATTTTGCTACGCCGCGCTGCCGCAAATTTTGCCGCAACTGCTGTCCTACACGCTGTATCGTTGGGAAAACAACATCCGCGCTGCCGCGATTTTGGGTGTGGTCGGGGCGGGCGGCTTAGGACAAATGCTCAAATACCATCTGGCTTTATTCCAAATGCAACAAGCCGCCAGCGTCATCCTCGCCATGCTGTTGCTCATCGCGCTAGTCGATGCCAGCAGCTTTTATTTACGTCGTCGCTATCATTAAACACGCTATTTTTACCCACTGATTTCACGAGGTATCACTATGTTTATGCCGCCCCTCCTTGCACTGCTGGTACTGCCGTGCGCTTATTTGGTCGCTTTAGTAACGCTGTTTATCAAACGCCGCCGCACTGGGCTCTTGATTAGTCTATTTTTTTTCGTCACCGCCATCAGCGCGGGGACATGGGCAATTTTTCAATCACGTTCATCGACGGCGGGACTTGGCATTTTGATTTTGCCTTTTGTCGGTGTGGCGGCGGGCGCGCTGGCGTGGGGATTTGCCAATTTGCGGCACGCCCCAAAGTTACCGTTGCGCATCTTGGCTGGGCTGTGTTTAGTGGCCGCATTGGGTATATTGGGCTGGGAAGTAAACGCAGGCTGGCAAACCATACAACTGAATAAAACACGCGATGCGGAGCAGCAAGCACGCACGCAACGCATCGAACAACAGCGCGTTTTATTAAAAGACTTGCTCGCCCAAAATGTCGGCGTAGAGACCGCCACGGTAGAGCGTTTTATTGTGGAACATCGCGACGATGAGGAAGCCTTGTTTAGCGCGCTTGCGTCGCCATTTGTCTCCGCCGAGACGCTCGATCGTTATGCCCGAAAAGATGATTTTGGGCTCACGCTGACCGCCTTACGCAATAAAAATTGCAGTGCCGCAACGCTTGCGCGCATCTATCACACGCACACTTATCCGAATTATTTTTTGCAGACTTTAGCGGCACATGCGCATACGCCGCCCGACATTTTGCGTGAGATTTTTAAGCAGTCGCCGCGCCCTATTAACGGCCTAGATAGAGGGCTGGCGGCGAATCCCGCTACGCCGATAGATATTGTGCAGACGCTCAGCGACAGCCAGGATATTCAAGTATTGCAAGGCGTGCTGCAAAATCCGCAGCTTGATTGCGCGCTGCTACAACGCACCAGCGTTGCCCTCACTCGCTCAAATCGTCCCGATGACAACTACAGCATCAGCCAGATTGCGTATTTGCGCCCGCAACTGTGTAGTCATTAAAGCTAGTCAATTAGCCACACATAGAATCGTGCTCAGAGTCTTTGCTAATGTGTGGACGCAACAAAAAATGATGGATGGCGTAGCCCAAAATTAAGGCAGGAATAAAAATCCACAGCTCGCTATTCGGTGCGGCAAACAACGCCACCGCAGGGCCGGGACAATAGCCGCTGATGCCCCAACCGATGCCGAATAAAGCCGAGCCAATGACAAGCGGCGCGTCGATACGGCGAATCTCGGAGAGACGAAATTCACTGGCAAACACAGGCTTACTCAGCTTGAGCACAAAGCGAAACGCCAGCAGCGTGACGCTCACCGCGCCGCCCAATACGAATAGCAAACTGGCATTCCAGTCACCCGCCACATCGAGAAAACCCAGCACGATTTGTGGCTGCGTCATGCCCGCTAACGCCAAACCAAAACCGAAAATCATGCCCGCTAAAAGTGTCACGATGTTATTCATTCAGTGCGCTCCAAAAACATGGCGAACCAGATAGGTCGTCACAATCGCCACACCTAAAAATATCAGCGTCGCCATCAAAGAGCGCAACGACAATCGCCCCAAACCACACACGCCGTGACCGCTGGTGCAGCCGCGCGCCAAGCCTGTGCCGATGCCGACTAACACCCCAGCCACCGCAAGCAGCCACACAGGGAACTCGGCGCGCGCAACAGGCACCGCACCGCCCAATAAATAATACACAGCCGCGCCATCAATGATGCCCAACAGGAATAAAGCAGGGCGCATCCGAGCGGAGGAAAACAGCACATTACTGACCATGCTGCTCACCCCCGCGATGCGCCCGTTTAGCCACAACAGCAACACTGCCGCGCTGCCAATCAGAATGCCGCCCGCCAAGGCGGCTAAAAATTGCGGATTCATGCGCGAGGAGTTTTTACACGTTGAACAAGAAGTTCAGTACATCGCCATCCTGCACCACGTATTCCTTACCTTCCACGCGCAGCTTGCCTTTTTCCTTCGCGCCAGCCTCGCCGCCGCAGGCGACGAAATCTTCAAAGGAAATGGTTTGCGCACGGATAAAGCCGCGCTCGAAATCGGTGTGAATCACGCCTGCTGCTTGCGGTGCGGTGTCGCCTTTATGAATCGTCCAAGCGCGCACTTCTTTTACCCCGGCGGTGAAGTAAGTTTGCAGGCCGAGCAATTCGTAACCGGTGCGGATCAGCTTGTTTAGGCCAGGTTCATCCAAGCCCAGATCGGCGAGGAATTCCATCTTGTCGGCATCATCCAAATCGGCCAATTCCGCTTCGATCTTGGCGCACAAAGCCACCACTGGCGCACCTTCTTTGGCCGCGTGTTCACGCAAGCGATCTAGATAAGGATTATTTTCAAAACCGTCTTCCATCACGTTACCGACATACATCGCCGGCTTGATGGTGAGCAAACACAACGGCTTAAGCAGGAATATCTCTTCCTCACTCATACCCAGCGTGCGCGCAGGCTTGCCTTGGTTCAAATGCGGCAATAATTTTTCCAAAATCGCCACTAATTTGATGGCATCTTTGTCGCCAGAACGCGATTTTTTAGTGTCGCGATGCAAGGTACGTTCCACCACCGCCATGTCCGCCAAAGCCAGCTCGGTAATGATGGTTTCGATGTCGGCAATCGGATCAACTTTGTTGGCAACGTGGATGACGTTTTCATCATCAAAACAGCGCACCACGTTGACGATGGCATCAGTCTCGCGGATGTTGGCAAGGAACTGGTTGCCCAGCCCTTCGCCCTTGCTCGCACCTGCCACCAAGCCGGCAATATCAACGAACTCGACGATGGCCGATTGCATACGGATAGGCTTAACGATTTTGGCCAATGCATCCATACGCGCATCCGGCACTTCGACGATGCCAACGTTAGGCTCGATGGTGCAGAAGGGATAATTCTCCGCCGCGATGCCCGCCTTGGTCAGGGCATTGAACATAGTGGATTTGCCCACATTGGGGAGACCGACGATACCGCATTTCAAACTCATGGAGATTCCTTAATGATTGCTAGATTTTCAAAGGCGCGGATTGTATCACCGTTACGGTGTAAGGCTTTGCTGGGAGGGAAGTATCGAAATAAAAACACTCAAAACGCTATAGGCTCAAATTTTTTGTAAAGCCCCGCTAAATTTTTGACTGAAATTCTGAATTGACTAAGGGCTTTTCGGTGAGCTTTTCGGTATTACTTTAGAGATTAGCTAAAAAATTACAGTAGCTTTCTAGCTTTCAACAATTAAAATTTCACACTGACATGCGGCACAAAAATTAACGAAAACACGCTCATCATCAATCGTCACGATTTTCACCAAATCCAATCTCGTTTGACATTTCGGACAGCAATCTGGCTGTTCAGACATGACGTGAAAAACTGTGTACGGGGATTGTTCATTTATCTCTGATGCAATCATTTTCGGTTGTCCACAAAAAGTTCATTGCGATGCCACGCGGCAAATTCAACTTGAGGAGCAAAGCGTTCAGGCAACTCAATTGTGCGTCCATCGAGCGGCAATAAAACCTCTCTTACAAACGCCTCATCACGTCGCCTAAGCTCTTCCGAAATGATGATTTTGAAATCGTCTGAAAGTGAAATTAGCCCTTTGTCGAAGGCTCTATCATGTATGGCTGAAAGGCATAAGCCATTGCTGGGATTCAACCGATTCGCCTTATCTTTACTCCACGGCACGATGTGACTGGCAATCAATAAGCGCGACTCTGAAAGCCCTGACATACAGCAACGTCCACGATAACTACTCAGCACAGCTCGACGAAAGAAGTGCTGCTTGATTCTTTGCGTGGTTAATACTTGCCGAGTTTCGCCCGTAAAATCTTCTGGCACAAATTCATCGTTTTCAACCTCAACCTCAACCTCAGCATCCTCGGCGAGGTTTTTATCTAATGCTTCTCGATGTAACTGGCACTCCACTGCCAGCCGCTCCCAATCTGCGTGAAATTCAGCCCAGATTTCACGATCTAAAGCTGAACTACCATCCAAACCTACCCGTCCTGTGCTTGTAATCGCGGGATCAATGCTGGCGATATTCAACATCTTCATCGCAACCGCATCAGCAGTACGCCCAATCACTTTTGCCAGCGCAATTATTTCTGGATTGCGTCCATGAATACGCCCATAAGGAAGTTGGCAATACAAATGAAAAGCCAGT
This sequence comes from Gallionella sp., assembly GCA_036171175.1. Lineage (GTDB taxonomy): Bacteria > Pseudomonadota > Gammaproteobacteria > Burkholderiales > Gallionellaceae > Gallionella. The sequence goes on from JAVHQO010000195.1 coordinate 7,742, forward strand.
TTTATTTGCTCTTTAGTCCAACGCACAGTAGCCATGATTTATTCCGACGCAGCCAAAGTCGCA
>JAVHQO010000196.1:0-1622 GCA_036171175.1 Gallionella sp.
TCTACCATATTCGCGACGGGCAAACGGTTGAAGAGGCGGGTGAGGGGCGGGCGCTGGGTTGAGGCAAAAATAGGTTGTCTTGGTTGGGGTCCATCAAAGGCAATGGACGTGATGATTCAAAAAATTTGTGGTGCCAGCTTCAATAAAACGTTTCTGAACTTATTATTTGGAACAAATTGATGTTCATCACAATCAAGATTTTCGATGTGATTTTTTAGGGAATTCAATATGATCCATTCGCAAGCCAATCGTTTTGACAGTAGTTTCAAATTGATAAATCACACTTTTTTTTCCTTTATCAACCAATGTCTGGCGTTGTTATGTTTGTGGCTGGTTACCGCTTCATTTCAAAATGCCATTGCTGCCCAGGTTGAAGCCAAGTCTCCTTCTTTGTTTGCGGTGGTCTACCGAATTGACGGTGAAATCACTGCAGTCAATGCCGCGGGTTCAAGGTTGCTGCATTTGGGTGATAAGGTGTTGACCGGAGAGCGTATTTCAGCAGCATCTTCATCTGAAGGTGTACTTAAAACGCTTGATGGCGGTTATGTCGCCATCAGACCGGGTGCTGAATTCATTGCAGAGCGTTTCGCAGCCGAAGGTAAGTCCTCAGACCACAGCAATTTGAATCTGATCAAAGGCGCTTTACGCATCATTTCAGGCTGGATAGGCAAGATTAACCAAAAGGGGAGTTTGGTCAGTACGGCTACGGCCACGGTCGGTATTCGGGGCACAGATCATGAACCATATGTGTTACTTGACGACGACCCTGCGACAAACCGTTTTCACCCAGGCACCTACGATAAAGTTAACCAAGGCGGTACAACCCTCACCGCTGCCGGGCAAGCCGTTGACATTGACCCTGGAAAAGTGGGGTTTGCACGCTCACAGCGAAAGCACCGTGAACGTGCTTTGATGACATTGCTGTTTCCAGTTTTACTGGACAAAGTGCCAGAGTTTTACGTTCCTGGAAAATTTGATGCAGAGATGGATGAACTCTCCAAAAGCGCCAAATCAAGCAATCTACGTGAGCTGCAAGCTATGCGAAAAAAAGTAGCAGCATGTGTGCCAGGTGAAGTTGCTGCAAGTTGGATCAAAAAGCTTGACCAGCACATTGTGAGCAGGCAGGCTGAACCTATAAGCGCCATGTTTGGGGAGAACGTCCGCATCAAAGCAACTGTCCGAGACGCCAATGGCAATATGAATGAACTCTACATTGAGCGTTCTGATTTTGTTCAAAGCATCACAGCTTCAGTCAATTCTTTGAAAAATTACAAGCATCGGCGCATCAGTATCGAGGGCAATCCGGCTGAGGCCAGTCAACAAGCTTGTGCACCCATCAGGGTGAAATCGATTGTCATTGAAGAGGGTCGACAGGCTGGTAAACCTTATCGATTTGAGTCTGAAGAAATCTACTTGCTTGAGCAATTTGATGGGCAGTGGCTGGCGGTTGAAGCGGAAACTACCCAACGTTGAGATGGGTTTTTGACGTTGGTCGCAGCGCGACGCGTGCATGGACATTGGATTTGGTTGGCATACATTGTTGCCACACACGACAAAAAAACATCTGTTGTCTGGTGGTGGAGAGGATGAGGATCGAACTCACGACCTCTACATTGCGAACG
>JAVHQO010000197.1:0-7765 GCA_036171175.1 Gallionella sp.
TTTGCGTAAAGCTCGTCGCAGGAAACAATTCTCAAAACGCTAAGCGTTTTGGGTGCTACAAAAGCCGCCTTCGGGCGGTTTTTGCATTGGGCTTTCGGGTATGATGCGCGAAGTTTTTGGCGCAGCTTAAACATTGCAACTTCGCGAACTAATTAAAGAGTTTTTAACATGATAAAAGTAGGCATCGTTGGCGGCACGGGCTACACCGGCGTGGAATTATTGCGCTTATTGGCTTTGCATCCACAGGTAGATTTGCAAGTGATTACCTCGCGTGCCGATGCGGGCACGCTGGTGAGCCAGATGTTTCCGAGCTTGCGTGGCTTTGTCGATTTGCCGTTTACGCATCCTGATGTGGCTAATTTAGCGCAATGTGATTTAGTGTTTTTTGCCACGCCCAATGGGATTGCGATGCAGCAAACACGCGAACTATTGGATGCGGGCGTAAAAGTAATCGACCTCGCGGCGGATTTTCGTTTGCAAGACATTGCTGTGTGGGAAAAGTGGTACGGCATGACGCACGCGTGCGCAGATTTGGTCGCCGAGGCGGTGTACGGTTTGCCAGAAGTGAATCGCGCGCAGATTAAAACCGCGCGTTTGGTAGCGAATCCGGGTTGTTATCCGACGGCGGTGCAGCTTGGTTTTATCCCCTTGCTAGAAGCGGGCGTGATTGATGCGAGTAGTTTGATTGCCGATGCAAAATCAGGCGTGTCAGGCGCGGGACGCAAAGCGGAAATTGGCGCGTTGTTCGCCGAATCTGCTGATAGTTTTAAGGCGTATGGGGTGGCAGGTCATCGTCATTTGCCGGAGATTAAACAAGGCTTGGCGCGGGTGAAACATAGCGAAGTCGGCCTAACTTTTGTGCCGCATTTAACCCCGTTGATACGCGGTATTCATGCCACTTTGTACAGCAAGCTGAATCGCGATATTGATTTGCAAGCCTTGTTTGAAGCGCGTTATAAAGATGAAGCCTTTGTTGATGTCATGCCTGCGGGTAGTCATCCCGAAACGCGTTCGGTACGAGGCTCAAATAAATGCCGTATTGCCGTGCATAGACCACAAGGTGGCGACACCGTGGTGGTCTTATCGGTGATTGATAATTTGGTCAAAGGCGCGGCAGGACAAGCGGTGCAGAACATGAATATCATGTTTGGTTTTACCGAAAATACCGCGCTTAATTTGGTGCCGTTGTTGCCATGATTTTCAGAAAAACACGCCGAAAATTCAGCATGGATGCCACGCAACTGTGGATACGTCCGCATGTCGCTTGGTATGTGCGTTGGGGGATGCGCCTACCCTTTGTGATTATCGCTATTGCCGCTGCGTGGTGGGCTTATGACTATGGCTTACAACTGGCGGGCTTTCATCGTGGCAAATCCGAGCAAGAATTAACTCAACTACATGAACAAGTTGATACTTTGAGTACGGATAATGTTCAACTCAGACGTAAAGTGGCTGAATATGAACAGCAACTGCAAATTGATCATGCCAGCGCACAAGAAACCACTAAGCAGCTGAAAAACTTGGGTGACGAGAACGCGCGTTTGCAAGAAGACTTAAGTTTCTTTCAAAACTTAACCGCTAGCAATGGCAAAGAAGGCGAATTGGCCATGCACCGTCTGAAGCTAGAACACGATGCCGTGCCGGGCGAGTTCCATGTAAAAATGTTGTTGGTACAAAGCGGGCAACGCGCCAAACAATTTGTCGGTCATTATCAGTTGATGGCCAATTTTGTCCAAAACGGACAAAAAGCAATCTTAGCTTTTCCCTCCAGCAGCGCATCTGAAGGAGAGTTTAAGTTGAACTTTAAGTATTACCATCGAGTCGATCAGGTGTTGCGTATCCCTGCCGATGCCAAGTTAGAAAATATACAAGTACGCGTATTTGAGCAAAATGCCAGCGAGCCTAAAATCAGGCAAAATGTCGAACCCAGCTAACCTAGAAAGGCAATCCCTCCATGTTTAGTAAAAAACCTAGCAAACCACAAAACCGTATTGATTCTTTAATCGGTGCGGGCACCATCATTACAGGTGACTTAAACTTCAGCGGCGGAATGCGCATTGATGGGCAAGTTAAAGGCAATGTCATCGCAACGCCAGGCAAACCTAGCACCTTAGTACTCAGTGAGTTGTCAGTAATTGACGGCGACGTACATGTGACTCACTTGGTCGCTAATGGCGTAGTGAATGGTGCTGTCACCGCCAGCGAATACTTAGAATTACAAAGCAAGGCGCGCATCATCGGTGACGTGAACTATCAAACTATGGAAATTCAACTGGGGGCAGTGATTGATGGGCGTTTGTTACATAATCCTAATGCCAATCAAGAAAAAGTCGTCGCCCTCATCAGTGCCAAAAACTAATCAACTTTAAGGAGTATCAGCATGAATGCAATGACCGAAGTACAAGACCCACTCGTGTTCACCGACAACGCGGCGAACAAAGTAAAAGAACTTATTTCCGAAGAGGGTAATCAAGATTTGAAGCTGCGCGTGTTTGTCAGCGGCGGCGGCTGCTCTGGCTTTCAATACGGCTTTACCTTCGATGAAGTCACCAATGAAGACGATACTGTGTTGGACAAAAACGGCGTGCAACTGCTGATTGATCCTATGAGCTTTCAGTACTTGGTCGGCGCAGAAATCGACTATCAAGAAGGCTTGGAAGGTTCGCAGTTCGTGATTAAAAATCCTAATGCCACCACTACCTGCGGTTGCGGTTCATCGTTCTCTGTTTAAGTCATAAACTTGTAGCAAGCAAAAGGGACGCTAACTGCGTCCCTTTTTTATTGATCAACCAATTTTATAGTCTGCGCTTATTCAGCCATCGCGAATAAATTCCGCTCTTACTTTAAGCGCGGTGGATTGCGCCCAGAATGCAAGTATGTGCAGCACCCGTAACCGCAGGCAGATTGGCGGTTTGCTTGAGCACGGTTTGTTCGGCTAACCAAGCAAAAGCGATTGCTTCGAGATAATCAGGATTCACCCCTAGCTCATCCGTTGTCGTAATTTTGAGGCGTGGTAAATGAGATTGTAGGCGACGCATGAGTGTGTCGTTATGCGCACCACCGCCACATACATAAACCTCACTGGCACCTAAACAGTCGTGCTTAATCGCCTGCGCAATGCTCAGCACGGTGAGCTCCAATAGCGTTGCTTGCACATCTGCTGCTTGTTCATCGCCACGCAGATAATTGTTGAGCCACGCCATATTGAACAAGTCGCGCCCAGTGCTTTTGGGGGCGGGCTGTGTGAAGTATGGCTCAGTCAATAGCTGCGCGAGTAAGTTAGGCAACACTTTGCCCGTCGCAGCCCATGCACCAGCTTGGTCGTAAGATTGTCCGCGATGCTCGCTGCACCACGCATCCATAAGTAAATTGCCAGGGCCACAATCGAAGCCTGAGGTTGCGCCATTTGGCGGTAAGTTGGTGAGATTGCTGATGCCGCCGATATTGACGATAACGCGATGGACAGTTTCGTCACGCAAGACGCGATGATGAAACGCGGGTACCAGCGGTGCACCCTGCCCGCCTGCGGCGATGTCGCGACTGCGAAAATCATTGATAACAGTAATGCCCGTCAGCTCCGCGAGCAATGCGCCATTCCCCAGCTGCACTGTATAGCCGTGTTCTGGGCAATGACGGATAGTTTGACCATGGCAACCAATGGCGCGTATTTGCGATGGACTCATGCGTGCTGCGTTTAACAGTTGCTCAATACTGTTAGCGTAAAGTTTGGCTAATTGATTACCCATCACAAAACTGCGATGCAGCTCATTCGCTGAGGGCGTATGCAAAGCTAATATATCAGCCTTGATTGCCGCATCGAGAGGTGCGAAATGCTGCGCGAGTAGCTGCGTATTGCCCCCGTCAAAACGAACAAGGACGGCATCAATACCGTCCAAGCTCGTCCCCGACATTAAACCAATATAAAGTTCTGCCACGCCAGACTATTCAACTTTAGCTAAATTGGTGTTACGCAATAATTCTAAACGTGCCAAGAAGTTATCGGCAATGGGGCGAAATGTGGTCAATTGCGCAGCTTTAACAGGTTGAGCATCGGGCAACGCCACACGCAAAGGATCGCGCTGCTCACCCGCCACTTTGAACTCGTAGTGCAGATGTGGTCCCGTTGATAAACCTGTTGTTCCCACATAACCAATCGTCTCGCCCTGCGCCACACGCTGACCTTTATGTAACCCTGTTGCAAAGCGCGACAAATGCCCATAAACGGTGGTGTAACGACCTTGGTGCGTGAGGTTAATCACATTACCGTAACCGTTTTGATTACCCACTACAGACACCACGCCATCCGCTGGCGCACGCACTTTAGTCCCTGTTGGTGCGGCAAAATCAGTACCTTTGTGCGAGCGCCATTTATTCAAAATAGGATGGAAGCGCGCCATGGTAAAGCCAGAACTGACTCGTGAATACTCGATAGGTGAGCGTAAAAATGCTTTACGCATACTCTTGCCTTCAGGCGTGTAGTAGTCACCGTGTTCTGCATCGCTTTGGAAATAAACGGCGCGATAGGCTGTGCCACGATTGATAAATTCTGCCGCCTGAATGCGCCCAGAACGCACCAGTGCACCATTACTAAAGGTCATTTCATAAACCACGGTAAATTTATCACCGCGCCGCAATTCGTGATGAAAATCAATATCACCACTGAATAACTCGGTCAGTTGATTCGCTGCGGCTTCAGGCATACCTGCCGCATCAGTTGCCGCATACAAGCTGGTTTTAATTTCGCCAGTACGTACAAACAAACGTTTTTCCAATTGCGCAGGTAGAATTTTGCTAGCAAAAACTGCACCTTGTTTTTCGATGAGGACTTGCGCACCTGCTTCATTCAAATAACGCAAAGAAATTAAGCCGCCTGATGCGCTGGTTTCGGCTTGAACTTCTTTACCTACGCCTAATTTGCGCAAAGATTCTGCTGCAGCGTTGGTGCGTAAAAATTCACTCGCGGCAGCGTCTTCTACATTCATGCGACGCAATAATTCGGCGACGGTATCGCCGCGCAACACGCGTTCATTACGCCAATAACTGCTCTCAGTAACGTTATTTAGGCTCACACTCAAGGGAATTTCTTGCACGCTGAGCTGCTGTGTATCCAAACCAATTTCACTTTGCGGCACGAGCCCAAACGCCGTAATTACCCCAAGCAAAGGCATGGTAGATAAGGTGACAAACCAACGCAATTTCATTTTGCGTTCTTGGCTCATAGATTTTTGGGGTAACATTCGCGCCTCCTAAAATTGGCTAGTCTTGCTGTAACAAGGGCTTACCTCGTTGCAAAGGACGCGCACTTTACCAGAAACAGACTATTTCCTTAAACCAAACCGATACGCGGTTAGCTGTTGCACTAAACAGCTGCTTTAACCCGACAAACGGTAATAATTGACAGACTAGCGGCAAAAACCGCTTTAATACCCCATGACTCATCCCGCTCCAATCAGCCTCAATCCCGTCCAAAAAAAAGCGTTAAGCCTCATCAAACGTGGCGCAGATGAATTACTTATCGAAGCCGAGCTGCTTAAAAAGCTGGCTGAAAATCGCCCTTTGCGCATCAAAGCAGGCTTTGACCCGACCGCGCCTGATTTGCATTTAGGCCACACCGTGTTGCTCAACAAAATGCGTCAGCTACAAGATCTGGGGCATCACGCCTTATTTCTGATTGGCGATTTCACGGGGATGATAGGCGACCCGACGGGCAAAAATGCCACGCGTCCGCCGCTCACCCGCGAGCAAGTGCTCGCTAATGCTCAATCTTACAAAGAGCAAGTTTTCAAAGTGCTCGACCCTGCCAAAACCGAAGTGGTGTTTAACTCGACCTGGATGGACAAGTTCAGTGCGGTGGATTTAATTAAGCTGGCTGCCACCCACACGGTGGCGCAAATGCTGGAGCGCGATGATTTTGCAAAACGCTACAAAGGCAATCAACCTATCGCCATACACGAATTTGTGTATCCGTTGGTGCAGGGTTACGACTCGGTCGCTTTGCGCGCCGACCTCGAACTCGGTGGCACGGATCAAAAGTTTAATTTGCTGATGGGGCGCGAGTTGCAAAAGCATTATGGTCAAGCACCACAATGCGTGTTGACCATGCCTTTGTTGGAAGGCTTGGACGGCGTGAATAAAATGTCCAAGTCCCTAGGAAACTACATCGGTATTACCGATACGCCGCAAGACATGTTCGGCAAACTCATGTCGATTTCGGACACACTGATGTGGCGTTATTTTGAGCTGCTGTCGTTTCGTGACATGGATGAAATTAAAGCATTACAAGCTGAGACCGTGGCAGGACGTAATCCACGCGATGCCAAAGTGATGCTGGCACAAGAAATCGTGGCGCGCTTCCATAGTCAAGACGCAGCAGTTGCTGCCTTGACTGAGTTTGAAGCGCGCTTCAAAAAAGGCGTATTGCCTGACGATATGCCTGAAGTGACGGTAGCGACGACGAACGGCGTGATTGGCGTACCGCAACTGTTGAAAGCGGCGAATTTGGTTGATAGCACCTCGGAAGCGATGCGCATGATGGCGGCAGGTGCGGTGAAAATTGATGGCGAAAAAGTGAGCGAAAAATCTGCCACGGTCGCGGCAGGAAAAGTCTTGGTCGCACAAGTAGGCAAGCGTAAATTTGCGCGGATTACCGTGCACTAACAACACCTAGCTCACAGTTTATTTTCGTATCGTGCGCGCCACTACCCACGTTTGTATTTCAGCCGCACCGCGTTTTTGTATGGCGCTTGCCAAGGCATTTAGGGTTGCGCCGCTAGTGAGTACGTCATCCACCAGCGCGACTTTTTTGCCACTTAAATCAACATGGCAGATAAACGCATTACGCATATTTTTGCCGCGTTGTTTGAATGGCAAGGTCGATTGCGGTACGGTATCGACCAGACGTTCACAGGCGTTGGTCAATAATGATATATGCAATTCACGCGCTAAAAATTGCGCAATCAATAAGGCTTGGTTATAAGCGCGCCGCTTTAATTTATTGCGATGCAAGGGCATAGCAATGATGACATCAGGCAAATCGTCACGCGCAATAGCTGCCAACAAAGGGGCGGCAAGTGCGCGTGCTAAGGCGAGTTGCTCGCCGTATTTGAATTGCTGGATGAGCTTGTTGACAGGGAACGTATAGGCAAAAGCGGCGGTGCTGCGCGTGAAAATTGGCGGATGAGCGAGGCAATGTCCGCAAATTTTGCCGCTGTGAATCGGTAAGGCGCATTGCTTGCATAATGTGCCGTGCAAATACGGCAAGTCCGCCTCGCACGCCTCGCACCACACCCCGCGCGAACTCATCGCGCCACACAATACGCAAGGCTGCCTGAGTGCGATGCGCTTAAAAAATGCACGCAGGTTCAGTAATACCGTTTGTAAAATTGACAAGAGGGAGCCCTTTCAGGATGATGCCGCGCTCGCTGGCAACGGCCAGTGGTCTTGCGGTGTTGCTATCCATCTAAATTGCGTGCCGAAATAGCGTTCACACCATACTAATCAAATTTTCCAACCGAAGCCATGAACACTCAAACTATCGAATTTATCCGTCCCGTCAAACGCAGTACAGCACCACAACGCTGGGCAATCGAGGACGTGGAAGCCTTATTCAATCTGCCTTTCGCGGATTTAATGTTTCAAGCGCAACAAATTCATCGTGAACATTTCGATGCCAACTCGGTACAGCTTTCGACTTTGCTTTCAATCAAGACTGGCGGCTGTTCCGAGGATTGTGGTTACTGTCCGCAGTCGGCGTTTCACAACACTG
>JAVHQO010000198.1:0-7724 GCA_036171175.1 Gallionella sp.
CACAACAGTAAGGCGAGAGTGATTTTTTTCATGGGCGGCATGATAAAGCAGGATATGGAATTGAGGATGCGGGATTCAGTTAAAAGCGGTGCAGCAGTTTTTTCCGAATCCCGAATCCTGTCCTTAGCTTTTTTGCATCGCTTTATCGACGACTTTACGCGTCAAATGCGGAGCGAATAACTCGATGAAGTCATATGTATAGCCGCGCAAATATTCATTTTTTCGCACCGCTAAACGGGTGGTGGAAGGCTTGAATAAATGTTGCGCATCCAACATTTTTAGATGTCGATCGCGCTCAGGAACAAACGCCATTTGCGCCACGATGCCCAGTCCTAAACCCAGCTCGACATAGGTTTTAATCACATCAGCATCAATCGCAGTGAGCGCGATAGTAGGCTCAATGCCCGCCTCGCTAAATGCCGCGTCGATTTTGCTGCGGCCACTAAACGCCGTGTCATAAGTGACGATGGGGTAGCGCGCCAAGTTGGCTAGGGTGAGTTTTTTCTCATTCAACAATGGGTGTGTGGGCGGCACAACCACGCAATGATGCCAATCAAAACAGGGCAGTGTAATCAGCCCGTCATAGTCGGAAAGGCTTTCGGTGGCAATGGCAATATCGGCTTCGCAATTGAGCACTTGCGCGGCGATTTGGGTGGGGTTGCCTTGATGTAAACCCAGTTGAACTTTGGGATAACGCTTGATGAATTGTTGCACCACAGGCGGCAACATATAGCGAGCTTGCGTGTGAGTGGTTGCCAAAGTCAGCGTTCCAGCATCATGTGCCTGGAACTCTTGCCCAACCAATTTTAAGTTATCGGACTCATGCAAAATGCGCTGCGCAATGGTATAGACGGTTTTGCCCGCCTCCGACAACGCCACGATGCGTTTGCCGTGGCGCAAAAAAATCTCGACCCCTAACTCTTCCTCAAGCAGCTTCACTTGTTTGCTCACGCCTGGCTGCGAGGTGTAGAGCGCGGCGGCGGCTTCTGAAATATTCAAATTGCGTCGCACAATTTCATTGAGATAACGTAATTGTTGTAAATTCATGCTTATCTCTATATGCCATTAAGTTATGAAAGATTAACATAAAAGTATTTAGCAATATAAAGCTCGTCGCATAAAATGCGCGCCTAAAATTATTGTGGTGCGCAGAAATGGATTGGTTATATACGCTGTCGGGGTTTGCGGTTGGGCTGATTGTCGGCGTAACGGGCGTGGGCGGCGGCTCGTTGATGACTCCGCTGCTGGTGCTGCTGTTTGGTGTGTCACCCGCTACAGCGGTCGGGACGGATTTGTTATATGCCTCGCTAACTAAGTCGTTGGGCGGCTGGGTGCATAGCCGCAAAGGCTCAGTGGATTGGCGCGTGGTAGGTTTGCTGGCGATGGGCAGTATACCTGCTGCAATCATCATGATTTTGCTGTTGAAGTATTTAGGTTTGGAAGAAAAAACCTTGCGCAGCTTGGTCACCAGCGTGTTGAGCGTGGCACTGTTGGCCACTGCCGCCACCTTGCTATTGAAAGATGTGATTAAAAAATTAGCGCGTCGCCAAGACGGCACAGTGTATGAATTGCATCATCGTTACTTGCCTGCCGCGACCGTTATCACAGGCATCGTCGTCGGCGCATTGGTAACGATTTCGTCGATTGGTGCGGGGGTGTTGGGCACGGTGGCGTTGTTGTTTTTGTATCCGCGTATGTCGTCGGTGAAAATTGTCGGAACTGATATTACCCACGCTGTGCCACTCACTGCGATTGCAGGCATGGGGCATTTGGCATTAGGCACGGTGGACTTAGTGTTGCTCGCCAGTTTATTGTTGGGTTCATTGCCCGGCATTTATATCGGCAGCCACCTGAGTGCGAAAGTCCCCGAAAAAGTGCTACGCCCCCTCTTGGCAACCATGTTGCTGTTGATAGGGTTAAAAATGGTTTTTTACAAATAAGCGAAAGCCGTTAGCGACATAGGACGCAGCGTTTGCCGAGTGTGCGTGGCACTAATTTTCTCTATGTGTCCTCTGTGGCTTGATTTTGATAGCGATTTGAATTTAGTTTTTAAGGAAAAATAATGAGTACGAATAAACCTAACACAGCGAAGTCGGTCAGTTGGTTCAACGGTTGCGGCGGCCGCATCGGCGTGGTGATTGGTCAGACGGGCGAGTATGCGTATATCGGGGCGGCGTTGCGTCACGACGAAGATGCGGATGTCGCTTACATCTTGCAATATGGCGCAAAATTTCCGCTGGCAGCGGCACGCTTACTGCCAGTGTCTAAAAGTTACGAGGCGTAATCATGTATCGCTACGATAGTTTTGATCACAAAATTCAAGCCGAGCGCGTCGTGCAATTTCGCGACCAAGTGCGTCGTCGTCTGAATGATGAGTTGTCTGAAGATGCTTTCCGTATTTTGCGTTTGCAAAACGGGCTGTACATGCAAATTCACGCCTACATGATGCGCATCGCGGTGCCGTATGGCTTGGTGAGCAGTGCACAGATGCGCATGTTTGCACATATCGCGCGTAAGTACGATCGAGGTTATGGTCACTTCACCACGCGCCAAAACATACAATTTAATTGGCTCAAGTTGCCAGACGCGCCCGATATTTTGGCGGACTTGGCAACAGTGGAAATGCACGCCAATCAAACTTCTGGCAACTGCATCCGCAACATCACCAGCGATGAGTTCGCTGGCGTAGCACAAGATGAAATTATCGACCCGCGCCCATACGCCGAAATTTTGCGTCAGTGGAGCACGTTCCATCCTGAGTTCGCTTATTTGCCGCGCAAATTTAAGTTCGCGATTACGGGTGCGGTGAATGACCGCGCCGCGATTGCGGTGCACGACATCGGCTTGCAAGCGGTTAAAAATGCAGCGGGAGAGGTGGGATTTCGTGTCTTGGTTGGCGGTGGTCTAGGGCGCACACCTGTTATAGGCGTTGAATTGTGTGACTTTGTGCCATGGCAACACTTGCTCACTTACAGCGAATCTGTGGTACGGGTTTATAACGAATACGGGCGGCGCGATAACCTCTATAAAGCGCGCATTAAAATTTTAGTAAAGGCGTTAGGTATCGCCGAATTTAAGCGTCAAGTCGAAGCCGACTGGCAATTCACCAAAAACGGTGCTGGCACCATTACGCAAGCCGAGCTCGACCGCGTCTCAGCTTTTTTTGTTGCACCAAACTATCAAGCGTTAAGCAACGTGGATTTGAATACGATAGACAATCCTGCCTTTGCGGGCTGGGTGAAACGTAGCGTTAAAGCGCATAAACAAGCGGGTTACGCAGCCGTGGTGTTGTCGCTGAAAAAGACTGGCATCGCGCCAGGCGACGCGACTGCCGAGCAGATGGATGCGGCGGCAGAACTCGCCGAGCAATTTAGCTTTGGCGAGCTGCGCATCACCCATATGCAAAATTTAGTGTTGGCAGATGTGCAGCAAAGCGAGCTGTTTGCGTTATGGGAACGAGCGAAAAAACTAGGGATGGCGACTGCCAATATCGGGCTGCTCACCGATATGATTTGCTGCCCAGGTGGCGATTTTTGTACGCTGGCGAATGCGCGTTCTATCCCGCTGGCAAAAGCCCTCGCCGAGTGTTTTGAGGACATGGATTTTCAGCATGACATCGGCGAATTGGAGATGAACATTTCTGGTTGTATCAATGCCTGTGGACATCATCACGTTGGTCATATCGGCATTTTAGGGGTCGATAAAGATGGCGAGGAATGGTATCAAGTGCAGCTGGGCGGCGCGCAAGGTAATGACGCGAGTCTTGGCAAAGTCATCGGTCGCTCGTTTAGTTTTGAGCAAATGCCTGAAGTCATCGCGCGCTTGTTGCAAGTGTATGTGCGCGAGCGCGACGATGGCGAACGCTTTATCGACACGGTGCGGCGCATTGGTTTAGAGCCCTACAAAACGGAAGTGTATGGCACGCCGATAGCCGCCGATGAGGCACTCAAAGCACCCGATTACGAGCTGCTAAAAGTCGGTGTGGCGTACGACATGCCGTATTACTCGCCACGCTTCTAACGCTAGGGACACGAAAATGATAATCAAAAATAAAACCGTGCTAAATGACGACTGGCAAGTGCTGCGTTTGAGCGAAGGCGAGTTGCCTGAAAGCGTGCTGGTGCAAGGTGCGCGTGTTATCGTGCCGTTAAAAGTCTGGTTGGCGCAACGCGAGGTTTTGCAAGCGCGTGCTGAATTGGGCGTGTGGTTGGCAAGCGATGAGCGTGCTGAATCACTCGCCGAAGACATAGCAAAATTTGCCGTGATTGCGGTGGATTTTCCTAAATTCGCTGACGGACGCGGCTATTCGATTGCGCATCATTTGCGCGTGCGGCTAAATTATCGCGGCGAGTTACGCGCGATTGGCGAAGTATTACGCGATCAAATTTTTTATATGCAGCGCGCAGGGTTTGATGCGTTTGCGCCACGCGCCGATAAGGATTGTGCGGAAGTGCTAAAAGGCTTAAGTGATTTTTCGCTGAGCTATCAAGCCTCCAGTGATGAAGCGTTGCCGCTGTTTAGACGTGTTACACGAGGATTATAAAATGAGCGATTTGACGCAAAAGATTGAGCAAGTTAAAACGGTTTTGGCGGAAGCGGTACGCGATTTTTCACCCGTAACGTTCGCCAATAGTTTGGGCGCGGAAGACATGGTACTGACCGATTTAATTGCCAAGTTTCAGCCCGACATCAACATGTTTAGCTTGGATACAGGACGCTTGCCGCAAGAAACTTATGACCTGATGAGCACGCTGCGCGAACGCTACAGCGTGCCCTTACAGGTTTATTTCCCCGACGCGGCAGCAGTGGAAAACTATGTGGCGCATAACGGTATAAACGGTTTTTACGACAGTGTGGAAAACCGCAAAGGCTGCTGTTTTATTCGTAAAGTTGCCCCCTTAAAACGTGCACTTGCGGGCAAAAAAGCCTGGCTAACAGGAATGCGCCGCGACCAAGCGGTCACACGCGGAGGCTTAGAAGTCTCGTCTTTTGATGCCGATCACGGCTTGCAAAAATTCAATCCTTTATTGGATTGGACAAATGCGGAGGTGTGGGAATATCTCAAGCAAAATGACGTGCCCTACAATAAACTGCACGACCGTTTTTACCCTAGCATCGGCTGCGCGCCATGTACGCGATCGGTGACCTCCGGTGAAGACATCCGCTCCGGTCGATGGTGGTGGGAAAACCCAGAAAACAAGGAATGCGGGCTGCATGTCGCGAAAATTACCCCGATTAGATCCAGATAATTATTTCTGGCAGCGCACCAATTGCACGGTGAATTTTGATGCCGTTATCGTGCGATAAATCGCGCTCCCACACTGGCGAAGAAACAATCAGTTGCAATCAAAATAGAGAAAGAAAAAATGAGTAATCACACCTTATCCCACTTGGACGTTTTGGAGTCCGAATCCATACATATCATGCGTGAAGTTGCGGCGGAATGTAAAAATCCCGCACTGCTTTTTTCGGGCGGCAAAGACTCTATCGTGATGTTGCGCCTCGCTGAAAAAGCCTTTCGTCCCGCCAAGTTCCCGTTCCCTTTAGTGCATATCGACACCGAGCATAACTTCCCTGAAGTGATTGCCACTCGCGATAAGTTGGCAAAAGATTTGGGTGAACGCTTGATTGTCCGTTCGCTGGAAGATTCGATTAAACGCGGCACGATTGTGATTAAAAATCCCGACTTGCCACGCAATCCATTTCAGTCGGTGACACTGTTAGAGACTATTGCCGAGTTTGGTTTTGATGCCTGTATGGGCGGCGCGCGACGCGATGAAGAAAAAGCGCGCGCTAAAGAACGCATCTTTTCGTTCCGTGATGAGTTCGGTCAGTGGGACCCAAAAAATCAACGCCCAGAATTGTGGGACACCTATAACACCCGCGTTCATGCAGGCGAAAATATCCGCGTATTTCCGATTTCAAACTGGACGGAAATGGATATTTGGCAATACATCGGTCGCGAAAAATTGCACATTCCGAGCATCTATTTTGCGCATGAACGCGAAGTGATACGTCGCAACGGAATGCTGGTGCCGATTTCAGATTTGGTACAGCCTAAAGCAGGCGAAAAAGTCGAAGTGGTAATGGTGCGTTTCCGTACTGTGGGCGATGTGACCTGTACCGCGCCCGTTGAATCAGACGCGGCAACAGTGGATGAAATTATCGAAGAAACCGCCAGCACGCGTATCACAGAGCGCGGTGCGACGCGCATGGACGATCAAACTTCCGATGCTTCGATGGAGCTGCGTAAAAAAGAAGGCTACTTCTAAACAATTTTTGGGGCGCACAAATTGCGCACTCACATCAGCCAAATAAAAATAGAGGATTTAACAGATGAGCACCACCACACAACTATTACGTTTCATCACCGCCGGCTCAGTCGATGATGGCAAAAGCACTTTAATCGGTCGCTTACTGCACGATTCAAAATCTATTTTTGAAGATCAGTATTCGGCGATTTCTAAGACCAGCGAAAAACGCGGCATGACGGCTGTGGATTTATCGCTGCTCACCGACGGCTTGCAAGCCGAGCGCGAGCAAGGCATCACCATCGACGTGGCTTACCGATATTTCGCCACGCCTAAACGCAAATTTATTATTGGTGACACGCCAGGCCACGAGCAATACACACGCAACATGGTCACCGCCGCATCGACTGCAAACCTTGTGGTTATCTTGATTGATGCGCGTCGCGGCGTGTTGGTGCAAACCCGCCGCCACACCTATTTGGCGAGCCTGGTCGGCGTGCCGCACATCGTATTGGCGGTAAACAAAATGGATATGGTCGATTATTCGCAAGCGCGTTTTGACGAGATTGTTGCCGAATATAAAGCCTTCGCCGCGCAGCTTAATTTACATGACGTAACGTGCATTCCATTGTCGGCATTGGTCGGCGACATGGTGGTGGATAGAGGCGAGAGTTTGAATTGGTATCAAGGTCCAACGCTGATGGAAAAGTTGGAAAGCGTAGAGATTGACAACGATGTGAATACGCGCGACTTCCGCTTCCCTGTGCAATGGGTGTGTCGCCCGCAAACCGATGAATACCATGACTTCCGTGGTTTTATGGGGCGCATCGAAGCAGGTGAAATTTCAGTCGGCGATGAAATTACCGTGTTGCCGTCTGGACGCGTCAGTCGCGTCAAAGCAATCGTCACCTTGGATGGAAATTTGCAAACTGCTTTTGCACCGCAATCCATCACGATTACTTTGCACGATGAAGTCGATGTGTCGCGCGGTGATATGTTAGTCAAGGCGGACGCACTGCCAACTGTGGCAAAAGAATTTTCGGCAATGTTGTGCTGGCTGTCAGAAACACCACTGGATAAGAATCGCAAATACTTGGTTAAACACACCACCCGCACCGCAAAATGCCGGTTCTCTAGCATCGACTATCGCGTCGATGTAAACACCTTAGAACATCATGCTGAGCCTGTTGTGAACATGAATGACATCGTGCACGTCGCGATGAAAGTTCAGCAGCCGTTAGCGTTTGATGCTTACACGCGCAACCGCGCCAGTGGCAGCTTTATCGTGATTGATGAAGCGACAAATAACACTGTCGCGGCGGGCATGATCGCTTAAGTCATACGGTATCCATAAAAAAGGCAGTCCTGATGGACTGCCTTTTTTATTATTGTGCTGCAAATTTATGCAGCAACGACTTCGTCTTGAAAGCTGAGTTGTACTTTATCATTCACCACATCCACGGTTACTTTACC
>JAVHQO010000199.1:0-7611 GCA_036171175.1 Gallionella sp.
CGAGATAAAAGGCTCGCAATTATGCGGTAAAATCCGCGCCCTCCGCGAAATCAGCTCAATTACCTATGTCATTCACCACTACTCTCACGCCTAGCGGCCATCAGTTTCCTATTGCCGCCAACGAAACCATTTTAGAAGCCGCACTCAAGCACGGTTACACCTTGCCGTATAGCTGCCGTGACGGCGTATGCGGCGCGTGCAAAGGCAAGGTCTTACAAGGCTCGGTGGCGCATGGCAAGTTTCAAGACAGCACACTCACTGATGCCGAACAAGCGGCGGGCATGACGTTATTTTGCTGCGCAAAACCGCTGTCAGATTTGACGCTGGAATGTCGCGAAGTGAATGCAGTAAAAGATATTCCCGTTAAAACCATGCCGTGCCGTGTGCAAAAAATGACTAAGCGCGCCGACGATGTAATAGTGTTGGAATTAAAATTACCCGCCAATGAACGCCTGCAATTTTTGGCGGGACAGTACATCGACATCCTGATTAAAGACCACAAGCCACGCAGTTTTTCGCTGGCAAACGCGCCGCACAACGACGAATTTTTAGAGCTGCATATCCGCAACATTGTCGGCGGCGAATTCACCAAACACGTTTTTGAAGTGATGAAAGAGCGCGACATTTTGCGTTTCAAAGGCCCATTAGGTACGTTCTTTTTACGCGAAGATTCTGCGCAGCCGATTCTCTTTGTCGCCAGCGGCACAGGCTTCGCGCCCATTAAAGCCATCATCGAACACGCCTTATTTATCGGCATCAAACGCCCCATGCACTTCTACTGGGGCGCGCGTAAATTAGCCGATTTATACATGCTAGATATGGCGCAACAGTGGGAGCAAGCGGGCATTAAATTCACTCCAGTGTTGTCGGAAGCCTTGCCTGAAGATGCTTGGACAGGTCGCACAGGTTTCGTACACAAAGCAGTAATGGAAGATTACGCAGACTTGTCGCAACACGATATTTACGCCTGTGGTGCACCTATCGTGGTGGAAGCGGCACACACCGACTTCACCGCACAACGCGGCGCACGCAACGAAAATTTCTTCTCCGACGCGTTTACCTTCGCACCAAAAAGCTAAGCCTAGCGAACTCACCGCAACGCTAAAAATCAGTATGATGCGCACGGCTCGGTGAAAACTGAGCCGTTTTTTATCACCTAGCTTTTTAATTTCAATATCTACAGGAGAGGTAGCATGGGTTTATTTGACAGTATTTTGGGCGCGGTACAAAGCAAAGTAGCGGGCGGCGCGCAGAGCAATATGATGGAGTCGGTAATAAGTATGCTCAACGATCCACAAGTCGGCGGCTTGCAAGGTTTGGTAGAGAAATTTTCTCAGGCTGGCTTGGGCGAACAAGTGACTTCATGGGTCAGCACTGGTAAAAATTTGCCCGTATCTGCCGAACAACTGCAAAGCGCAATGAGCTCATCTGGCTTGCAAGACATCGCAGCGAAATTTGGTTTGCATACTGCGGATATGGGCAGCCAGTTATCGAGTTTGTTGCCGCAACTCATCGACCACTTAACGCCCAATGGTCAAGTGCCTGAAGGCGGTGCGGATATGTCGAAATTGGCAATGAGCGCGTTATCAGGGCTGTTTGCTAACAAGCAAGCGTAACTTTACGCACGCTAACTAAAAAGGGGGCTGACCGTGATGTCAGCCCCCTTTTTGTTGGTGCAAGATTTGCAGGAGTGATGCAATAATGCGGCATGGTTGCAACTCAACATTTACCTTTAATTAAAGACCTCGACACCGCCGCTTGGCTTAGCCAATTCGGCGGTATTTTTACGCCTATCGAACTGGCAGCAATGGCGCGCGCGATAGCGTTTGCGCAGCCGTTGTATGCCGAGCAAATTGAGCTGACGGGCGAGCCAGTGCTGCAACACGCACTCGGTGCCGCGACGATTTTGTACGGCTTAAAAATGGATGCGGATACGCTTGTCGCAGCGATTTTACATAGCGTGCCCAATTTTTTAGCCGACTGGCGTGAGGCGGTTGAAGCTCAGTTCGGTAGCCGTGTAAGCCTGTTGCTGCAAGGCTTAGCGCGCATGGAGCAGCTTGCGGCGTTTAATGAAACGGGTGCGACACCGCAGGCGATGCAAAGTGCGGCGCAGCTAGAGCAGCTGCGTAAAATGGTGTTGTCTATGGTCGAGGACATCCGCGTGGTACTGATTAAATTGGCGTTACGCACTGATACCTTGCGTCATTTATCGGGCGCGAATGCGGCGCAGCAACAACGCATTGCGCATGAAACGCATAGCATTTTTGCGCCGCTAGCAAATCGGCTTGGCGTGTGGCAAATCAAGTGGGAACTGGAAGATTTATCAGTGCGCTATTTGCAGCCCGCGCGCTACAAAAAAGTCGCGCTGTTATTGGCAGAAAAACGCAGCGAACGCGAACAATACATCAATGATTTTATTGCCACCTTGCAAAGCACATTACACGCAGCGCAGATTGTCGCCGAGGTAACAGGTCGCCCGAAACACATCTACAGCATCCTCAATAAAATGCAGCGCAAAGGCTTGAATTTCGAGCAACTGTACGACGTGCGGGCGGTGCGGATTTTGGTCGATTCGGTCGCGGATTGTTATGCCGCGCTAGGTGCGGTGCAAGCGTTATGGCCGCCGATTGCAAGCGAGTTCGACGACTATATCGCGCGCCCAAAAAGTAATAACTACCGTTCCATCCACACCGCTGTGATGGGCGCGCGCGGTTTGCCCGTCGAGGTGCAAATTCGCACTCACGAGATGCACCAAACCTCTGAGCTTGGCGTGGCGGCGCATTGGCGTTACAAAGAAGGCAAGCAAGCCGACAGTAAGTTTGATCAGCAAATTGTGTGGTTGCGACAAATTTTGGAATGGAAATCTGAGCTGGTGAATCAAGCTGATACCCCATTCAAAAATGCCAGTTTTGGCGAGCAAGTTTATGTGTTTACGCCGCAAGGAAAGGTGATTGATTTACCTGCCAACGCAACGCCTGTGGATTTCGCTTATCGCCTGCATACTGATTTAGGACATCGCACGCGTGGCGCAAAAATCAACGGCAAAATCGCGCCGCTCAATACCAAATTGCTCAATGGTCAGCGCGTCGAAATTCTCACCATTAAACATGGCGCGCCCAGTCGCGATTGGCTCAATCCGCAGCTCGGCTTTTTGCAAAGCACGGGCGCACGCGCCAAAGTGCGCGCTTGGTTTAACGCACAAACCATCACCGATAGCATCGCGCAAGGACGTGCGCTGTTGGATAAAGAGTTGCAACACTGGGGCGTAACTGAGCTCAATCAAGAAAAATTGGCACAACAATTAAATTACCACAAACTCGATGATTTGCTCGCCGCGTTAGGTCGTAGCACGCTCACCACACGCGCCGTGGCGCGGGCTTTACAAAGCGCGTTTCCACAAAAAATTATCATCGCTGCACCCGTGGTAAAAGTAACTACCCAACACACCCTAGCTGCGCAAATTAGTGTTGGTGGCATAAACAATTTACTCACCAAAAATGCGCTGTGCTGCAAACCTGAAGGGCACGACAGCATCGCCGCTTACATCACGGGTCATCACGGCATCACCATCCACAAAGCGAATTGCGCTTACCTCGTCAGACTGGCCCGTGCGCGCCCAGAACGGGTGTTGACGGCGCAATGGGCGGCAACTGCTAAGGCTAAAAAATGAACGCGCAGCACCTAGAAAAACTCGTCACTACGACCATGCCATTTGGCAAATATCAAGGACACTTAATCGCTGATTTACCAGGCCGATATTTGAATTGGTTCGCCAACAAAGGCTTTCCTAAAGGTGAGATTGGGCAACTGCTCGCGCTGATGCAAGAACTCGATCACAACGGGCTGGCGGATTTGCTCACGCCGCTGCGCCACAAGTAAACAGGAGAATAGCTCGTAGCGGGTTACAGCTATTTCAACGCGACATCAACTACCGGCGGACGTGCTTGGTGCATCACGATTTTTGCCACGAAGCCAATCGCCAAGGCATTTGCCGCCAATGCAACATAGCCGACAATTTCGTAATGAATAATTTCGCCCGTGGGACTTTGCGTGATGATAAAGCCCGCCAAGCTGCTGGCGAGCGCCATGGCTAACGATTGCACCGTGGCGTTGAGCGACATAAATGTGCCGCGTAGTTTAGGTTCGGCTGCGGAAGTAATAATCGCCATGGCGGGAATCATGCGACCTGACACCAACACAAAAAATACCGTGGTGTAAATCATCCATAACCACAATGGCGCGGCACTGATTTGCGTAACAATCAGCAGCGGTACGCTGGCGGCAAACGCCACGGCGCGATACACCTGCACCTTGCCGTGCGCATCCGCATAACGTCCAATCAGCCTTGCCGTTATCAGCGTAGCCGCCCCGCCTGCCAAATAAATAAACGGGATTTGCGCTTGGCTAATCGCCAGATTGTGTACCGCGAATAAAGTGATATACGGAATCACGGTGAAACCCGAAAAAATAATCAGCGCGGAAAATAGCAAGGCGTGGCGGTGGTTGGCGGCACGCAATACTTCAAACATCGGCACAAACGGATGAGCACGTTTTTCCGTGCTGATGTGATGACGCAAAGTCGGCAATACCTGCCGCCCCACCAAGACAAATAACACCGTGAGCAAGGCGACCAATACAAACGGCGCGCGCCAGTTCAGCCAGTTCGCCAACCATAAAGAAATCGGCACACCCGCAATGGTCGAAACCGAAAACGCCGACATCACTACGCCATTCGCGGCGGCGCGGCGTTCAAATGGAATCACGTCGCCGATAATGGTTTGCACCATCGCACCCATCACCCCGCCGAACGCGCCCGCCAAGGCGCGCGCAATTAGCAAGGTGATAAAACTCGGTGCGAAGGCACAGGCTAAAGTTGCCAGACCGAACAAGCCAAACATCCATAGCAATAAATTTTTGCGCTCAAAACGATCGACGAAGGTCGCGCCCAACAAACCCGAAAACGCCGCGCTAAAACTATACGACGCGACCAACAAGCCGAACTGGTGAGTACTGATGCCCAAGCTAGAAATTAAAATCGGACCTAGTGGCATCATGATCATAAAGTCGAGAATGTGGCTGAACTGAATGCCCGCGAGGGTCAATAACAAACGGCGTTCATGCTGCGGAGTGGCGGAGACGGACATGGCGCATGGGTGACAAATGACGGGGGCGCATTCTAACAGCGCGGCATGATTGTTCTGAGCTTATGACGCGTAAAGCGATACACTGCGCGCCTTCGCGCGCCACGCGCTGTTTTTATCGAAAGTTGTTATGTACCCTGTTCACGATGCCGATGCCATTTTGTTGCTGTCTTTATCTCTCGCCGCCAAGCGTCGTCCCGCCGATTTAGTAGAAATTTGCGCGGCGGCCGATTTGTTGCAAGGCGTAATTCCGAATCCCGCCAAAGTCTCCGACTCATTCGCGCGCTTGTCCGCGTATGGCCTGATTTTAGAGGTGAACGGCGGCTATACGCTCAATGCCGATGCGCAGCAAATGATGGAAGGAATGCGCAAGCGCGACACCATCGAGCAGCGCATCCATATGCTCAAAGAATTACTGGCGGAATATCATTTGCAAGGCGAACACGCGACGCTGCAAGTGGGCGAAGCAGCCCTTTCCGCCGCAACTTTGGCGCATCGCGCCGCGCAAAATAGCATCGCGAAAAACATGCTGGTACCGAAACCCAAACCTGTCGAAGACCCGCGCAAACGTCCCGCCAAATACCAATCTTTTTCCGCCAAACGTGCCGCTGCGCGCCGCAAGGATTAAGCCATGAGCAACGAAAATAACGCTTTTACGCAACTGCCTTTATCGCCCGCGATGTTGGCGAATTTGCAACAGCTCGGCTATTTGACGATGACGCCGATACAGGCAGCGAGTTTGCCGATTACCTTGGCGGGCAACGATTTATTGGCGCAAGCCAAAACGGGGAGCGGCAAAACCGCCGCATTCGCCTTGTCATTGCTGACGCGCTTGAATCCCAAACATTTTGGCGTGCAAGCGATGGTGTTATGCCCCACCCGCGAACTCGCCGACCAAGTCACGCAAGAGTTGCGTCGCCTGGCACGCGCGGCGGACAACATCAAAATTTTGACCTTGTGCGGCGGCTCGGTGATGCGCGCACAAATTGCCAGCTTGGAACACGGCGCACATATCGTGGTGGGGACACCGGGGCGTTTGATGGATCACATCGAACGCGGCACGCTGAATTTAAGCGCGCTCAACACCTTGGTGTTGGACGAAGCCGATCGCATGTTGGACATGGGCTTTTATGACGACATCGCCTACGTTGCCAAGCGTTGTCCGGCAGCGCGTCAGACCTTGATGTTTTCCGCGACTTATCCCGATGGCATCGCACGCTTGGCACGCCAATTTATGCACAATCCGCAGGAAGTAAAATTGCTGGAGCAGCATGAGGAAAGCAAAATCCGCCAACGCTTTTACAAGATCGACAACGAGCAACGCTTGGAAGCCGTCGCCATTTTGCTCAAGCACTATCGCCCGGTGAGCACGCTGGCGTTTTGCAACACCAAACAACAATGCCGTTCGCTGCTCGAAGCCCTGCACGCGCAAGGCATCAAAGCCCTGACGCTGAATGGCGATTTGGAACAACGCGAACGCGACCAAGTGCTGATTCAATTTGCCAATCGCAGTTGCTCGGTGCTGGTAGCAACGGATGTCGCCGCACGCGGATTGGACATCAGCCAACTCGAAGCCGTGATTAACGTCGATGTCACGCCCGATGCCGAAGTGCACATCCATCGCATCGGTCGTACTGGACGCGCCGACCAAGACGGCTGGGCGTTGAGTTTGTGCGGCCCAACTGACCGCCATCGCATTATCAGCATCGCGCAAATGATGCACATCGAACCCGAATGGCACGAGCTAAGCGAACTCGAAAGTAGCGACGACACCCCGCTCATCGCGCCTATGGTGACGCTGCAAATTTTGGGTGGTCGCAAAGAAAAAATCCGCGCCGGTGACGTGCTGGGCGCGCTCACCGGTGACGCTGGTTACACGCGCGAACAAATCGGCAAAATCAACGTCACCGAGTTTTCCACTTACGTCGCCGTGGCAAGGAATATCGGATTGGAAGCAGTGCGCAAACTCAATGCGGGAAAAGTCAAAGGTAAGACGGTGAGAGTGCGCGCGCTGTAATGCTCGCGAATGCTGTAGAAAAAGCTGCTTTTCGATTGAAGTGTATGAGTGTGCCGCGTATCATGCCACCGCGCTAACATATGTCCAGACAGGTGTTTAGCGTAATGGCAAGTCTGATTCAATCTAACTAAATAGGGAATAAAAATGAAATTAATTTATGTAAGTGCCTTAACTTTGACTGTTGCATTGTCAGGTTGTGCCTCGATTTTGAACGATAAAACACAAGCTATTAACGTATCTAGTTCATCAGGTGCTGAAATCCACGGAACTGTTAACGGTATGGCCTTCAAAGCGCCTGGCGTCGTTTCAGTCATCCGTGAAAACAAGAACAAACTGTTCGTCACTGAAACTGAAGGCTGCACCAAAGAAACCATCGCTGAAAAATCGGTTGATCCAAAATTCTTCATCAACATTTTGAGCGGTGGTTCATTCGGTTCTTCGACCGACTACGCA
>JAVHQO010000200.1:0-7581 GCA_036171175.1 Gallionella sp.
CGGCCAACCCCACTGGCCCCCTGCATGTGGGGCACGGCCGCCAAGCCGCGCTGGGCGATGCCATTTGCAACCTGTTTGCAACCCAAGGCTGGGACGTGTACCGCGAGTTTTATTACAACGACGCAGGCGTGCAAATTGGCACACTGGCCAGCAGCACCCAGCTGCGCGCCCAAGGTCACAAGCCGGGTGATGCCTGCTGGCCGACCGACCCCGACAACGCGTTAAGCAAGAATTTTTACAACGGCGACTACATTGCCGACATCGCCGCCGACTTTTTAGCCCAAAAGACCGTTCAGTCTGACGACCGCAGCTTCACCGCTTCGGGCGATGCGGCTGACCTGGACAGTATTCGGCAGTTTGCCGTGGCCTATCTGCGCCGCGAGCAAGACCTGGATTTGCAGGCCTTTGCCGTCAAGTTTGACAACTATTATTTAGAGAGCAGTCTGTACACGTCTGGCAAGGTGGATGCGGCTGTCAAACGCCTGCAAGAAGCTGGCAAAACCTTTGAGCAAGACGGCGCGCTGTGGCTTAAATCCACCGACTACGGCGATGACAAAGACCGTGTGATGCGCAAGCAAGACGGCAGCTACACCTACTTTGTGCCCGACGTGGCCTACCACATCACCAAGTGGGAACGCGGCTTTGCCAAGGTCATCAACATCCAGGGCACTGACCACCACGGCACCATTGCCCGGGTGCGCGCCGGGCTGCAGGCGGCCAACGTCGGCATCCCGCAGGGTTTCCCGGACTATGTGCTGCACACCATGGTGCGCGTGGTGCGGGGCGGCGAGGAGGTCAAGATCAGCAAGCGTGCGGGCAGCTATGTCACGCTGCGCGACCTGATTGAGTGGACCAGCAAGGACGCGGTGCGTTTCTTCTTGCTCAGCCGCAAGCCCGACACCGAATACACCTTTGATGTGGATTTGGCCGTGGCCAAGAACAACGACAACCCGGTCTACTACGTGCAATACGCCCACGCCCGCATTTGCTCGGTGCTGGCCGCTTGGGGCGGGAATGCGGCTGCGCTGGCCGACACCGACTTGAGTCCGCTTGACTCTGCACCGGCGCAAAGCCTGATGCTGTTGTTGGCCAAATACCCCGACATGCTCAGCGCTGCCGCCGAAGGTTTTGCCCCGCATGATGTGACCTTTTACTTGCGCGAACTCGCCGCCAGCTACCACAGCTACTACGATGCCGAGCGCATTCTGGTGGAGGACGAGGCCGTCAAGCTGGCGCGGCTGGCACTGGTGGCGGCCACGGCCCAGGTGCTGCGCAACGGTCTGGCGGTGCTGGGTGTGAGTGCGCCGCAAAAGATGTAATGCCATCCGTTGAAAACGGATCAATGTGAAAAAAATGAACCAGGGAGATGCAATGAACCTGCGCAGCATGAAACAGCAACACGGTGGAACCTTCATTGGTTTTGTGGCCGGCTTGGTGGTGGGGCTAGGCACGGCGCTGGCCGTGGCGGTGTACGTTACCAAAGTGCCCGTGCCGTTTTTGGATCGCGGGGTAGGGCGGCCCGCAGACCAGGAGGCCACCGAACTCAAGAAAAACAAGGACTGGGACCCCAACGCCCCGCTCTACGGCAAAAACCCGGTCAAACCGCCTGTGGCGGGTGAAGTGACGCTGCCTGCCTCCGCTGCGGCCAAGCCAGATAGCAAGCCAGAGCTCAAACCGGCGGTCACGGCCGACCCGTTGGGCGACTTGGCCAATGCGCGTGCGGCCGGCAAGGTGGTGTCGCCCGCAGCAGACGAGCCGTTTTATTATTTTGTCCAAGTGGGCGCGTTCCGTACCACCGACGATGCCGAGAGCCAGCGCGCCAAATTGTCACTGGCGGGTATCGAGACCAAAGTGTCTGAGCGCGAGCAAGCCGGACGCACGGTGTACCGGGTGCGCACCGGCCCGTACGGTTCGCGTGACGAGGCCGACAAAGCCAAGGCCAAGCTCGATGGCCTGGGGCTGGAAACCGCCCTGGTGCGCGTGCAGCGTTGAACTTTTGCGCCGCAACCGCCTCTGATAGGCCTCACTTTTTATTCTGTGGAGATTTGAACAATGCAACGACGTGAATTATTGACAACGCTGGGCACGGTCACGGTGGGGGCCTCACTCTTGACCCCGTCATGGGGGCTGGCGCAGGCTGCAGCCATGCGCGAAGGCAAAGACTTCATGCGGCTGGGGCAGTCAGCACCGGTCGAAGCCGTGGTCGGCAAAGTCGAAGTGGTGGAGTTCTTTTGGTACAACTGCCCGCATTGCAACGCCTTTGAGCCGACGCTGGCAGCGTGGGTCAAAAAACTTCCGAAAGACGTGGCATTCAGGCGTGTGCCGATTGCGTTCCAGGACAGTTTTGTGCCGCAGCAGCGCCTGTACTATGCGTTGGAGGCCATGGGCCTGGTTGATAAGCTGCATGCCAAGGTGTTTGCAGCCGTGCATGCTGAAAAACAGAATCTGAGCAAGGCGGAAGCCATCGTTGAATGGGTGGCCAAGCAAGGCGTGGACAAAGCCAAATTTGTCGAGCAGTTCAACTCCTTCACGGTTTCCACCAAAGCCACCCGGGCCAAACAGTTGCAAAACGCCTACCGGGTCGAGGGCGTGCCAGCCCTGGGCGTGGCCGGGCGTTACTACACCGACGGGGATCTGACCAAAAACATGGAACGTGCCTTGCAAGTGGTTGATTTTTTGGTGGCCGAAGCCCGCAGCGGACGTTAACGGGTCACTGGGATCCGTGGTGGCGGCGTGTCTTGCCTCGTTACAATGCGCCACTCTTTTAACGCAAGTTTCGTGCCTCTATGAAAACTCTTCTTGTCCCGTGGCTTGTGCTCAGTGCGTTGGTCTTGTCCGTGCCCAGCGCGCTGGCTGAAAAAGCCGACCGCGACAAACCCATGAACGTCGAGGCCGATGCCTTACGCTATGACGACCTCAAGCAAACCAGCGTGTTCACAGGCAATGTGGTGCTGACCAAGGGCACCATCCTGATCCGGGGTGGCAAGGTTGAGGTGCATCAAGACCCGCAGGGCAACCAGTTTGGCTTGGTCACGGCAGTGCCAGGGCAACTGGCGTTTTTTCGCCAAAAGCGCGAGGGCCTGGACGAGTTCATTGAGGGCGAGGGCGAACTGATTGACTACGACGGCCGTGCCGACACGGTCAAGTTCATTACCAAAGCCCAATTGCGGCGTTACCGTGGCAGCGTGCTGGGCGACGAATTCAACGGCGGCGTGATTGTGTACAACAACACCACCGAGGTCTTTACCCTGGACGGCGCGCCCGTGGCCGGGGCCAGCGGCAGTGCCGGTCGCCCAGGAGCCCCGGCCGGGCGGGTGCGTGCCATGCTGACACCGCAAAAAGAAGCCGCCGCCTCAGCCCCCGCTGCAGCGCTGTTGCCCAGCACCCAACTGGGTGAGGGCAAGCGCTGATGAATGCACGCAAGGCCGCTGCGCCTGCCGTCCCGGGCAACGTGAGTTGTCTCGAAGCGCACCACCTGGAAAAGTTTTACGGCAGCCGTAAGGTTGTCAAAGACGTATCGCTGCGGGTGCGCAAGGGTGAAGTGGTGGGCTTGCTCGGCCCCAACGGTGCGGGCAAGACCACGTCGTTCTACATGATCGTCGGTTTGGTGCGGGCCAGCGCGGGCGACATCACCATTGACGGCCAGTCCATTGAGCACATGCCGATTCACCGCCGTTCCCGTCTGGGCTTGAGCTACCTGCCGCAAGAAGCCTCGATCTTTCGCAAGCTCAATGTGGAGGACAACGTGCGCGCGGTGCTTGAACTGCAGCTCAATGCCCACGGCAAGCCGCTGGGCCAAGCTGAAATTGAACAGCGCCTGACAGAGCTGCTGCAAGACTTACGGGTTGACCATTTGCGCGATTCCAGTGCCTTGTCGCTCTCGGGCGGTGAGCGCCGCCGGGTTGAAATTGCCCGCGCCCTGGCCACGCAACCGCGCTTTATTTTGCTTGACGAGCCCTTTGCCGGTATCGACCCGATTGCCGTGATTGAAATCCAGCGCATCATCAATTTTTTGAAAACCCGGGGCATTGGCGTGCTCATCACCGACCACAACGTGCGCGAAACCCTGGGCATCTGTGACCACGCCTACATCATCAGCGACGGCAGCGTGCTGGCGCAAGGCACGCCTGCCGAGATCATTGACAACGTTGAGGTGCGCCGGGTCTATCTGGGCGAACACTTCCGCATGTGAATATGACCCCCACGCTGGTCACTGTGCACACGGCGCTGCCATGAAGCAAGGCCTTTCGCTTCGCACCTCGCAGCACCTGGCGCTCACGCCGCAATTGCAGCAGTCGATCCGGCTGCTGCAACTCTCCACGCTGGAGCTTGGCAGCGAGGTCAACCAGATGCTCGACGACAACCCGTTTCTGGAGCGCTCCGTTGAAGAGGCTGAGCGTGAAGCGTTCGGTTTGGCACAGGCCGACACTGCCGTCAGCCCCGATCAGCGCGAGCAAGAAAACGCTATATATTCTGGAGTTCAAGAGTCATATTCTTCAAGGGCTACAGCCGAAAATGGCTTAGAAGAAAATACGGCAACTAGCGCTGACGAGCCGAGTTGGGAAGGTGACGGCACGGTCAGTTTCAGCCCCGATGACGGCGAATGGGGCGGCGAAGCGCAAGCCCGTGGCAACAACCTCAGCAGCGACGATGCCATGGATGCGACCGAACTGGCGCGCAACCAAGAATCGCTGCAAAGTTTTTTGCACCGTCAGGCCTTGGCGTTGCAC
Organism: Gallionella sp.; assembly: GCA_036171175.1. Taxonomy (GTDB): domain Bacteria; phylum Pseudomonadota; class Gammaproteobacteria; order Burkholderiales; family Gallionellaceae; genus Gallionella. The sequence goes on from JAVHQO010000200.1 coordinate 4,731, forward strand.
TTGAGCCCTGAAGACAACGCGGCACTGCGGTTCTTGATTGAGTCGCTGAACGAAGACGGTTACCTTGAAGACGACCTGCTCGCGCTGGTTCAGGGCTTGGCCGGTGACGACCCGCAAGGCCAGGAACAAATGCTGCACCATTTCACCGTGGCCTTGCATCTGCTGCACACCCTGGAACCCACCGGAGTTGGGGCGCGCAACCTGGCCGAGTGCCTGAGCTTGCAGCTCAAAGCCTTGCCAAGCGGGTCTGAATTTGCGCCCGACATTGTCCAGGTCGGTTTGCGCATGTGTGCCCAGCCGATGGATTTGCTGGCCCGGCGTGACATCAAACGCCTGATGCCCCTGTGCCGTGCCACCGAGCTCCAAGTGCGTGCCGCGATTACCCTGATTGGCCGCCTCGAACCCAAGCCGGGACGGCGCTTTGTTGACGTGGAGCGCAACGTGGTGGTGCCTGACGTGCTGGTGGTACCCGTTGTTCAGGCCGGCCAGACCCGGTTTCAAGTGCGCCTGAACCCCGAAGTGATGCCACGCCTGCGGGTGCATGACATCTATGCCAACGCACTCAAGGGCCACAAGGCCGGCGGCAACGACGCGGCCAACTTTGCCGCCTTGCAACAACGGCTGACCGAGGCGCGCTGGTTCATCAAAAACATCCAGCAGCGCTTTGACACCATTTTGCGTGTCAGTACCGCCATTGTGGCGCGGCAGAAAGGTTTTCTGGCGCACGGCGAGCTGGCCATGCGCCCCCTGGTGCTGCGTGAAATTGCCGACGAACTCGGCCTGCACGAATCCACCATCAGCCGCGTCACCACAGCCAAATACATGGCCACACCGTTTGGCACCTTTGAGCTGAAATACTTTTTTGGCTCCGGCCTGGGCACTGAGTCCGGTGGCAACGCCTCCAGCACGGCGGTGCGTGCCCTCATCAAACAGTTTGTAGCGTCAGAAAACCCGAAAAAACCGCTCAGTGACAACCAGTTGGCCGACATGCTCAAAGAGCAAGGCATCGAATGCGCCCGCCGCACCGTGGCCAAATACCGCGAAGGCCTGCGCATTGCCACGGCTTCACTGCGCAAGGAATTGTGAAATGGGTGAACTCCGTCTGTCGGTTCGTCGCTAGAGTTCGGGTGTTAGTGGTTTAGCGTAGATTTACCATTGAAGGAAAAATGGATCATGATTAACAAGATAAAACTGGATAACTTCGGACCACTTTCCTCCATTAATTGGCTAGGTTTGGGGCGGATCAATTTAATCATTGGTGGTAATGGAAGTGGGAAAACCTTTTTATTGAAGGCTATCTATAGCAGTCTGCGCACGCTTGAAGAATATAAACGGGGCAACGAACAGCGCTCCGCTGCAGAAATTCTGACTGATAAGCTCTATTGGACATTTCAAGCAGAAAAGATCGGAGATCTGGTCACCAAAGGAGCAGAGCTTCCTCTGTCGAGCACGGTCACATTTGACCAAAAAGACTTTGGCTATAGTTTTGGGAAAGACACCGTCAAGCAAATCTCCACACTTGAAAATCATGTGGCACCGAGAGGAGGTAATTCGATCTTTCTGCCCGCCAAGGAGGTGTTGTCGCTGCATCAGATCATTTTGAAATCGCGTGAGCAGGACAAGGTGTTTGGTTTTGATGACACTTATTTCGACCTAGCGAAGGCTTTGAGAATTGCTACTTCCAAAGGACGCAATATTGCCGAATTTGCAACATCCAGACGAAAACTGGAGGACATACTCGGTGGTGTCATTGAGTACGACGAGGCTTCTGGACGCTGGCTTTTTGTTAAAGGCCGTTACAAGTTCCCTATCGGTGTAACAGCAGAGGGCATTAAGAAAATTGCCATTCTTGATACTCTTCTTGGTAATCGTTATCTGGATACGCACTCGATTGTTCTGATCGATGAACCAGAATCGGCTCTTCACCCCAATGCGATTTCGCAATTGATGGATATTGTCGCCATGTTGGCGGAACATGGCATCCAGTTTTTCCTGGCTAGTCATTCCTATTTTGTCGTTAAGAAGCTATTCTTGATCGCGCAAGAACGAAATTGGTCAATCCCGGTTACTTCTTTCTCTGGGGGGGAATGGCGCAACGATGATCTCCGGCGGGGCATGCCTGACAACCCGATCATTGCCGAGTCTGTGCGTTTGTATAAACAAGAAGTCGAAATGGCGTTGAAATGACCACGCAACCCATCATCGAATCACAGATGACATTTGGCCCGTATCAGGAAGGGCATTGCTTTTATATTGAAAAGAGCAAGTGTTATAAGCAGGTACAGGAAGGTGTCCAAATGGCAGAGTTTCTGTTGCTCAAGAAAAATGGGAACGCTGCATCAGCCGTTTGGGTGATAGAAGCTAAGTCAAGTAGCCCACACCAATTGTCCGAAGCAAAGCCTAATTCCAAATTTAAATCTGCATTTGATGAATTTATCGAGGATATTCGCATCAAGCAAACCAACGCTTTTTTATTAATCGTTGCCGCGCGCCTGGGTCGACAACCAAATGCGAAAGCGGAGTTGCCAGAGCCTTTTAAAACGCTAGACCTTGCACATACCGATTTCAAGTTTGTACTGGTTATCCGTGCACACAAGGTGGAATGGTTGCCGCCACTCCAGGATGCTTTAAAACTGGCATTCAAACCTGTCATAAAAACGTGGGGTTTGCCTGCCACCTCGGTCGCGGTGTTGAACGATGATTTGGCAAAAATCCATGGTTTGATATTGCCGCAAGTCGAATCAAACATACCATGAACCAACTCCAACTTTTCCTGCCCTGCGCCGCTGGCGTGGAGGACTACCTGGCCCCCGAGGTGCTGCGCATTACCGGCTTGCCCCCGGGCTGCATC
>JAVHQO010000201.1:0-1565 GCA_036171175.1 Gallionella sp.
CGCTGCCCATGCCCCACCATAAGACGATGCCCATTAAAAAAGTGGCGAACACGACTTTTAGCATAAACATTAGCCAGCCCGCTTCAGCCTTATAGATGCCGCGTGAACGTAATAAATAAAACAAAATCGCGGAGTTAAAGCACGCGCCGAGTCCGATAGATAAGGCTAAACCTGCATGATCTAAGCTCATCCCTTTAACAAATAACAGATTGAGTAATTGCGTGATGATGAGCGTGATGATGCCGATTTTTACGGGGGTTTTGATGTCTTGCTTGGCGTAAAAGGCAGGGGCTAAAATTTTGACTAACAAAATGCCCAGCAAGCCAACGCTGTAGCCGATTAACGCGTAACTGGTTTGCACCACGTCGTGCGCGTTAAATGCACCGCGCTGAAAAAAGGTGGACAGCAACGGCACGGCAAGCAAACCCAATGCGAGTGCGGCAGGCAAGGCGAGCATCATGGTCAAACGTAAGCCCCAATCGAGCAGCTTGGAATACTCCACGGTGTTGCCGCTGGCAAAACATTTTGATAAAGATGGCAACAAAATTGTGCCCAGTGCCGCGCCCAGCAGCCCTGACGGGAACTCCATCAACCGGTCGGCGTAATACAGCCAAGACACACTGCCCACCACAAAAAATGACGCAACAATGGTGTTAATAATTAAGCTGATTTGGCTAATCGACACGCCGAACAAGGCGGGACCCATTTGCTTGATGACGCGCCACATGCCTGCATCGTTGAAGTTCAAGCGCAGCGTTGGCAACATGCCGATTTTTTTCAGAAACGGGAGCTGAAATGCGAGCTGCACCGCGCCCGCCAAAAACCAAGCCCATGCCAAGCCCATAATCGGCTGGTCAAAATAAGGCGTAAGCCATAGCGCGCCGCCAATTAAGCAAGTGTTCAGCAAAATCGGCGCAAACGCGGGCACCCAAAATTTGTTGTAGGTATTCAGTATCCCCGCCGCCACCGCCACCAATGAGATAAAGAAAATATACGGCGAGGTGATGCGCAACATCTGCACCGTCAAATCAAACTTGGCGGGGTCTTTAATAAAGCCTGGAGCGGTGACATAAATAATGACGGGCGCGGCAACGATGCCGATGAGCGTGACGATAAATAACACCAATGCCAACATCGTCACCACATGGTCAACTAAGAGCTTGGTTTCATCGTGTCCGCGCCGCTGTTTATATTCGCCAAAAATCGGCACAAAGGCTTGCGAAAATGCGCCCTCGGCAAACATCCGACGTAATAAATTCGGTAAGCGCGTGGCTAATACATAAGCATCGTTGGCAATGCCCGCGCCGAACATCCCCGCAATAATCACATCGCGCGCGAATGCCAAAATGCGCGACACTAAAGTTAAACCGCTAACGGTGGCGAGGGCTTTAAGAAGGTTCATTCGAGCGCGTATAAAAAGGATATAAAAAAGCGGCGCATCATAGCATTGCCACTTGCGCCGATTCGCCCCGCCCAAAAAATGTAAAAGAATTTGCAAAAGCAATAGAAATCACTATAATGCGCGCCTTTTATCGCAAGCCAATTTCAAGGGGTCAACATGGCAA
>JAVHQO010000202.1:0-7504 GCA_036171175.1 Gallionella sp.
ATTGGGTTTGGGGGGCGTGCAGACTGGTGAGGTGAATTGTGGAGCGGCGGCAATGTGGCGTCAGGAGTCATTGGGCTTTTGGCCGCACAAGTTCGACACTCTTTTGACGATTTTTAAGTTTTCCCGCCCCGACCCGCCAATGAATTCAACAACTTACGTGAGTTTTTTGCTCAGAAGTAAAAATTGCTTGTAGTGGCACGTTTCATTGTTTTAGTAGTTTTTAATTTCTCTGGCTTGCGCTACACTCAGCGCCATGTTCATCAAGGTCACCCAATCCGGCAATCGTCGCTACGCCCAGCTGGTCGAATCCTTCCGTAACGAGCAAGGCAAACCCCGCCAACGTACCGTCTGCACCTTGGGTCGCCTCGAAGCAGGCGGTGAAGTCGATAGCCTGATTGCCTCCTTGCAGCGCGCCCGAGGCATTGCGCCTGCACCCTCAGCCCTGAATGAACTGCGCTTTACCGACAGCCGCCACTTTGGGGACATCTGGGCCTTGTCAGAACTGTGGCGCTCATTGGGCTTTGACGGTTTGGCCACCGCATGGCGGCAATCCAAAGTGCAAGTCGATGTCCTGAGCTGCCTGCGCCTGATGGTCTTCAACCGCCTGTGTGATCCGGGCAGCAAACTCGGTGTGCTGCGCTGGCTCGAAACAGTAGCCTTGCCCGCAGGCACTGGTACGGTTTCTGAGCACCAACACCTGTTGCGCGCCATGGACGTACTTGACGAGTACAGCGACAAACTTGGTAACAGGTTGGCCACCCTCATGCGCCCCCTGATCGATCAAGACCTCTCCGTGGTGTTCTATGACCTCACCACGGTGGCGGTCACCGGCCAGACCGATCTTGACGATGACGTGCGTGCTTACGGTCTGGCCAAGTCAGGCCTGATTGAGCGCCAGTTCATGCTGTCTTTGGTGCAAACCGCTGAAGGGCTGCCCATTGCCCATGAAGTGCACCCCGGCAACACAGCAGAGGCCAAAACCCTGCTACCGATGATTCGAGGCTTATTGGCGCGCTACCCACTCAAGCGTGTGGTGCTCATTGCTGATCGGGGACTGCTGAGCACAGCCAACATCGAAGAATTGGACAAGCTGCAAACGCAACTCAAAAAAGACGGCCGTGATGTGGCCGTGGAGTACATCCTGGCCGTACCAGCGGCACGTTATGGAGAATTTGCAGATGACCTGCAAAAGTTGCATAAGGGTCAGGAAGCCACCAAAGAATGGTGTGCCGAAACCAAATGGAGCAACAGCCGCCTGGTAGTAGCCCATGACCCTATTGCGGCAGCCAGACGCACGGCTGCACGTGACAAAACCATGGCGGAGTTACTGCAGTTGGGTCAGCAGTGCAGCGTCAAGCTCGATGCGCAGGATGAGAGCAAAAGTACTGGCCAGAAAAACAAGAGCAAAGGTCGCCCAATGTCGGATTCAGGCACCAAGGCGCGCTTTTACCATGCGGTCAAGGATGCCCATATGGCGCACCTGATCAAGGTGGATTTAAAGGCTGAGCTGTTCAGTTACACCGTTGACGAGGACAAGAAGCGCTATCTGGAACTGCTCGATGGCAAGCTGCTGTTGGTGACTAACACCAGCACTACGGCAGCTGAGGTGGTGCAGCGTTACAAGAGTTTGGCTGATATTGAGCGCGGCTTTCGGGTGCTGAAGTCTGACATCGAGATTGGGCCGGTGTACCACCGGCTGCCCCAGCGCATTCGCGCCCATGCGCTGATTTGTTTCATGGCGCTGATCTTGTACCGGGTGATGCGCATGCGGCTCAAGGCGGCCAAGCGCTCAGAGTCGCCCATCACGTTGCTGGAGCAGCTCAAGCGCATTCATCAACAGACCGTTGAGACAAGCGAGGGGAAAACTCTGACCGGGTTGACCGAGATCACGCCCGCCCAGAAGTCGCTGTTTGTTGCCCTGGATTTAACACCACCGACCCCGTCAGACCTCGCCAAGCCCGTTTTGTAGTCTGCGCTTTGAAGCCCGTTTCTAATGGAATCAACCACTTACGTGCAGGAAGTGTCGAACTTGTGTGGCCGTGAACGACTCCAGAAGGCTGATTGGAGCCACTCAACTTCCTGAATTGATCGCTCCATACCGGTTATTGTGTGCAGTAGTCAGACTCACAATAGTTGGAGCTGTTATGGATTAGTGCCTCAAATGACTGACGCGAAAAGTTGATTTCATACAGTTCGTTTTGCAAGTCTTTCACCGCATGTTTACATGGAAGAGTTGCTATCGCTCACTGTGCCGCCTGGTTTTTCAGCTTTCACTTTTTCAGCAAATGTCCTCACACCCGAAGTCAACGCGGAGAACGTTCTTTTGATGATCGCTTTCAGCAGTTCTTGTGTTGGCCCCTGATCAGCTCCAGCCAAAAAGCATTCGGCGGTAGCTGTCACATTGTGATGACCATCACGTTCACGCACGCTCAATTTCACAGCTTTACATTGTCCATTGACCGCATTGACAATTTCAAGCAATTTCACCCTGTCGCCGCCAATTGAACGCTCGTCAGCAAAGCTAGGAAATACAAGCATCATGTATTCGGGGTCCTGTGCGGCATCCAGCGAAAAATAGAAAGTGCCGAGATCGGGGTGCTTAAAGGTAACATCTTTATCGTCGTCGATTTTGGCTATGAGTCCCAGGCTTTCTTCTACGGCTGTTTTGTAACGTGTTGCGAGTTCTTGTGCGTCCATGTGGAGCTCTCCATTCAATGAAAAAATTAACTTAACAAATTTTTTTGCGCGTACATCAGCATCGTCGTCTGATGCTAGTGATGTCCTTCGTGACTCCCTGCATGCTCTTCGGCAGGCTTGCGCCAACCAATCCATGCAGCGACCACGCTAACAAGCAGTGTAATTGCCAGAAGCCACCCATAGGCGTGCAACTCTGACTCCTGGTACTGCTCCATAAAGTGCGTCCGCAACTCTGGTGTGCCAGGTGTTAGTTCCATATATTTGCAAACACCCGGGTCTTTGTGGGATGCATCACACCTCGCTTGATTTTCTGCGATTTCACCAGACTTGAACTTGCCGCTACTAACCAAGGCCGGATTGCTGTACGGTCCAGCCTCGGTAGTCAACCAAAAAAACATACTTCGATCATCTTGACCATGGATCAGATGAACATACTTCATCGCAGCATCGCCAACCTCGAATACAAAAAAACCAGTAAATACGCCGCCTCCGGCGGCGGTAACGGCGCGGCGCACCCGTTGCTGATCCTCTTTAATATGCCCTACCCGCGCCGAGACGTAGTTTTGGCGCGCGCTGATAACTTTTTCAATTGAACCAACCATTTCTTTTGAGCGAAACACATCATCAAAATTCCGGAGCAAATTTTCAGACACAAAGCCCTTGGGCGGGGGATCTGTATGCAGCGCTGCAACAGAGGCGTTTACCTGCACGAGATCCGATAAGATTTTCTCTAGCTCCTCAGAAAGGGTTTCATTTAATTTATTTTCAACTCGATCTTTTAGTGAGCGTAAGTTGAAGGCACTGAAAATAAATATAAATAATATAAAAATATCACATGCACACATTGCATAAAATAGATAAACAGACCAATATATTTTATATATGAAATGAAAAATCCACCAAAATGGCAAAATGCATGACGCCATTACAACTAATATCAATAGAAATTGTAAAGCGCCAGAATATTTACTCGTCAAAAAAAATGATTTTATTGACGCATTTAGCGAAAATAAAATACTTTCAAGAGTGTATAGATATAACATTTATTAGAAATCCAGGTTTTCTATCAAGCTGATTTATATACTAGTCCCCGAGCATTTTATATAGTTCTTGTAAATTTCCCCAACTTATCGTTTTGTGCTTCTCTATTATTTCAGTTGTTCTAGTAAGCTCACTTAATTGATCACGGAGTTGCATTCTACAAAGAGTAGTCTTCGCAAGTAAAAAGCCTCTTGCAATTACAGCAAGGTCATCCGCTCGATGCAATTTATCCGAATCTGGCAGTGATGCACGCATGTACTTGATGTCAAAAATCCCATTACCATTTTCGGTAATTTCCAATTTTGGTTCAATTAATGATAACGCTAACTCGCTTTCATTTTCTATTTCATATATTTCAATTTTGCCAATTAATTGCGGATTTTTTTCCGGCTCAATTCCGCCTGGAAGAAGTACATAGTCTTTAATATAAATAGGGTTACTTTTTGAAAATTCATTAGTAAGTCCCTCAGTGGAATCTACATTTTTTTTCTTCTCTTTATTAAAATTTAAATTTTTGTCATTCATATGAATATCTTTAGCCCAGTCAAGGCCTAGTCAAAAAATAAATAAAAATAAACTGCTTAGTTGCCATTTAGATTTAAATATTTTTTAGGAATTAATTGGGATCGCGGGAGCCTGGAAAAGCATGTAATTAGAAATATATTATGACATAGCTGTCATTTTTTTATATCTGATTGCACATTTTTTTTATCATCTCCCTCATTTTCCAATTGATTCTGAATGCCAGGACTTTCGAAGGGTGTTTGATCATCCCAATAATTTTTACTTATAACGTCTATGTGGTTATTGCGCGTTCCAGTATCTTTATCTAAGCTCAATATAAAATATACTGAACGTATTAATTTTCTTTTTGTCATCATATTTACTAATAACTATTCGTTTAGTCGACCATCAGTTGACGAAGAGTTTCACCGTCAATCATTTCATGCTCCAGCAAATAGGTGGCGACTTTTTCGATCAATGCCCAATTGGCTTGCACCGCTTCTTCAGTCAATTTACGGGCTATTTCCAGCCATGCATTTACCCGTGCACCAGCCTTATCCATCCAGATACTTGGCACTTGCTCATCCAATGAATGGAGTGATACCCAGCCAAAATCATCATCCAGCCCCCATTCGGTAATAGCTGTCCAAGCCAGACCTGTGGCACGCGCTAAGTCGCTGGAGGCACCCGCATCATCCCCACCTTGGGAGTCTAAAGCAGGAAATTGTTTGCTTTCAGCAACGCGCCCGGCCAAAGCAACGCAAATCATGTCCATCACTTCATGCCGGTTGAAGTGGCGGTTGGCCAGCGACTCCTCTGTGTAAGCCGTAAAGCCGAGAGAATCGCGGCGTGGAACGATGGTGACTTGCTCAACACGCACATCGGGGTTGAGCGCCATGGAAACAATAGCATGGCCCGCTTCATGGTAGGCCGTCGATTGCATTTGCTCACGTAGGCGTGGATTTTCGACCCGTGCCCCGTGTTTAATTGAGTTGAGCAATTCGAGCAACTCCGCCTGCGTCATGACCGACCTTGGCCTACGAATCAAGTCTAGTGTCGCTTCCCTGCAGAGTTTCTCAAGGTCGGCCCCCGTCATGCCTGCACTAAGTTCAACCAACAACTGGGCATCCCAATTGTCTGCGTGCGGCAGTTGTTTGATGCGGTCAATAAAGTGACTACGGGCCTGACGGTCGAGCATGGGCACTTCAAGAAACAGGTCGAGGCGGCCTGAGCGCGTGAGGGCAGGATCAACTTTCTTCGGGTAGTTAGTGGCGGCAATCACAAATACATTACCGTCACGTGCCTCGACAAATCCATCAATCTCTGTCAGTAGCTGGTTAATGCAAGGGTCATTTCCACCACTACCCCGTACACCAAGCGCATCAACTTCATCTATAAAAACGAGACTCGGCGCAAACTTGCGGGCTCTTTTGAACACGGTCTTTATCAAGTTAATGTCAAGCAACTGCGGACCTGAAACTGAAATAAATGGCAGGTCAGCCTCGGCTGCCAGCGCTTTCGCTAGCATCGTCTTTCCTGTGCCTGGTTGGCCGAAAAGCAGCATTCCCTTGGGTAGACCAATGGGGTTGTTAGTGCCATCTGGCGCTTGCTTAAGCAGGCGGACTACTTCTGCCAATCTTTGTTTAACAAGGGTATGGCCAAAAACATCATCAAACCTACTGCGCGGGATCTCGAGGGTCATGCCACCCTCGTCTCCATAATCTGACGATACAGGCACGCGTATCAGCGCAATTTTTGTCAATCTCAGTTGAAGTAACTCTCCGTTCCGTGTCGACTCGATGTCAAATTTCAACATCTCGCTGCGGCGCAAGAGGTTAGACAAAACTTTGTCTTTAGGTTGATTACCAAGATTAAGCAATAATCCTGTCTCATCCTGTATAACAATTTCAACTTTAGTCGCGGAGCCTAAAGCACCGGCACCGTTTTGCATGTAAACGGCTAATAATCTGCGCGTAGCGGCATTGTCCAACTCTTTGGCGTCAATCTCTGGACCCTGGCTGAGTGTCAGTGCTAGGCTTAGTGCCTCTAAGTCGGGGATATTTATTTCCACTTTTCGGCTCTCGAGTCGCTTCTTAAACGCCACAAGACTGCGCTGACTAATCTTCGTCAGTGCAGATAGACCTAGTGTTTGGAAGGGCAAAACTTGGGCTCGCCCCAAATAACCACCAAGCTGACTGCTATTGCCTGAATCACCATCTCTTGAGTTTTTGGTGTTTAGATTTCTGTTAGCTGGATTCGAAATTTCTTCACGCAAAAGAGCCACTACTTTTTGAGGTTCATTTGCATATAGGGCTTTGTAATCCGATCGCTCATAAACACGACTGCCCATGTTGGTTGTAAAAAGGACAACTGCGTCCTTAAATGAAACACTTCGTGAAGCTTTACTAAGGGAGGAGGTTGAATTGCCGAACCCGTAGTCATCAATCAGGATGCCCTCTGTAAACAACGGAAGCAGCAGGTTTTGTACATTTGGGTGCGCTTGATCAATATTGTCCAACACCACGATTGCTCGTGGATTTTCGTGAACGAATGAGGTTAGCAAACCAGCAGCCGCACCATCGTATCCTTTCCGTAAGCCTGTCAAGCCAAAACCTTCATTGCTGCTAGAGAAGGATGCCATGTTTATGGTCAGACATGCCCGATCAGACAGTGCGACGCTGAGTACACGAGTCAGAAAGGTTTTTCCGCAAGATGGGGGACCGACCAATAGAAAAATCGCCGGGCCATCTGTTGGTACTAGCTCCCAGTCACGTGCCTGCAATTCTTCATATAGCTGATTGATCGCAAAAGGTTGGTCTAGGACCTGCTCGTCAAGAGCCTTGTGCAGACTTAACAGCTTTGAGGAAAAACCTTGTGGTCCATTGGCATTGACAATATTCCCAGCCGCGGATGCAACACTAATCAATTTCTGAGCTTGTACGATGGCACCTGCGAGTTCCTTGGCGAAATCTAGCATGCCGCTATCCGTACTGGCAAACAGATGTTCAGAGTCTGCGCCTGCCGTTGCCATTTTCTTTACAACATTCAATCGCTCAGGATCGATTTGATCAGGGAATGGGAACTTGCTTTGAATTGATCCAGCTTGCTCATCATTTTCAATCATCTTCCGCAGGGCATTGCTTGCGTCGTCAAGCAGGATTTCTGGCTCTGCTTCATAGGCATCCAGTAAATACTGGCCAAATTTGCTAAGCTTGTAACATAAAATTAAATACATATCATTAGTCAATTCACAATAATATAA
>JAVHQO010000203.1:0-1555 GCA_036171175.1 Gallionella sp.
ACCGACAGCTCGGTGCTGACTTCCATCGCCAACGATTACGACTATCAGCAAATTTTCTCTAAGCAAGTGCGCGCGCTGGGCTTGCCGCGCGACACCTTGTTAGCGATTTCCACTAGCGGCAATTCGCCTAGCGTGGTGGCTGCGATTGAAGCGGCGCACGAACGCAATATGCGCGTAGTGGTGTTGACGGGGCGCGATGGCGGGGCGATGGCGCACGCCATGCGCAGCAACGATATTTTGATTTGCGTCGCGGCAAAAAGCACCGCGCGCATCCAAGAAACGCATTTGGTTTGTCTGCACGGTTTGTGCGACATCATTGACTACCACTTGCTAGGCGAATGATGCTCAAGAGGTTCTCAAATTTATTTTTCGGGCGCATCGCTGTGTCGCGTACTCACTCATTCCTCGCCTACCTGTTCGGTATGTCTCGTCATTCGTTGCGCGGCTCCTTGCGCTGCATCCCGAAATTCTAAATTTGAGAGCCTCTTTGAAAAATTATCCCTTGCCCAACTTTGAAGCCAAGTTCTGCACCGCTGAAAACTTAGCCGCGCAACTCGCCAAACTGCCGCGCCCACTGGTGTTTACCAACGGCTGTTTCGATGTACTGCATCGCGGTCATGTCACTTATTTAGCGCAAGCTCGCGCGCTCGGCGCGTCACTGATTGTCGGCGTAAATAGCGACGCATCCGTAAAACGCCAAGGCAAAGGTGACGACCGCCCCATCAACGCACAAGCCGATCGCATGGCGGTATTAGCCGCGTTGGAGGCGGTAAATTTGGTGATGCAATTTGATGAAGATACGCCGCTCAATTTGGTGTTGGCATGTCAGCCCGATGTGCTGGTAAAAGGTGGCGATTGGCGACCTGAAAATATCGTCGGCAGCACGGAAGTATTGGCACGCGGTGGCACAGTCCACAGCATTCCGTTTTTGCACGAACGCTCTACCACCGCTTTATTAAAGAAAATCCGCTCACTATGATTCCGACCGAAATTACCCTGCACCAAAAATCCCACGAGCTTGAAATCGCCTTCGACGACGGAGCGCGTTACCGTTTGCCCTACGAGTTTTTGCGTGTGAACTCGCCGTCCGCTGAAGTGCGCGGACATGGACCCGGTCAAGAAGTGCTGCAAGTCGGCAAACAAAATGTGCTGATTACCGAGCTCGCGCCAGTAGGGCAATATGCTTTGAAAATCAGCTTTGACGACGGTCACGACAGCGGGCTATTTACTTGGGAATATTTGCACAATTTAGGCAAACATCAAGCCGCGTTGTGGCAAGACTATTTGCGCCAACTGCATGTTGCGAATGAGAGTCGCGAACCCAGTGCGCAAGCCGCAGCTCCTGCGCACACTGGCTGTGGGCACTAACGTATTAAGTAAATTTTGTCCGCAGCTACGCAGATTCACAAAAATTTAATCGGCGTAATCTGTGGACGATTCTTTAAGGAATTTAATCATGAGCAAAACGACCCACTTCGGTTTTGAGACCGTAGATGAAACCGAAAAAGCCAAAAAAGTCGCGGGCGTATTCACCTCCGTCGCGAGCAAATATGAC
>JAVHQO010000204.1:0-1541 GCA_036171175.1 Gallionella sp.
TGAGGACTCTCCCACACCAGTATCTGGGACATGCCTGCATTTCTCAGCACCCCCCTGCCGGGAGATACTCTGCTGTACCTTCATTCTGGTAGCCTCCGTATCCAAGTACAGTAGAAAAGCTTGTGCTCCCTTTCTCAGCTGCTTCGCGAGCTGCATGGATGACAACAGGTGCGCACTACCAATCCGTGCACTAGAGCCAGAACAGCCGGCTGGTCCCCCTTTAGGACTCCTCTGTGTTCTTTTCTCCGCTCTAGATGCTGCGGAGGGAGATCCTGTGTGCCATCTCATATTAGCTGGCCCGGTACTTGAGCTGGGAGTAAGCCTAACGCATGTCACCTGGCTGCCTGTGCGGAATGCCAATATGCCCTTTGATAGGTGCAAGTCACAGTTTCTCTGCAGCCATGTGAAACCCAATACCGCATCAAAGACCGGATTCAGGTCTGTGACCATGAACTCCACCTTGGCCCTATACCTTCCTATGCAGATAGGTGTGATGACGGTTCCGGTGATACTAGCCGTCTTGCCATCCCCGAGCACCAGTTTCAGCCCTTGCTCGTCTGGTCGAACAGGTAGGTCAAGAGCCTTGGCCAGCCTGCCTGAAATGAAATTGGCTGATGCACCAGTATCTAGCAGCAAATTAATGCTGCTCTGGTGTATTTCCGCCTTCACTGTCAGGACTTCCAAAGACCCCAACGAGTAGAGCACACAGGCCTTGCTTGTTGTCTCCCCAAACACCCGGAGGGTGCTGGTGGTAGGTGGCAATTTCACAGCCCCTAGGAGGCAATCTTGTGAACCCCATGCCACGGTCCCCGGGGGGAAGCTGCAGACCTCTACTGGCAAGCTGAGCCCAGTCAGGTTGGTGCAGTCCCCAGCACTCACCACAAAGTATACCCTCCGCCTGCTGTCTCCCAGGCCTGGCAGCTGCTTTGTGTGCTGTACTATTTCGCCCATCCTACCCGGACTCACGCAACACAGGATGTGTACGTCGGGAAGACTCTTGAGCTGCAGAAATTTTTCAACGCCTATGGTTCTGTATAGATCAGCACGGGAATTTCTAATGCCCCCTCTATCCATGACTAGCAACGTGATCTGTACTTTCGCTGCTTTCTCCACCTCCACTATTATCTCATGCCGAAGCATTAGTGGGGGCTGCGGCGGACTCGGTACTGTTGCAATGGAAGGGCCTGGTGCTATCTGCTCCTGGTTTTCAGGAGTGCATCCAGTAGCTGGCCCAGGTGGGTACATATGTCCCCCTGACTTGCCTGCCGAAATTCTACCAAGAGAGCCGACTCTAGTGACTCTCTTACCAGTGGTGCCAATGCCCGCCATGACCCTAGAGTCTGTGGCAGCTCGGCAATCAGACACACTTACTCCTGGATTTACTACAGTTACAGAGCTCCTTGCAAGGGAGTCGTTGTCCACTGCTGCTGCTATAGGTGTGGGCCTCAAAACCTCAACACCACTACCCAGGACTAGGGCAGCCATAGTCGCTCCTCCAACGGCTTGTGCTGCTTCTGCTACAGCCTCGCCAAGATCCTAGC
>JAVHQO010000205.1:0-7276 GCA_036171175.1 Gallionella sp.
CTTTGCCAGCAGTGAATGGCGCAACCTTGGCTACGGTTTCTGGGCCTGGTGTCATTGGTGCAACTGCAGGCGTGTTAGGAGCTGCGACAATTTATAGTTCTGTAGCGACCGTCGCGAACTTTTTGGTAAATACATGTGGTGTGAATCAATTTAATCCAGCCGCCCCCCCTCTTACCACTAATTGTTTGGATTTAGCGTTGGCGGCAGGCGGTGGTACATATAGTTACAACATTGTTGGCACTGACCCAGTGACTAAAGCAGCGTTTAATGTCACATACCGTGATCTTTATACCGCTATTCCTCCCGCTAATCTTACTTCTGCAAACTTCCCAGTCATTAACAGCAAAAATCCTGCAACCTTGGCAGCTTTGTTGCCCAGCGCGGCAGTGACGGTAAATTGGACTGCACCCGCAGGACAAAAGCCAGTTGCTGCTGTTTTGTATGGGTCAAGTACGCTGTTCGCGTCGTTGTTTAATGTGAGTTTGACGACTCCTGTTGCAGTAGCTGGAGCAACGGTGTCCAGCACAGGTGCTTTACCTGCAATCTTCTCAGCGGTTGGTACGATTGGACAAGCTAATCTGCAAGCCACCAGCGTAGATATGAATGGTTTGTACTACACAACAAGTATGAGTTATTGATTGATGTAGTCACGCTGTAGTAGTTAGCTAAAGCCGCCGCACTTAACCGTGCGGCGGCTTTTTTATTTTTGCAGAGGAGCGATGCAGCGCGCATCGCTCAATCGGCTTCTGCATAGGCGAAATTATTGTTTGGGCGGGGTGGAAAACAGCGGGTTTTTCATCACCAGTTGCATACGCTCGCCAAATTCTTGGGCGAAATTGCGCATTGCTTTCGCAGCGTCTTTTTCGCCCGTGGCGCGCTCTAAGGTGTCCGCCATGGACAATAAATTTTGGTGAAAAAATTGTTTCATTTCATCGACCATCATTTCCTTTGTCCACAAATCTATGCGTAAAGTATTTTTCGCTGGGGCATCCCAAACCGACAACATAATGGCTTTGCTGCTGCTATCCACGCCGCCGTCGGACGCGCTCCAGTCGATTTTTTGTGGCATATTTTTGTCGTCTAGCGTGACGGTAAATTTAATTTCAGAGGTTTTCATTCGTGTTCCTTGCGTGGCTCGATAAGTAATAAAAAACATCCTCGTCACAGGGCGAGGATGAATGTAGCTTTAAGCCACTAAATGGTATCATGCGCGCCTTTTTTGGCGGCTAATAAATCGTCAATTCGTATCGTTTTAATTTGGAAATCCCCCCCCATGAAAAGCAGTGAAATCCGCCAAAAATTCCTAGATTTTTTCGCCTCTAAAGGTCATACCGTTGTCGCAAGCAGCTCGCTCGTGCCGCACGACGACCCCACGTTGTTGTTCACTAATGCGGGGATGAATCAGTTCAAAGATGTGTTTTTAGGTTTTGATAAACGCCCTTATACGCGCGCGACTTCGTCGCAAAAATGCGTGCGTGCTGGTGGCAAACATAACGACTTGGAAAATGTTGGCTACACCGCGCGTCACCACACTTTTTTCGAGATGCTGGGCAACTTTAGTTTTGGCGATTACTTCAAACGCGACGCGATTAGCTACGCCTGGGAGTTGCTCACCCAAGTTTACAAACTGCCAGTGGATAAGCTCTACGTCACTGTCTATGAGGAAGATGACGAGGCTTACGACATCTGGACCAAAGAGATGGGCTTGGCGGCGGATCGCGTCATTCGTATCGGCGACAACAAGGGCGTGCGTTACGCCTCGGATAATTTCTGGATGATGGGTGACACTGGCCCTTGCGGACCTTGCACCGAAATTTTTTACGACCACGGCGCACACATTCCTGGTGGACTGCCTGGTACACCAGAAGAAGATGGTGACCGTTTCATCGAGATTTGGAACAACGTGTTCATGCAGTACAACCGTGACGAAGCGGGCGTGATGCACTTGCTGCCCAAGCCCTCGGTTGATACTGGCATGGGGCTGGAGCGTATCTCGGCAGTGTTGCAACATGTTCATGCCAATTACGAAATTGATTTGTTCCAAGCACTGATAAAAGCAGCGGCGCGCGAAACGCAATGCGATGAGCTGAATTCGCCTTCGCTGAAAGTATTGGCCGACCATATCCGCGCTTGTTCTTTCCTGATTGCTGATGGCGTGATCCCAGGTAACGAAGGTCGCGGCTATGTGCTACGCCGTATCATTCGTCGCGCGATTCGTCATGGATACAAACTGGGTGCACGCGCGGCGTTTTTCTACAAACTCGTGCCAGATTTAGTGTCTGAAATGGGTGTGGCATATCCCGATCTTGGCGCAGCAAAGTCGCGCGTGATGGACGTGCTGAAGCAAGAAGAAGAACGCTTCTTTACGACCATTGAGCATGGCATGTCCATACTTGAAGCTGACCTTGCGCAGATGAGCCAATCAGGTAATAAAACTTTCAACGGTGACACGGCTTTCAAACTCCACGACACCTTTGGCTTCCCGCTCGATTTAACTCAAGACGTATGTCGCGAACATGGTGTGAGCGTGGACATCGCGGGCTTCGATGCGGCGATGGCGAACCAGAAGCAAATGGCGCGCGCGGCGGGAAAATTTAAGATGACGCTGAATTTGGAATACGACGGCGTGCCGACAATTTTCCACGGTTATGAAGCGTTGCAAAATCAGGGCAATGTGTTGGCTTTGTACCAAGAAGGCGTGGCGGTGCAGGAGTTGTCGGAAGGCGAAACGGGCGTGTTGGTGTTGGATAACACGCCGTTCTATGCTGAGTCTGGTGGACAGGTCGGCGACAGTGGCGAGGTTCGTGGCATACAAGGTATTTTTGCGGTGGAAGATACGCAAAAAATTCAAGCGACGGTGTTCGGTCATCACGGTGTGCTGAAAACTGGCAAGCTGCGCGTCGGCGACAACGTGAGTGCGCGTGTCGATGGCAATGCGCGCTTGGCGACGGAACGCAATCACTCGGTGACGCACTTGATGCACAAGGCTTTACGCGAGGTATTGGGCGAGCATGTGCAACAAAAAGGTTCGCAAGTCGATAGCGATAAAACCCGTTTTGACTTCGTGCATAACGCGCCGATTAGGGACACCGATATTGCCAAAGTGGAAGCCATCGTGAACGCGGAAATTTTGGCGAACGTGGCGACGGATGCGAGTGTGATGAGCATTGAGGATGCGCAAAAAACTGGGGCGATGATGTTGTTTGGTGAGAAATATGGCGACGAAGTGCGCGTGCTTTCCATTGGTAGCTCGAAAGAATTATGCGGCGGCACGCACGTCAAACGTACCGGCGATATTGGTCTGTTCAAAATCGTTTCAGAAGCCGGTGTGGCATCGGGTGTGCGCCGTGTTGAAGCGGTAACGGGTACGGGCGCGCTGGCGTTGATTAACGCGCAACAAGCGCAGCTGCAAAGCATTGCAGCAGTAGTTAAAGCGCAGCCGCAAAATGTCGCGGCGCGCGTGTTGCAAGTGTTGGATAACGTTAAAGCCTTGGAAAAAGAATTGGCAGGCTTGAAATCCAAACTCGCCGCGTCGCAAGGTGATGATTTACTCAAGCAAGCGGTGGACATTAACGGCATAAAAGTGTTGGCGGGGCAGCTGGATGGCGCAGACGCGCTGGCGTTGCGTGAGACGCTCAACAACATGAAGGACAAATTGCCGAATTCAGCGATTGTGTTGGCTTCTGTAGTCGATGGGAAAGTCAGTTTGGTGGCGGGCGTAAGTGCGAGCTTGATTGCAAAAATCAAAGCGGGTGAGCTGGTGAATATGGTCGCGCAACAAGTGGGCGGCAAGGGCGGCGGCAAGCCAGACATGGCAATGGCGGGCGGCACACAGCCAGAAAATTTATCAGCCGCATTGGCATCTGTTGCTATTTGGGTGGCAACCAAAGCCTAAACAGTATTGCTAATTTGAGTGGCTGTCGGTATGGTTCAGAACAAGGCGCGCGGGATAATAAATGACGCGCTAAAGTTGGAGAAGAGTGGACTTTAGTACGCCTTAAGTTTTTTAGGAGCGTCGTAGTGAGCCACACACATCACACCATTTTATTGGTCGAAGGCACGATTGCAGATGCTGATTTTGCTCGTGCGGCTGCGGCACAATGTCAGCCCGCATTTAATTTGCAGGTGTTTACTGATGTGTATGCTGCTATTGATTATTTGGCGCAGACCCGTATCGCGGCATGGCCTTTTATTATTCTAATTAACCTCAATTTGCCTAAGCTCGATGGCTTAGCGGCGGTGCGCAACTTGCGCATCAATCCCCGTACCCGCGACATTCCTGTGCTGGTGTACTCGCGTCAGTTCAATCAAGCCGAAGTGTTGTTAAGTTACAGTGCGGGTGCGAATTCTTTTGTACCTAAGCCACAAGATGAAGCTGAGTATTTGAGCTTATTTGCTAGTCAAATGACTTATTGGTTAGAGACTCGGCATTGGCTATTTAATCGGCAGGAGATTCTTCATGTCTAAGCCTCTTTCTATTGTATTTGTGGGGATGCTTGCTGAGCCTGCGGCACAGCTCGGTGGCGCGTTACGTGCGGGTGGCTTTACCCTGACGCTGTTGCAATTAGACGACGCGTCTCAGTTGGACAAGGTGGGGTTAGCTGGCGTTGATGTTCTGTTGGTTGACTCCTTACGTATTCATCCGCATATCGTCGAGCAGATTCAAACCTTGTTGGCTGCACAATCTTTGGATATTCCTGTGTTGGTGTATTCGAGTTTGGGAGATGAGGCGGCGATTGTGGGGGCGATGAAAGCGGGGGCAAAAGATTTTATTTCCAGCAAAAATCCGCAACGGGTGTTGTCCTCGGTACAGCGCGAATTGGCGTGTGTTGCTAAGCGTGCAGAAATGCGCAGCCAAGCACGGCTCGATAAGGTGTTGCAAGAGATTGAAGGCTGGATGTTGCAAGGTCAAGATCTCGTTCCATTGACACAAAAGATTTGTGAATTGATTGCTAAAACGTTTGCGGTACGCGTCGCTTGGATAGGCGGCAAGCAAGCGGATGGTTCGGTGAGTGTCGTCGCCGCTTCGGAGCAACCTGATTTGCTGCGCCAACTCGAAGTGCGCTGGGATGACAGTCCGCATGGACAAGGGACGGTCGGTCAGGCGATACGCGCACAACGTCCTGTGAGATTGACGGTTGATGCAGCGGCTATTAGTCCTTGGTGGGCTTTGGCGGATCAGTATGGTGTGCAAAGCGTGTTGGCGGTGCCGATGGTGGTGCGCAGCGAAATTATCGGTGTGTTGGTGCTGTACTCGGTGCAGCGTGACGGCTTTGATGATGTCTGCGTGAAACGCTATGCGAATTTTGCGAATCGTCTCGCAGTTATTTTGTTGATGGCGCAAGAGCAAGAACAATTACGGCTGTTAAGCGCGGCGATGAGTGGTGCTACACAGGCAATTTTTATTACTAAACCTGATGGCACGATTATCTGGTTTAACCAAGCACTGTGTGCCCTAAGCGGCTATAGCGAAGCAGAAATTAGTAATAGCACGCCACACTTATTTAGCTCAGGGGGCTACGATAAAAATTTCTGGAAAAGCATGTGGCAAGAAATTTTGCAAGGCAAGCCTTGGTCGGGTGATGTGTTGAATCGGCGGCGCGATGGCGCGGTGTATCACGTTTTGCAAAGCATTACGCCACTACAAAACGCACAGGGAGAAGTACGGAATTTTTTATGCGTGCAGCAAGATGTATCGGAGAAGAAAGCGCTAGAGCGCAAAATTGAATACTTGGCTTATCACGATATTCTGACGGGTTTACCCAATCGCGCTTTGTTCAATGATCGGATGCGCCAAACGGTTAGCCAAGCTAAACGCGACAAAGCAAACTTTGCCTTGTTTTTCGTCGATTTAGATGGCTTCAAAGCGATTAACGATAAGTATGGACATGCCGCAGGCGATGAGCTGCTAAAACAGGTAGCAACTCTTTTGCGTAGCTGTGTGCGTGAGGTCGATACCGTGGCGCGTTTAGGCGGCGATGAGTTTGTGATTTTGTTGCGTGATGCCAATGCAGAAAATGCGCTGGCACAAATCGCGCAAAAAATTATTGAGCAACTGGCAGGCTCATTTAACTTGACCACAGGCGAGGTACATATCACTGCCAGTATTGGTTTAAGTCGCTATCCATCTGATGCGAGTTCGGCAGATAAAATGATGCGCTGCGCAGATGAGGCGATGTATCGCGCCAAACATAGCGGTAAAAATCGCTATGTTTTTTATCGTCGCGATGCCTTGACGGACGAAGTGCTGGATTGGCAAATCTAAGTGTTACGCCCTCAACACTTGCGGCAGAGTTGCCCAAACTAAATCAGGCGTGAGCTGCATCATGCAGTTGAAATGCCCCAGCGGACAGACCCGTTTGAAGCACGGACTGCACGCGATGTCGATTTTGATGACGCGTGCGTGGGTCGATAATGGCGGCGTAAATTGTGGACTGCTCGAACCGAACAAAGCTAATAGCGGCTTGTCTTGCGCGGCGGCTAAGTGCATCAAGCCGGAGTCGTTACTCACCACCACCGTGGCACACGCAATCAGTGCCAACGCATCCGACAAATCAGTCTTGCCGCATAAATTCACACAGACAGCCCCGCTCAACTGCTCAATCTGTTGCGCCACCGCGTAGTCTTTTCCTGAACCAATTAACCACACCGCATAGCCTTGTGCGGCGAAGCGTTTTGCTAGTTCCGCGTAGTACGCTTCAGGCCAGCGTTTAGCCGGACCATATTCCGCACCTGGGCAAAACACTGCGATTTTTTTGCTTAAATCCAAACTTAATTTTTGCAAACTGGCGGCGCGCTGAGTTTCGCTGACGACTAGTTTCGGATTTGCCAACGGTTGAGGAATCGCTGCATTTTTGTCTTCGGCAAGCGCGGCAAAACGTTCCACCATTAACGGTAATACACTTTTATTTAACTTGCGTGCATCGTTCAAGAGTCCATAACGAGCTTCGCCGATAAAGCCTGTGCGTAGCGGAATGCGCGCGAAAAATGGCACGAGTGCCGACTTGAGCGAGTTGGGTAACACAATCACTTGATCGTAGTGCGCGGCGCGTAATTGTTTGCCGAGTTGGTAGCGTGCGCCTAACTGCAATGCACCGTGCCCAAACGGATTGGTGAGGACTTGATGCACTTCAGGCATGGCGTGTAACAGCCCCGCACACCAAGGTGGCGAGAGCACATCAATTTGGCAGTCGCCATGACGTTGTTGCAAGCGCATTAACATCGGTTGCATCAACATCGCATCGCCCACCCAACTAGGTGCAACAATCAAAATTTT
>JAVHQO010000206.1:0-7246 GCA_036171175.1 Gallionella sp.
AGCTTCGAGTTGTACAGGACTTACTGTTGCAAGGCGTTCCGCAAACACTGCTCTGTCTTGTCGCAGTGTCTTTGGGAAGCAAGAAAAGACGGCGTTATTTATTACAGCCACATTGCTGTATTGATCTTCAATCGCTTTAAGTTTCTGTTGGTTGATTGTGCCAACGAACGTAAGCCAGTCAAATGGTGTTGTTTCATAAATTACGTTGTTACCGTCGGCAACGATTGCCAATTTCAATGTGATTACCGAAGTATTAAATGCGGTGATGTTTGCAACACCTTGGTATTTATTGCCAGCCTCTCGAATGGCTAGGATGCTGGCAACTTTCACATCATCGTTGCCGAAGGTGTAGTCGAGCTTTTTTTGCAATAGCGGCTGAACCTTGCCGCCGATTGTTTCTGGGTTTGGCTGACAGCCAGCAGCGAAAACACAGTACAGAGTTAAGAATAATATTTTTGTAATAGCTTGTGTTTTCATGTCGAAATGTCCTATCTTTTTTATATCACGTAAAAATCAGTGGCTGTACATTTTTGCGCATTAGTTTGTACCCCAATCTAAAAAATTGAGTGGTAAACATTACGCTTTATTCGCCGCGATCTGCAAAAACAACTCCAATCTCCTCGCGTTAATTTCGCCTTTTTTCACTGCGTTTTGTAGCGCGCAATCGGGTTCTTTTAGGTGGCGACAATCGCGGAAGCGGCATTGCCCCAAGTATGGCGCGAACTCGATGAAGCCTTGTTCAATTGCGCCGAAACTTAGGTGATGCAGCCCAAACGCTTGCACGCCAGGGCAATCAATCACGCTGCTTTTTTCATTCAAACGATACAGTTTGGCGTGCGTGGTGGTGTGTTTGCCTGAGTCCAATACGGTAGAAATTTCGCGCGTGGCGGCTTGTGCATCGGGCAGCAAACCGTTGATGAGCGTGGATTTTCCCATGCCCGATTGCCCGACCAAGACGCTGATATGTCCGTCCAAGCGTGCGCGCAATAGCGTGACATCTGCTAGTGCGGACAATTCCAATACGGTGTAGCCAATAGCGCGATAGGGTGCGAGTTGCGCGCGCGCGGCCTCGGCGGGTAAGTCGCATTTATTCAACACAATTAACACTTGTAAATTTTGGTCGTAGGCGGCGACTAAACAGCGCGATAAAAGTTCGTCACTAAAGGATGGTTCGGTGGCTACTACGATGATAATTTGCGTGACGTTGGCAGCGATGAGTTTTTGTTTGAAGGCATCGCTGCGAAATAATAAAGAGGTGCGTTCCTCGACTTTGTCTATCACTGCTTGGCCAATGTGAGTCAGGGTTGCCGAGGCATCACCGGTGCGTTGTAGTGCAACATAATCGCCGCATACCACGTCGCTGCGTTTGCCGCGCGTGAGGCAGGTGAGCATTTCACCATTGGCGAGTTTTGCCAAATACTGGCGACCAAATGCGGCAACGATTTGCCCGTTAAGTGCGGTACTCAAGCCTGATATAGCGCGTCAACCTTCGCCGCGCAAATAAAGTCGTTTTCAGATAAACCGTGAATGGCATGGGTGGTGTATTCGACGCGACATTCGTTAAAGCTCACGCCTAATTCGGGGTGGTGATTTTCGCGGTGCGACAACCAAGCAATGGCATTCACGAAGGCGATGGTTTGATAATAATTTTTGAAGTGATAGGTGCGCGAAATCAGATGATCGTATTGCTGCCAGCCTGTTAGTTGCTGCATCAGCGGGTCAATCGCGCCTTGCAACAGTGCGCTCATCGTGCCATTACAAGGCTGGCATGGTCGTGTGCTCAGTTCAGAAGTCGTCATGCTGCTCTCCTTATTTAAGTCGGTAGTAACGATTCAAATACGCAGCAATATTTTGCGTTTCTTGCGCGCTAAATTCGCGCTCGACATTGCCGCCGCAACGGGTGATTTGTTCGCTTAATTGCGCGGCGTTATGCACGCGCGAATTAGGTCGGGTAAAAATCGCGCTACCGTCGCCACCCATCATATTGATGTGGCAACTATTGCATTTCAACTCCTTAAATAATTTTTCGCCTGCCGCCGCATTGCCCGTGGCGAACGGCGTGGCAGCGGCAAAATTGGAGCAGCCTAATAACAGTAATACCGTAATGATTTTTTGCATGGTGAGTCTCCTAGTGCGCTTGTAAATTGGCGATACGCACGGCGGCGGGCGGATGCGAATCGTAAAACTTTGAGTAGAGCGGATCGGGTGTCAGCGTCGCAGCATTGTCCTGATACAACTTCACTAGCGCGTTGATTAAATCTTGCCCGTTGGTTTGTTGCGCGGCATACGCATCGGCTTCAAATTCATGCTTGCGCGAATAAGCCGACATCACTGGGCTGAGTAAAAAACTAAACACAGGCAGCACCATAAAAAACAACAACAGCGCGATAGCAGTGGATGATGAGGTCACGCCTAACCCTTGATAAAACCAAGCGTTGTGCAGCAACACGGCGAGCAGCCATAAAAAACCTAAGCTCATCGCGAAGGTAGCCACGATGCGTTTGAGCACATGGCGATGTTTGAAATGCCCCAGCTCATGCGCTAATACCGCTTCGATTTCGTTGATGCTTAAACGCGCCAATAAAGTGTCGAAAAATACGATGCGCTTAGTCTTGCCAAAGCCGGTGAAATACGCGTTGCCGTGCGCGCTGCGTTTGCTGCCGTCCATCACGAATAAGCCGCTAGCCGTGAAGCCACAACGCGCTAGTAATTCGTTAATGCGTTGCTTCATCGTGTCGTCTTGTAGGGGCGAAAACTTGTTGAACAGCGGTGCGATAAAAGTTGGGTAAATAAACAAAATCAGCAGATTAAAACTCACCCATACGCCCCACACATACAGCCACCACAGCGCGCCCATGCTTTGCATCAACCACAACACGCCCGCCAGCAAAGGCAAGCCTAGCAACGCGCCGATAAGCAAGCCTTTTGCCGTATCGAGCAGATAAAGTTTCAGAGTCATTTTGTTAAAGCCAAAACGCGCCTCGATAACAAAGGTGCGATACCAGCCGAACGGTGCTTCCAACATAGAACTGAGCAACAACACGCCGACTAAAGTTGCCATGCCTTGTGCGAGGGGCGAACTGAACCAGTCGTTACTCAGTGCGGCGATAAACTGTATGCCGCCGCCCAGCGTAAAGCCTAATAACAGCAAGGCATCGAAGCCTAGTGCAATCAGTGAGAAGCACGTTTTTGCCGAGGTGTAATCGGCGGCTTTTTGATGCGCCTCTAAGCTAATTTGTGAGCGGAACGCGGTGGGCACGGCGGCACGATGCGCCGCGATATGCGCCAGATGACGACGCGCCAGCCAAACTTTTAGCAGGGTCGATAAGGCGAGAGCGGCGAGAAAAATAAGCGTGAAAGTGGCGGCGGTCATAATCAATAGTGGGCTTCATAAAAAGGCGCGCTACAATGCGCGCCGAAAATTTTAACCATGCAAAGGCGCGCGAATTATGGCACAGAATCAAAATTACTTAGTTTGGATAGACCTCGAAATGACGGGCTTAAATCCAGATACTGACCACATTATTGAAGCGGCGATTGTGATTACCGATGGCGACTTAAATACTATCGCCGAAGCGCCTGTGTTGGCGGTGCATCAGTCAGATGCGGTGCTCGATGCGATGGACAATTGGAATAAAAACACCCACGGCAAGTCCGGCTTAATTGAGCGCGTCAAGGCTTCGACTTTGACGGAAGCGGATGTCGAAGCGCAGATGATTGCGTTTATGAAAGAATATGTGCCAACGCGAATTTCGCCGATGTGTGGCAATTCGATTTGCCAAGATCGCCGCTTTTTAGCGCGCTGGATGCCTAAGTTTGAAGATTATTTCCACTACCGCAATCTGGATGTCAGCACCCTCAAAGAGCTGGCCAAACGCTGGAAACCCGACATGGCAAAAGGCGTGAAAAAACATGGCAAGCATGAAGCGTTGGCAGATATTTATGAATCTATCGAAGAGTTAAAACATTACCGCGAGCATTTTATTAAGCTGTAAAGCGGGGTTTGGCTTTACGCACGGACGTGCTAAAGCCGAGTAATTCTCTGTGGTATATTCGCGCCCCAAATTTTGTAGCCCTTATTCATTTATTAGGAGAAGCACATGGAACACACTTTGCCAGCACTGCCTTACGCGACGGACGCGTTGCAACCTCATATGTCTAAAGAGACCTTTGAATATCACTACGCCAAGCATCATCAGGCGTATGTGACCAATTTGAACAACCTCATTAAAGGCACGGAATACGAGGCTTTGGAGCTAGAAGCGATTATCAAAAAAGCACCCGCTGGCGGCATCTACAACAATGCTGCGCAAGTGTCGAATCACACTTTTTTCTGGCATTGCATGAAGCCCAATGGTGGCGGTGCTCCTACGGGCGCGTTGGCGGATGCCATCAACAAGAAGTGGGGTTCGTTCGACGAATTCAAAAAAGCCTTTCAAACTTCTGCTGTAGGTAACTTCGGTTCAGCTTGGACTTGGTTGGTGAAAAAAGCCGATGGTTCTGTGGACATCGTCAACATGGGTGCGGCGGGTACACCGTTGACCACAGCCGATAAAGCCTTGCTGTGTGTGGACGTGTGGGAACACGCTTACTACATCGACTATCGCAACATGCGTCCCAAGTTCGTTGAAACGTATTTGAATAGTTTGGTGAACTGGGATTTCGTAGCGAAGAATTTCGCTTAAATTCTGGTGTTGCAAAGTGCTGTTCCGCACAGCACTACGCGCATAAAAAATCCCAAGTTCAGGCTTGGGATTTTTTATGCGCGTAATTTTTGCAGCAAGCTGTGGATGCGCGCTTTAATTGCTTGATAGGTCACCCATTGCGCGAGGTAGTCGTGGATGCGGTTGCGATAACGCATCACGAATTCATACACTTTCACGAACCAAGGCAGTTGCATTAGCGCGGGGCGGGTGAGGTTGAAGATGCGCGAGAAAAGTGCCATGCCGACTAATTTTGCTGCGATAAAAGTAACTGTGCCGATGAGCCAGTGACCGCTTGCAATGGCATGTAAACCGATGAGTTTGGCGGGAATTAAGATGGTGCTGGGCAACAAAAAAGCCAGCAACGCCCAACGCGCGGGCAGTGCCGCGATGCGAGTTTCGAGGGCGTTGATGTAGCGCAATACCGCCAGTCGTGCCATCACTTTTGCGCCTGCATCCCAGAGCATTTCTTCAACTAAAAATAGCAGTGCGAGCGACCAGGTAAAGGGTGCGAGGAGTGATTTTTTGATGCGCTGCATAAGTTTCGCTCCGTAATTTTGTGCGGCATTCTAGCAAGGCTTTGTTAGAATCCGCGCCTTGTTATTTTTGGGTCGCCGCAATGAAACCTACGCTGGTATTTGATATTGAAACCATTCCCGATATTGCGGGTTTACGCGTGCTGCACGAGTTAGATGCGAGCGTCAGCGATGCCGAAGTCGCCGAGCTGGCATTTTTTCAGCGTCGCCAAAAAACGGGGAGTGATTTTATTCAGCATCATTTGCAACGCGTGGTGGCGATTTCCTGCGTGTTGCGCGAAGGACATAATTTTAAGGTTTGGTCGCTGGGCAGTTTGGATGAAGACGAGGGTGGGATTATTCAGCGTTTTTTTGACGGCATCGACAAATACACGCCGCAAATTGTGTCGTGGAACGGTAGTGGTTTTGACTTACCCGTGCTGCATTATCGCGGTCTGATTAACGGCGTGCAGTGTCCGCGTTATTGGGACATGGGCGAGGATGATAAAGAGTTCAAATGGAACAATTACATCAGCCGCTATCACATGCGCCATCTGGATTTGATGGACTTGCTGGCGATGTACGGCGGACGTGCGAACGCGCCGCTGGATGACCTCGCTAAGCTCATTGGTTTCCCCGGAAAATTGGGTATGGATGGCAGCAAAGTTTGGGAGGCGTATCAAGCCGGACAACTTGCCGAAATCCGCAATTATTGTGAGACCGATGTGGTGAATACCTATCTGGTTTTCGCGCGTTTTCAGATGATGCGCGGCGTGTTGAGCCGCGAAGCGTTCAAGCAAGAATGCGAATTAGTGCGCCGCGAATTAGGCAAGTTAGAGCAACCGCATTGGCAAGAATTTTTGGCGGCTTGGCCAGAGATGAAAAACTAAACCCCTCCCAACCTCCCCTTGTCATGGGAGGAGCTATGTTCTCCCCCTGATAAGGGGGTGTTAGAGGGGGTTTGATTTAGTCCTTAAATTTTTATTAAAATAATTATGTCCATAGAAAATAGAGTAACGATTAAGTCGCTAGACCATGAAGGGCGCGGGGTGGCGCACTTCGAGGGCAAGGTGATTTTCATTGAGGGTGCGTTAGTGGGCGAAGAAGTCAGCTACAACTCGTACCGAAAAAAGCCCGCGTTCGAGCAAGCGCAAGTGGCGACCATCTTCAAACAATCTTCCATGCGTGTGCAACCTAAGTGCAAACATTTCGGCGTGTGCGGCGGGTGTTCCATGCAGCATTTGGATGCGCGCGCGCAAGTCGCGGTGAAGCAGCGCATCCTCGAAGATGGCTTGTGGCATATCGGCAAAGTCAAAGCAGAAAACATTTTGCCCGCGATTTACGGACAGGCTTGGGGCTACCGCGAACGCGCGCGCATCTCGGTGAAATACGTCATCAAAAAACAAAAAATGTTGGTGGGCTTCCACGAAAAACGCAGCAGTTTTGTCGCTGATATGTCGAGCTGCGAAATCCTCGCGCCGAAAATTGCGCGACTGTTGCCGTTGTTGGCAGATTTGGTTGCGCAATTATCTATTCGCGATCAGTTGCCGCAGATTGAAGTGGCGGTTGGCGATTACGTCGATGCCTTGGTATTGCGAGTGATGGCGACGCCCTCAGTGGCGGATGAAGCCTTGCTGCGTAGCTTTGCCGATGAACATAAAATCCAATTTTGGTTGCAGACTAAAGGGCCGGAAACCATCGTCCCTTTCTATCCGCTGGATGCACCCGCGTTGTCCTACAGCCTGCCCGAATTCAATATCATCATGCCGTTCGCGCCTAGCGAATTTACCCAAGTCAACAGCGCGCTCAACCGCGTGATGATAGGTCGTGCGATGCGTTTGTTGAACCCGCAAGCGGGTGAACGCATCGCCGATTTATTTTGCGGCTTGGGCAACTTCACGCTGCCGATTGCGCGCAGCGGTGCGCAAGTGTTGGGCATAGAAGGCAGCGAAGCCTTGGTGAAACGCGCGCAACAAAATGCCGCGAGCAATGGCTTAGGCTGCAACACGTCGTTTATGGCGATGAATT
>JAVHQO010000207.1:0-7233 GCA_036171175.1 Gallionella sp.
TAGCAGATCATTTTTTGGCAGTCTTAGCTGCGTACGACTGCCCATATGCATTGCCATAAGCACCATACCCATGCTTACCATAACCAGAATATTCACCGTAATACTTATCAGCTTTCTTGAAATCAAGCGCATTGAGCACCACGCCAATGATGTTGGCATCAGCTCGTTGCAAATGTTGCAAAGCTCTTCGGATCATAGGTACGGGCGTGCTTTGCGCTTTAGTGACAAAAAGTACCCCATCTGCCTTGGCACTTAACACCAAGGCGTCACTGACCAATTCAACTGGTGGTGAGTCGATGATGATCATTTCAAAATGTCGGCGAAGCTCATCAAGCGTTTTTGAGAAGCGCTCCGAATGCAATAATTCCAATGGATTCGGTGGGATAGTGCCAGAGCCCAGAATCACCAAGTTGCTGTCTTTCACGGGCTGCAAGCAATCAGCGAGTTTGGCCGTACCTGCAACCAACTCTGATAAACCCAGGGCTTTGGCATCCAAGCCATGTGAGCGAGCCACGCTAGGGCGACGCATGTCAGCATCAATCAACAAAGTTTTTTGGGTAAAGGCATGCGCAAGAGCCAGATTGCTTGAGAAAGTGGTTTTACCCTCAGAGGCGTTGCTTGAGGTGATCAACAGCACGCGTGAGGCTACATCAACAGAAGACAACAGCACCCCGGTGCGTGCTGTGCGAATGGCCTCAGAATAAAGCGAATTGGGTGAATCCATAACCAAATGCCCGCTGTTGCTGCGCATGGCATCTTTTTTTGATAACAATGGCAAAACGGTCAGTAGGGGCAGCTTCAAGCGTGATTCCACGTCATCACTGTTTTTGAGCGTGTTATCAATCACATCTAAGAGCAAGGCTAAACCTGCACCTACGATCAACCCCATCAGCAATGCCACCAACACAATCTTCCGTTTATCCGGCTTGATTGGACTGCCCGGTATCATCGCACTGTCTATGACACGCGCCACGGTGGTTTGAAGATCTCCTGTGATGTTGGTTTCTTTGGCACGTTTCATAAACATGTCGTACATCTGACGGTTGGCCTCAACCTCGCGCTCGTACTTACCCAACTCAAATTCCTTGCGGTTGATGTTTTGAATAGTGCCGCGCGATGCGTTGTACGCACTTTCAATAGCTTTCTCGGTGCCTCTGGCTCGTTCATAGTCTTGTATGATGCTCGCTGCAACCAACTCAATTTGCCGCTGCAGATTGCTGTTAGCCACTTTGGCTTCACCCTCAGCCTGTAGATACCGGGGATGCTCTTTGCCGTACCGCTGCGCGACATCAGTTAGTTTTTTAATTGCGTCCGCGGTAAGACGTCTGGCTTCGGCGACCTGGATACTGTTCAATACAGTGGGTATAGAACCCAGATTACCAGCTGCGCTGGCGTTTTTAATAAGGTTGTATGAAGCCTCTGCTTCTGCACGTTTGGCGCGTGCCTCAATCAGACGCGATTGCAACTCACCCAACTGCAAGCCGGCACCACTTTGTGAAGAGTCTTTGATGTTGAGTAAGCCTTGTTTCTCTCGGTAACCCTGCAGCGCCTGCTCCGATTCGTTTAACTTGGTTTTCAACCCAGTTAAACGGTCTTCCAGCCAAGCTGAAGCAGTGCGTGCCATTTGGTACTTGGCATCCAAATCATTTTCAATAAAGGTTTGCGCCACTGCGTTGCTTACACGAGCGGCCAATGCAGCATCAGAGGAGGTGAACTTTACAAACACCATTTGGCTTTGCCGCAGCGGCTCTATGACCAAGTTGCCGGAAAACCGACCATAGGCAGCTTCGATGAGTTTTTGCTCGGTAAATTCTTTGAGTGGCTCTTTGTTTGCAAACCCCAATTGTTCTATGTAAGCAGACAACCCAGTTGCAGGTGCACGGGGGTCGAACTCTGGTTGGTCATACAACTTGAGCTTGGCAATGGTTTTATAAGCCACCTCTCGTGACTTCAAAATTTCTATCTGAGTTTGAAAAAATTCTCGGCTAGCCACCGCTCCGCCGTAGACATCTTCAATGGAAACAATTTTTTGCTTACTGGTTTCAATCAGCAGCACTGTCTTAGCCTCATAAATAGGTGTACTAACAAAAGCTATGACACCTGCTAACAGCGTAATCACTGCCGCAAATCCTAAGATTGCCCATTTGCGTTTGAGTAAAGTGCGCCAATACTCTAAAAAATCAAGACGTCCTTCTTCAGACGCCGGTGCGCCTAAAAAAGTATTGGGAAGACGAGAACCGCCCGAAACAAGGGGTGTAGACATAAAGTGCCAGTGAGAAGAATTAGAAGAATGATTCTTCGATGAAGATGGTGTCACCAGGGTTGACTGGTGAATTGAGGTCAACCTTTTGTGGTGTGCCTTTGGGGTCGTTTTCTCGGACGATGAATATTTTTGAGAGTGATGCACGCTCTTTGAAACCGCCCGCCAAAGAGCTTGCCTTTAATACAGTCAAGCCCGGTTGGTAAGGGTAAGCACCAGGTGTGGCGATCATGCCGTTGATGAAAAAAGGTCTATAAACCTCTATTGAGACAGCCACCCGAG
Organism: Gallionella sp.; assembly: GCA_036171175.1. GTDB lineage: Bacteria > Pseudomonadota > Gammaproteobacteria > Burkholderiales > Gallionellaceae > Gallionella. Next base: position 2,543 of record JAVHQO010000207.1, read on the forward strand.
GATTCACTAGATACCGGCCGTTGAGCCCATTAAAAATGGCTCTTTCAATTTCACCACTTGTTAGACCCAAGGCTTTGACTTCACCCAAAAACGGAAATGCAAATGTGCCAGCATCTGAAATACGAACCTTTTCACGAGTCAGATCATCTTCACCATAGACCCTGATTGTGATCACATCACCCGCTGCCACGCGGTAGGTGGACAATAAATTGGTTACCTCGGCAGAAGGGTTGGTGGTGTTCGTTGGTGAATTTGGCAACGTGCTCTTTTCTTGAGCCTGGGCGCTTGAAAAAAAGCCAATACATAAACAAACTAGCAAACCCAACAATATGAATTGGAACTGATTTAAAAAGCTTCGAAGCAACCCAGTATGAAAAGTCATGTGCATTTCCCAAACAAACAAAGAGCCCAATGGCTCTTTGAATGCATTCGCGTAAAAGATTAAAGAGAGGCGTTCAGCGTGAACATCGTCACGTTTTTCTTGTAAGCAGACAACGGATTTGAAGACGTGGCATCGGTATTGGTGAAATCAACGCCCATTGATAGCCACCGCCTAAAGGCATAACTAGCACCCAAAGAGTACGTATTTGTGTTGACATCGGCCTTTAATGTACCTGGATACGTTGCATTAGACACCCCTACGCTGGCACTGGTGCTGATTACTGAAGACCAAGAGTGATTCCAACTCAAGTTGGTAGCTGTGTTTAAAGAATAAGAAAACGACGCCGCGTCAGTGGTATCAGCCGTATTTTTAGATGTTTGCAGCATAAAAGCACTGTAAGTGCGCGGTAACCAACGCACTGAGGCATCCCAGCTTGCACCGCTATAGCCTTGCTTACCACTGTCGAAGTCTTTGGTCATTCGGCCGACCTTGACAATACCCGTGGTAGCAGCGGTGGCATCCCAAGTCAACCCTAAGTAGTACTTGCGCTCGGTGTTGTTCAAGTTCTGTGACAGTGCCGACACATAATTAGTTTTAGCGTTACTCACCTCTACCAGCCCCAAGGTGCGACCGCCAACTTTGACAAACGCACGGCCACCCAATGAGGTCACATCCAAGTCAAGCAAAGCAGTTTTGGCACGATTGTTGTCAAACGTTTTATTGGTCAAACCAGCGTCTGCCTCAAGTCTGCCTTTGGCACCAGCTGCACCGTAAGCAAAAGTGCCATTGAGAGCACTGCCGTGGTAGCGGTCTGGTTCAGAAGTAGGTACATTGGCGTCGCGCGAAGAAGTTCCTGTGTTGAACTCCGCAGCAAGACCACCCCTGGCGCGCGTTGAAAAATATTTATCTGCTGCCAGCTTGAAGGCTGAAGCCCGAGTGTTGTCTAAGGAATTGCTCGGGTAGCTGACCATGTCCATTGATGCCAAAGCAGTGTACCGATCACCTCTGTAACTCATGGCAGCCAGCAATGTGGGAGCGATGTTGACAAAATTTGATGAGACTTTATTTGTAGAAGTCAAGTTCAAATTGTCGTTAAACCCAACACCCACAGCTACAGATGGGTAAAGCGTGATGCCAGTTTCAGTTTTGAAGCCCCCTGCGCCCTGTGGGATAGCAGAGAGCAAAGTACCTGTGGCTGAATTTACTAACAAATTGTTTTCAATTTTGCCAAGCTCATAAGAAACACCAACTGCAACAGGAGCCTGAGCCTGAGCCAGAGCGGGAGCCGCAAAACAGATTGTGATGGCAGTTGCCAGACACAAGCGCTGGATGTTATTTTGCATTTTTTATTCCCTTTTCTATTGAATAAAGCCAAAGTGACTAACAAATTTTAGATGAAGACACGCAACAAAACACGTAGCTACAAACTTTGACATGCCGCAAAGAGTGGATTGATACCAAACAACAACATGTCAATTATTGTTCAGTGCGACGTGAAGTGAGTTTTCGTCGGTTGTTGCCCAGAAACAGGGCACTGGCTTGCCTTCTATCCGAGCGTGGACTGCGACCAGCTTCTCCAGCCGCTTCACGCCTACGATCCTCAAACCCTGCCCATTCCCTGAAACCTTTAATGCGCTTCATCCATCGCCAAGCATGGTTCATCACGCCATAGTACACACCAAACAAGCACAAAAATAACCAAAACATCACCCAGTCAGGGATTTTGTAGTAAATACTGCCCATTCCGATCAAAATGCACAGCCCGTGAATTGACAAAATAATCAATACCGCACGATTCACACCAAATCCAGCAAGCATCAAGATGTGATGCAAATGCTCTCTGTCGGCAGAAAACGGCGAGTTTCCGCGCGCAATGCGCCTGATCATGATGGTGACCGTATCGAGCAAAGGTACGGCAAACAACCATAACGCGGACACTGGTGTGATTACCCTGTCCACACCTTGAGACAGCGTCACCAAATACCAAACGATGGCAAAGCCAATAAAAATCGATCCCCCATCGCCCATGAAAACTGCTGCTCGCTTTCTTCCAAAAAAGCGTGAATTAAAGACCAAAAAACCCACAAGTGCGGCCACCATGCTAGCGAGCTGCAAAGCAATATTGCTGTGAACCGGGTAGGCCGTCAAAGCCAGTGCAGACAAGGTCAATGCAGCCAAGCCACCAGCCAAGCCGTCGACACCATCGGTCATATTCATGGCATTGATACCACCCACAATACCTACCACTGTTAACGGCGCAGCCAGCCATATCAATGTTCCACCAATCCCAGGCACCAAAACCCCAACATCTGAAATACGTACACCACAGTACAACACGGCAAACACGGCACAAACCAATTCCAGTACCAATCGGTTTTTGGCTGACAAATCCCATCGGTCATCTGCCATGCCCATTATAAGCAAAGGTAAGCCCAGTGCTATGAGCCATAGACCATGGTTTGCTTGCCAAAAAGATGCGTAAAACGAAAGCAATAGCAAGGCCGAATACACCGCCAAACCGCCTATCACAGGCACCACCCCCTCGTGGCGCTTTCGTATACAAGGTGCGTCCACCAAGCCCAAACGGTTAGCTATCGGCCGTAAAGCGCCAATCAACACTACTGATAAAACAAAAGAAAATAAAAGCGACTCAATCACGGCAACCCCTGGTTTTGGAACTACTTGACGCAAATTCGATTGAATTGCGTACAAGTGTTCAGTGTTTATTTTTATATTTTCAAGTATAAAGCCCCAATGTTTAAAATCAACTTTTTTTGTTATTAGCAAACACCGATGCCATACGGGTCAACAGAAGCTGCTGCGCAGCACATCAAAGATGATCCGGTCTTCTGGGGCTTGCTGTTGCTGTTGGTTTGGGCACCCCTACCCCTTGGGAGCAACCGCTTTTGGGCCGCTGGCTTGCTGCTTGTAATGGTGCTGCTGCTGCTGCTGGGTAGTTTTTTGTCTTGGTGGCGCCACCCTGTCTTGGCCTGGCAGCGTATCAAAACATTCAGTTGGCCGCTCGGGTTGATGGGGCTGATGGTGATGGTGTCTTGGTTGCAAACGCTGCCGTTGCCGTCAGCATGGGTGGGGTTTTTATCGCCAATGGCGGCTGCAACGCAGTCACCGGCCAAGCTCATGACTTTGTCACTGGATGTGTACCAGTCGAGGTTCATGGCGACTCTGTCGTTTGTTTATTTTGGGGTTTTTTTGGTCGCTGTGCTTACGGTGCAAAGCCATCGTCGGCTCGATAAATTGGCGCAAACTTTGGTCTGGAGCGGTGTACTTCAAGCTGTATTTGCTGCAGTCATGTGGTCTGTTCACGCCAAATACCAAGTGTTTTATGTGGCCATTTCCCACAATGATGCGATTGGAACCTTTGTCAATCGAAACCACCTTGCCGGTTATCTGTGCATGTGTTTGTCGGTCGGCATTGGCCTGATGTTGGCCAAACTGGGACGTGTGCGTCGTAGTCCCCCAAATTGGCGCGCAAGGCTGGTAAATGCACTCGAATTTATCTTAAGCGCCAAAATGCGTTTGCGTCTCTTGTTGATTGTGATGGTGATCGCCTTGGTGTTGACGCGGTCCCGCATGGGGAATTCGGCTTTTTTCTCGGCCATGCTTGTTGTGGGTGCGCTGGCTGTTGTTTTGGCTCGTAAAACAGCACCTCACACCATTGTGTTGATTGCTAGTCTTGTGGTCATTGATATTTTTGTAGTCGGCACCTGGGTGGGACTTGAAAAAGTTGTCGAGAGAGTGCAAGGCACAACATTGATGACTGTAGAGGGGGGTGTTTCAGAATCCATTGAAGCCCGCTCAGAGGCGGCCCGCACCGCACTGGCCATTATTCAAGACTATCCTTTGTTTGGTACGGGTGGTGGCAGTTTTTACAACATATTTTTAAGTTACCGCACACCAGACTATGGTTACAACTACGTTGACCATGCGCACAACGACTACGTTGAAATTGCCACAGACTTTGGCTTACTGGGATTGGGCATTTTGGGGCTGCTGGTGGTGTTATCTCTGTGGACGGTGGTCAAGGTCATGGCTACCCGCAGATCTCCTTTGCCTTGGGGCATAGCCTTTGGTGTAACCATGAGCATGGTGGCCATGTTGATTCACAGCACCGTAGACTTCAATCTGCAAATTCCCTCGAATGCACTCACTATGGTGGTGATTTTGTCCATGGGTTGGGTGGCTAAAACACTGCCACGTGGTACCTAACTTGATCCACTTGAAACAACGCCAATACCTCAGTGCATAAACTTGCCACCGCGTCCAATGATGCTCAGGTCGGTGAAGTTGG
>JAVHQO010000208.1:0-7217 GCA_036171175.1 Gallionella sp.
GATGTTGTGGTGGCGGGAACGACGATAGATAGGACACTATTTAGTGTTTGTTGGCTTGTTCCTGTTTGACCATCGCCTTGACCGCCTGCTTTTTCTCTTCAGGGACTTTATTAAAGGCTTGGTACTTGGCGCGTGCGGCTTCGCGCTGTGACGGTGTTAATTTGCTCCATGCGCTAAGACGTTGTTGTACGCGTTGTTGCTCGACTGGCTTAAGTTGTTGGTAGCGTTTGGCAACAGCGAGCAAGCGTTTTTGCTGGGTAATATCGAAACTATTCCACTGTTGTGCTAAGGGGGAAAGTGCCTTTTGTTGCTGAGGGGTGAGCTGTTGCCAGTCATTCGTTGCGGCTCGTGCTAGAGCGGTGGTGAGTAAGCACAGCAGTATTGTTAAATAGATTCTTTTCATTTCACGGTGGTTGATGAATGGGTTAATCAACAAAGATTTCGATAGGCATTTCATCGCTCAAAATGGCGATGTCGAGCTCGTTGATTTGTTGTTCGTGTTGATGCTGTAATACGCTCCACGCACTCAATAAAATGGCTGTAACTAAGACGGCGATAATCCATTTTTGAGCGCGTAGCGATAAGTGAATAGGTAGCAGGTGACCGCTGCTTAAAGTTGCTGCTGCAACACTAACACGCTGTTTACTTAACGCGGTTTGACGCGCTGCACGCAATGCGGCTAGCTTGTCTTGATCGAGTTGCTGGATGCTGCGATTGAGCAGTTGTGTAAATTGTTGAGAATTGATTTTTGCTGATTTATTTTTCATGGTAGTTCGATTCCTTGCTTTTTCAAGATGCCCGCTAAGCTGTGCGAGGCTCTGGAACAATGGGTTTTGACGCTGCCTTCCGAACAACCCATAGCGGCAGCAGTCTCGGTGGTGTCAAAGCCCTCCCAGTAACGCAGCAAGAAGGCTTCTCGTTGACGCAAGGGGAGGGTTTGTAATGCGCGTTCTATTGCTTTAAGCGTTTGTTGTTGATTCAGCGCGGCATCGGGTTTAGTTGGCGCACTTTGATTATCTTCATCTGTTAGCGTATCTAAAGGGTCAAACTCCTCATCCAGTTGTTTGGATTGCAAGCCCGAAAATAGTGTCGTCCATGCGTTGCGTACTTTTTGCCGTCTGTAGTAGTCGCGTATGGTGTTTTGTAAAATACGTTGGAAAAGCATGGGAAATTCTTCGACGGGTTTGTCGCCATATTTTTCGGCGAGCTTCGACATGGCATCCTGTACGATGTCGAGGGCACTGTGTGCGTCTTGCACGGCATAGCAGGCTTGCTTGTAAGCGCGCCGCTCCACGCTGCTTAAGAAGTCATTTAGTTCGGCTGGATTGCTCAGTTTTGTCCCCTTGAGAAGGCGCGCATGGTAGCAAATTGCATCATCTTGAGTGATGCGAATACGCTAAAAATTACTTTTCTCACGACATTAGGTTGACCAAAACGCCGCTAACCTTTATCTTACGCGGTTCATTTATTAGCAAAATTTAGGGTATTGGTGATGGAATTAACAGGCGCAGAAATCGCGATTCGCTGTTTGCAAGAAGAGGGTGTCGAATACCTTTTCGGTTATCCAGGCGGTGCGGTATTACACATTTATGACGCGCTTTTTCAGCAAGACAAAGTCAAGCATATTTTGGTTCGTCATGAACAGGCCGCGATTCATGCCGCCGATGGTTACGCGCGCTCGTCGGATAAAGTGGGTGTGGCTTTAGTCACCTCCGGTCCTGGTATTACCAATGCGGTAACGGGAATTGCCACCGCTTATATGGACTCGATTCCGATGGTGGTGATTAGCGGTCAAGTACCGAGTCATTTCATCGGTGAAGACGCGTTTCAAGAAGTGGATGCGGTAGGGATTACGCGCCCATGCGTGAAGCACAACTTTTTGGTGAAAGATGTCAAAGATATCGCCGCGACCATGAAAAAGGCTTTTTATCTGGCCAAGTCAGGTCGTCCAGGTCCGGTGTTAGTCGATATTCCTAAAGATATTTCCAATCAAAAAACTGAGTTTGTTTATCCTGAGAGCGTCAGCATTCGTTCGTACAATCCTGTCGCTAAATTGGATGTGACGCAGATTAAACAGGCGATGCAGTTATTGCTGACCGCCAAGCGTCCGATGGTGTACACGGGGGGCGGCGTGATTTTGTCGAATGCGGCAACGCAGTTGACCGAGTTTGTTAAGTTGATAGGCTTTCCTTGCACCAACACCTTGATGGGCTTGGGGGGTTACCCTGCGACTGACAAACAATTCGTCGGTATGCTGGGGATGCACGGCACTTACGAAGCTAACATGGCGATGCAAAATTGCGATGTATTGATTGCGATTGGGGCACGTTTTGATGATCGCGTAATTGGTAATGTTGAACACTTTGCGCAAGTGCCGCGCAAAATTATTCATATCGACATCGATCCATCCTCTATCGCCAAACGCGTCAAAGTCGATGTGCCGATTGTGGGTGACTTGAAGCCTGTGCTGACCGAGCTCATCGCTATGTTGCGCAATACCAAAGCGCGTCCCGATGCGGAAAGTTTAGCTGTTTGGTGGAAGCAAATTGATGAGTGGCGCGTTAAAGGCGGTGGCTTGCGCTACAAAAAATCCACTGAAATTATCAAGCCACAATATGTGATTGAAACGATGTACAAGATTACCCACGGCGAGGCGTTTGTAACCTCTGACGTCGGGCAGCATCAAATGTGGGCGGCGCAATACTACAAATTTGACCAGCCGCGTCGTTGGATTAACTCTGGTGGCTTGGGCACGATGGGCTTTGGTTTGCCTGCCGCGATGGGCGTGCAGCTTAAAAATCCTGACGCAACGGTTGCGTGTGTGACAGGCGAGGGCAGTATTCAGATGAACATTCAGGAGCTTTCCACCTGTAAGCAATTCCATCTGCCCATTAAAGTGTTGTCATTGAACAATCGCTATTTGGGTATGGTGCGGCAATGGCAGCAGTTCTTCCACGGCGACCGTTATTCTGAATCGTACATGGATGCTTTGCCTGATTTTGTGAAATTGGCCGAAGCGTATGGACATGTTGGAATGCGTATTGAAAAGCCTTCTGATGTCGAACCCGCTTTGCAAGAAGCTTTTGCACGCAAGAAAGATTTGGTGTTTATGGACTTCCAAACCGACTCTAAAGAAAATGTATTTCCCATGGTGCCAGGTGGCAAAGGCTTGTCTGAAATCGTGTTGTCGGAGGACTTGTAATGCGCCACATTATTTCTTTGTTAATGGAAAACGAAGCGGGTGCGTTGTCGCGCGTGGCGGGTTTGTTTTCGGCGCGCGGCTATAACATTGAGTCGCTTACCGTTGCACCAACAGAAGATGCAACGCTGTCGCGCATGACCATCGTGACACATGGTTCGGATGCCGTCATCGAGCAAATCACCAAACAATTAAACAAGCTGATAGATGTTGCCGCCGTAATGGACTTGAGCGAAGGCGAACATTTAGAACGCGAATTGATGTTGGTGAAAGTGCTTGCCATGGGTGACGCGCGTGAGGAGCTAAAACGTATGGCCGATATTTTTCGCGGGCGTATTTTGGATGTCTCTGATCACACCTACACTATTGAGTTGACTGGCACGCGTGCCAAACTGGATAGCTTTTTACAAAGCATAGATCACGATTTGATTTTAGAAACCGTGCGTACTGGCGCGTCAGGCATTGGACGCGGCAATCGTATTTTGAAACTGTAGAAGAGCGGTTAGTCGCGAGCTCAGCGCAGACCACCGCAACGCGTCGCTCACGACACAAAACGAGTAACTGATTTTATTTTTAATTTTTAACGAAAGAGAACACCATGAAAGTTTATTACGACAAAGACGCGGACTTATCTTTAATCAAGGGCAAACAAGTAACCATCGTCGGTTACGGTTCACAAGGTCATGCCCACGCGCAAAATTTGCGTGATTCAGGTGTGAATGTCACTGTGGGTTTGCGTAAAAGTGGCGCATCTTGGAAAAAAGCTGAAGCAGCAGGTTTGAAAGTGGCTGAAGTGGCTGAAGCTGTTAAAGCTGCTGATGTAGTGATGATTTTGTTGCCTGATGAAAACATTCCTGATGTTTACAACCACGACATCGCACCGAACATCAAGGCTGGTGCGGCACTGGCGTTCGCACATGGATTCAACGTGCATTACAACCAAGTTGTGCCACGCGCCGACATCGACGTGATTATGATTGCGCCGAAAGGACCTGGTCACACGGTTCGTTCTGAATATCTTAAAGGCGGCGGCGTGCCGAGCTTGATTGCGGTTTATCAAGACGTTTCTGGTAAAGCACGCGACATCTCGTTGTCGTATGCCGCTGCCAACGGCGGCACTAAAGGTGGCGTAATCGAAACTAATTTCCGTGAAGAAACTGAAACCGATTTGTTCGGTGAACAAGCGGTGTTGTGCGGCGGTGCGGTTGAGTTAGTGAAGGCAGGTTTTGAGACCTTGACTGAAGCGGGTTACGCACCCGAAATGGCTTATTTTGAATGTCTGCACGAATTGAAATTGATTGTTGATTTGATGTACGAAGGCGGTATCGCCAACATGAATTACTCAATCTCAAATAACGCCGAATACGGCGAATATGTAACTGGTCATCGCGTCATTGCTGACCAAGCGCGTGCGGCAATGAAAGAATGTTTGACCAACATCCAAAATGGTAATTACGCCAAACAATTCATTTTGGAAGGCCGTACCAACTACCCAGAAATGACCGCACGCCGTCGTTTGAATGCTGAACATCCAATCGAAAAAGTCGGCGCGCAATTGCGTGGCATGATGCCTTGGATCAGCAAAAACAAACTGGTTGATCAATCGAAAAACTAAGCAACAAGTCGATCGTCGGTAGTTAAAAATCGCTAGTTGTTAGTTAAAGTTTTTCCTTTAACTAGCACTGGCGATTTTTCTGTAAGCACGCTAAATAATTTTTTAAGCCACGGGTGAAGACAATGGATGAATTTAATACACGCAAGCCGATGACGTTGCGCAAGCGCGGCATTTATTTGTTGCCTAATTTATTTACCACGGGTGCGTTGTTCGCGGGTTTTTACGCGATTGTGCAAGCCATGAATGGCAAATTTGAAATTGCTGCTGTGGCAATTTTTATTGCCATGGTATTGGATGGTTTGGACGGTCGGGTGGCACGCATGACGCATACTCAAAGTGAATTTGGCGCGGAGTACGACAGTTTGTCCGACATGGTTTCGTTCGGTGTTGCCCCCGCGCTGGTGGTGTATGAATGGGCATTGAAAGACATGGGTAAGTGGGGCTGGTTCGCCGCGTTTATTTATTGCTGTGCCACGGCGTTGCGTTTAGCCCGTTTCAATACCAACATCGACGTGGTTGATAAGCGTTATTTCCAAGGCTTGCCTAGCCCTGCCGCTGCTGCTTTGGTGGCGGGCTTTGTGTGGGTCATGTCGGATCTTGGTTACACGGGAGAGCAAGTGCGATTTTTCGCGACCGTAATTGCGATTTTTGCAGGCTTGAGCATGGTGAGTAATTTACCGTTCTATAGCTTCAAAGACTTCAATATGCGTAAAAGCGTACCGTTCTTGGCGATTTTTTTAGTCGCACTCGGCTTCTTGCTAGTGTTTAGTTATCCGCCAGGTGTGTTGTTTAGTTTGTTTCTAGTCTATGCCCTGTCAGGTTTTGTGATGTGGTTGGTGCGTCGTCGTAGTCACCCGTTAAATTAAGAAAGCATTAAAAAATGAGTACCCAACAGTTAATTATTTTTGATACCACGTTGCGCGATGGCGAACAAAGTCCAGGTGCGGCGATGACGCGCGAAATGAAATTGCGCATCGCTCGGCAACTGGAAAAACTCGGTGTGAATGTTATTGAAGCGGGCTTTGCTGCCGCCAGTCCAGGTGATTTTTTAGCCGTGCAGGCCGTCGCCGAAGCGATTAGCAATTCCACCATTTGCTCTTTGGCGCGTGCCAGCGAGAACGATGTGCGTCGTGCGGGTGAGGCGATTAAGCCCGCCAAATCGGGACGCATCCACACCTTTATCGCGACCAGTCCCATTCACATGGAACACAAGTTGCGCATGAGTAAAGAGCAGGTGTTGGAACGTGCCGTACAAGCGGTGAAATGGGCATTGGAATATACCGACGATGTAGAATTTTCTGCTGAAGATGCGGTGCGTTCCGACATGGATTTTCTGGTGCAAGTGTTTGATGAAGTCATCAAAGCGGGCGCAAAAACTTTGAACGTGCCCGACACCGTCGGTTATTCGATTCCTTTCGCGTGGGGCGAGCGTATGCAGCAACTGATTGCTCGCGTACCGAATTCCAACAAGGTAATTTGGTCCACGCATTGCCATAACGATTTGGGTTTGGCTTCGGCAAACTCTTTGGCAGCGGTTTTGAACGGTGCACGTCAAGTTGAATGCACCATCAATGGCTTGGGCGAGCGTGCGGGGAATGCTTCATTGGAAGAAGTCGTGATGGCGGTTAAAACACGCCGCGATATTTTCAATTTGGACACCCGCATCGACACCACGCAAATCGTGCCGACTTCAAAATTGGTATCGAGCATCACCGGTTATCCGGTGCAGCCGAACAAGGCGATAGTCGGCGCAAACGCCTTTGCGCATGAGTCTGGCATTCATCAAGATGGCGTGTTGAAGCACCGCGAAACTTATGAAATTATGAGTGCCGAATCGGTGGGTTGGAACGCCAATAAATTAACACTTGGAAAATTATCAGGTCGCAATGCGCTACGCCAACGTTTCGAGGCGTTGCACATTACTTTTGCTTCCGAAGAAGAATTCCTTGCCGCGTTCAATCGCTTCAAAGAATTGGCGGATCGCAAGACCGAAATTTTCGATGAAGATTTGCAAGCCTTGGTGAGTGAGGAAGCCGTCACCAAAGTCAGCGAACATTACCGTTTAGTGTCGCTCCGCGCGCATTGCGAAACGGGCATGTTGCCACAAGCGAAAGTGGTGATAAATTTAGGCAGCAATCAACACGAAGCTGAAGCGCAAGGTGGCGGTCCAGTCGATGCCACCTTCAAAGCAATCGAGCAAATTGTCGCCAGCGGCGCGGAGTTGCAATTGTATTCGGTGAACAACATCACCAGCGGCACAGACGCGCAAGGCGAAGTTACCGTGCGCTTGTCCAAAGGCGGTCGCATTGTCAACGGACAGGGCGCGGATACCGACATAGTGGTGGCTTCAGCCAAAGCGTATTTGAACGCGCTGAACAAGCTCTACAACAAAGCCGAACGCGC
>JAVHQO010000209.1:0-1500 GCA_036171175.1 Gallionella sp.
ATGGTGTCGCCACGCACCCGAAACGCCCCCCGGCTGAACTCCACATCGTTGCGCTCATATTGCATGCGCACCAGCTGGGCAATCATGTCGCGCTGGCCCAGCTTGTCGCCAGCTCTCAATGTCATCACCATCTGGTGATACGCCTCAGGCTGGCCAATGCCATAGATGGCAGACACGGTGGCCACAATCACCACATCACGCCGCTCCAGCACGCTCTTGGTACAAGACAGGCGCATCTGCTCAATGTGCTCGTTGATGGCACTGTCTTTTTCAATGAACAAATCGCGCTGCGGCACATAGGCCTCGGGCTGGTAGTAGTCGTAGTAGCTGACGAAATACTCGACCGCATTGTTGGGGAAAAACTCCCGAAACTCGCTGTAAAGCTGCGCTGCCAGCGTTTTGTTTGGCGCAAAAATAATAGCTGGCCGTCCAAGCTGGGCAATGGTGTTGGCCATGGTAAATGTTTTGCCCGAGCCAGTGACCCCAAGCAAAATCTGAAACACCTCGCCATCGTTCACACCCTCTACCAACTGCCGGATGGCCTCGGGCTGGTCTCCCGCTGGCGGGTAAGGCTGGTACAACTCAAAGGGGGAATCTGGGTAGTGGACAAACTGGCCGGTGCGAATACGCGCCGAGTCGTCGGTCACAGCCAAGGCGATGGGGGTGGATGCGGGTGCGGGAGCGGGTGCGGGCATTGGAATTTCAAATGGGTCGTAAGCAACCCGTCATGGTATCGAATTGCTGAAAACCGTTCAGGTGCGTGCCCTGTGACTAGATGCGCCCAAATAACGCCAACCATGCCTCGCGCGGTGTCACAATTTTCATCATGCCATCTGCCCGCTTGACCGCTTGCCAACCCAGCACCCGCTTGTCACCGGTGACAAAGTAGTCCAGGCCAGCGCTGGCTGCGGCATTCACCAAACGCTGATCGTTGTCGTCTGTCGGCTCGGCAACATCGTCAACGCCTTCGGCCACCTGCCAAGAAGCATCAAACAACGCGCATGCATTTGGGCACTGCGGAAACTTGCGAGCCAACACCTCATGCGCCTCGAACTGAATCAGAGGGCTGCTGAACAGCCAGCCACGATCAGCACACTGCAGAACCAACTCTTCACACAAGCCCGAAAAAATGGTGGCTGAAACCCATACATTGGTGTCCAAAAACACCTTCATGACAGGTCTTGTAACACATCATCTTCAGTCAGCCAGCCTGCGGCGCGCGCCAAAGGTGCCAATTGGGCTTGGCTTTGGCGCAACGAATCTCGCAAACGATGTGCACGCAAAGCCTCACGCACCACCTCACTGCGCGACTTACCACTGTGATGACACAGCAGATCAAGCCCTTGGGTTTCAGCATCTGACAAGCGAACGGTTAACGTGGTTTGCATCGTGATCACTCCATTTTGTATGACATTGTAATACACACTGAGTCAGCTTGCTGCACTTGCCATGGCAAGCTTGCCATGCCCCACAAGCCAAACAAGCAACTCTAAACTGCAG
>JAVHQO010000210.1:0-1499 GCA_036171175.1 Gallionella sp.
AACAAGCCAATGTCATGAAACAAGGCCAGCAAAATGGCCACGCTGCATTGCGTCGTGCCAAGAGGCTGGGTATCTGCATGTGCACGTTCGTAGCCGTCCAATAGGCGCGCCATCAACAACGTGGTGTCGAGAAAATGCGACAAATTGTGATACGGCATGTCACAGGCCAGCAGGTCGTGATGATGCCCGTCACAAATGGTCTGAATGTCTTTGAAGCCTTGCCTTATGGGTTGTTCATTCAAGTCAGGATAGCGTGTGCGCATCATGCTGCAAACGGCTTTGGCCACGGCATCAGGGTCTGCAACGTTGACCGTGCCAGTGACATCGCTGAGGTACATGCCAACGCTCATGATCTGGCGGGTGATTGCATGCCCAATTGCAAAATCACATGGTGGTTAAGGCGTTCCTGTATGGCAGATGCGGGCACAAAACCTTGAATGTCAGAGCCTACTTCAGCCGTGTGCTGCAAAACTGGCGTTCTGATACTTCGGCCTTTGCCGTCCAGAACGATGGCCACATCGGGTTGGTTGGGGCGTGTGCTGCGCCGTAACACCACCGCCACCTCATCACTGGCCAGCTGCACAAAAGTGCCCGGTGGGCACAGCCCCACAATGCGCAGCAGCGCATGGCCCACAGGGTTGTCATGCGTGTTGTTGCCATGAAGAATGCTTTGGGCGGACTCTGCGGCGCTGCGTCCTTCACGGGATTGACGTGGGCTGATCATGGCCGCGTAGCGGTCTACCACGTGCAGTACATGGGCCAGGCGATGCGCCGGCATCAGGTTGGGCAAGTCCGGGTGTGGCCATGCCTCCTGGTGATGCTGGCTCACGGTGTCAAGCCAGAGTTCGTTGTGGATGCCAAGTTGGCCGAGCAGTGCCGCACTCATGTCCGCGTGGGTTGCAATTGTGGTTTGCTGTTGCTGGCTTGGTTTGTCCAGCTGTGTGGCGAGTTCGTCCTGCAACGCAGTCATTGCAATGTTCATGGTCAGGGCGGCCCGCACCAAGCTGTTGCGCTCGTTTTGAGGCAAGGAAAATTCTGACACCAGCAGCTGGCACAGCACGGCACACATCAACGCATGTGACGTGCTGTAGCCAGCGCGTGACTGGGCCGCAAGCTGGAACAGCAGGTACAGGGCCAAATCAGTGTTGTGCTGCGTCAAGTCTTGCAGCCAGCGGTCGTACTGGTAAATACGCGCCTCAAACTCCTGAGCACTGTCCGGATGCCGCAGAAGCACCGCCAGACCAGACTCCAGATCAGACCACTGACCCAGCAAGTCTTCGTATTCGTCTTCGGTTCGCAGGGCCGTGATCATGCAACGCTGGCGAGTTAGTCGCGGTAATTGTCAAAGCTCAGTGGCATGTCGGAAAATTCTTTGCGAATCAAGGCTTGGGCGGCTTGCAGGTCGTCGCGGTCTTTGCCCGTCACGCGCAATTTGCCATCTTGTATGGCGGCTTGCACCTTGATTTTGCTGTCCTTGATGCTGCGCTGGATTTTTTTGG
>JAVHQO010000211.1:0-7160 GCA_036171175.1 Gallionella sp.
TTAGCTTCCAACGCTTCCCAGCGCGTCATTAAGCTGGCGACTTGAACATCAATTTCGGCACTGCGCGCTTGCAACTGTTGCGCACGTTTCACCTCGTTGCGAAAAATCGTGCCGTCCGCCAAATGCGCGGCGAGGTCGATTTGCTCTTGTTCCAAAAGTTCAATTTGCGGCGTAATAGCTTCTAGTTCTTTAGCTTCTTTGAAACTTAATTTCACGCTAGCTTTAGGCTTTTCTACTACCGCTGCGGCAGCAACTTTAGGCGGCGTGGAATGATTGCTTTTATTGGCAGCTTGGAATTTTTGCACACGCAACCAATCTTCATAACCGCCGACATATTCTTGCAATTTTCCGTCGCCTTCAAAGGCAATCACTTGCGTCACCACGTTGTCCAAAAAGGCGCGGTCATGGCTGACTAAAAACAGCGTGCCATCGTAATTCGCCAACAGCTCTTCCAATAACTCTAGCGTCTCAATATCCAAATCGTTGGTTGGCTCATCCAGTACCAGCACGTTAGCAGGCTGGGTAAACAGTCGCGCTAACAGCAAGCGATTGCGCTCGCCACCCGAACAACTTTTTACGGGTGAACGCGCGCGTTCAGGGGCAAATAAAAAGTCGCCAAGATAACTAATCACATGTTTTTTCTGACCGCCAATATCTACAAAATCCGCGCCTTGCGAGATGGTGTCGGCAAGCGTGGCGTTGTCATCCAACTGCTCGCGCAACTGATCAAAATACGCCACAGCGATTTTGCTACCGAGCTTAACCGAGCCGCTATCGGGTTCGAGCTGCCCCAAAATAATTTTCAGCAAGGTGCTTTTTCCTGCGCCATTGGGGCCCAACAAACCAATTTTGTCGCCGCGTTGAATGCGACACGAAAAGTCCTTAACCAACACGCGCTCGCCGAAAGCTTTATTGACGTTTTCTAATTCAGCGACCAGCTTGCCTGAGCGTTCGCCTGTCTCCACCGCCATCTCAACTTTGCCGACTTTATCGCGACGTGCCGAACGGTCGCGGCGTAGTTGTTCCAAGCGCAACACGCGACCTTCGTTACGCGTGCGCCGCGCTTTCACGCCTTGGCGTAGCCACACTTCTTCTTGTGCCAACACCTTATCGAACTTGGCATTGACCACGGCTTCATCTGACAACATGCGTTCTTTAATGGCTTGATAGGCGGTGAAATTGCCAGGAAAACTGGACAAAATTCCTCTATCCAGCTCAACGATGCGGGTGGTCACGTTGTCCAGAAATTTACGATCATGGGTGACGAACAACACGCTGCCGACAAAGCTATTGAGCAAACCTTCCAACCATTCAATCGACGCGAAATCCAAATGGTTGGTCGGTTCATCGAGTATCAACACATCGGGGGCGGCAACCAAGGCTTGCGCCAATGCCACGCGCTTGCGCTGTCCGCCCGACAAGTCGCCGACGCGTTTATCGGGGTCTAAATCGAGCTTGGCAATCGCCGTCTCGATGCGCGACTGCACCGACCAACCGTCTTGCGCTTCGAGCTGTGTTTGCAAAATTTGCATCTGTTCCAACAGCGCGTCGATGTCAGCATCGGGATTGGAGAGCTCGTGGGAAATGTGATGGTAGTCACTAAGAATTTTTTGCAAGTTTCCCAAGCCTTTTGCCACCGCATCGAACACCGTATCGTCGGCATCTAACAGTGGCTCTTGGCTGACATAACAAATGCGCGCGGCAGGGTCGCGCCACACGATACCGTCGTCTAAATGATTTATGCCAGCCAACACGCGCATCAAGCTGGACTTGCCCCCGCCATTGCGCCCAATCAGACCGACGCGTTCATTTTCGTCGAGTTGAAAAGCAGTGTGATCAAGCAAGGCAACGTGACCGAAGGCCAAGCTGGCGTTATCTAAAGTTATATAAGGCATGAATGATTATTTAATGAATTAAGTATTATTGTTTAAAGGGGGCTCTAGAAATTGAAATATCTAAGCAAAGCAAGGCGCGAACAAAAAATTGCGACGACACATATTTGAATATGTTAGGAGTAATTTTTTGTGAGCAACGCCGCATTGCGACGAGATTTCGGTTTCTAGAGACTCCCTTTAGTGGGTGCGGTAGGGAGCGCGGATTGATAAATAAACGACAGCCCAAAACCAAACAGCCCCAGCGCGGGATACAACATCCCTATCACCAGTTTGGCTAAGAACACTTCGAGGACTTGATTCTGTATCGTGTGGATAAAAAACGGCAGCACATACACGCCAAGGGAGAACACGCTGCTAGCGAAAATCAAACGGTGACCAAGCCTGTAGCCATTGCCTTGCGGCTTGCCGACACCAGGTGGCAACTCTTTGAAATACACGCGCACCACTAACAATGCCGCGATTAAAAATAGCGCGCCAACTAATGCACCTAATTTTTCGGGCAGGGGTGCGGGCATTCCCAACCAGCCCAACAAACCTGTACCCATCTCGGTTAACACATTGTTCAAGAAAATTTGCAGCACTAAAAACCAGCCGATAAATAAATTCACACGCGCCATGATTAGTTTCCTTGAGTTAACGCTTTTAAGTCGCTAATGATTTGCTTGGAATGACGCGATGTTTCCACCGTCAAATAAGTTTTCACGAGACGACCTTGCGGGTCGATTAAAAACGTATAACGCCGCGCAATTTTCATAATGCCTAAATTCAACAACGCGCCATAACTCGCCGCCACCGTGCCGTCTTGGTCTGCCAACAGTGGAAACGGCAGATGATATTTTTTCGCAAATTCGGCATGGCTGTCGCTATCGTCCACGCTAATGCCCACCACTTGCGCGCCCATTTCGGTGAGCTGCGTCAAATCATCACGAAACGCGCACGCCTCTTGGGTACAGCCCGGCGTGTCATCCTTAGGATAAAAATACAGCACCAAATAGTGCCCCGCAAAACTTTGTAACGTGTGGATTTTGCCTGCTTGATCGGGCAAACTAAAATCGGGTGCAGCCACGCCCACAAGCGGCAATTCACCCGCGCGCGCCACACGCGCCACCCACAAGGAGGCGACAATAAAAATCACGACTAGCAGTAAAAATAATTTCATCACAGCTCCTAAAAGTCGCTAAAAATGGGTGCGCATCATACCAGCCCGACGGCTGGACTTTAGAACTGCTTTACAATCTGCGCGCAATTTTTCCTAGGAGACAAGCATGACGATTACTCGAAAAACTCAAATTTTTGCGCATCGCGGCGCGAATAAAGAGGCGGCAGAAAACACCCGCAACGCGTTCGATTTGGCGTTGCAAGCCGACATCAACGGGCTCGAAACCGATGTGCAATTAACGCGCGATAACATTGCCGTGCTGTTCCATGACGATGACTTTCACCGTATCGGTTTGCCCGATAAGCGCGTCAGTGACTTTAGCTTTGCCGAATTGCAAACGCTCGATTTAGCTCCCTTGTGCAAACTGGCTACACCGTTTAGCACGGCGATGCGCTTGGATGATTTTGTGCCGCGCTATCGCTCGCGCACACGGTTGTTGTTGGAAATAAAAAATCGCGACGATGAAGCGCGCGCTCCTATCGAAACGAAAGTCCAGCAAACCCTAGCCATTATTGGCGCGCATCAAGGCGAGCAAGTTTTGATTTCATCATTCCATTTAGACAGCCTGATTTATACGCATCAATGCGCGCCGACTTTTCCGCTGGTGTTCAATATGGAGCCCGAACATACGCTAGAGGACGTGCGCCACAGCTTAGCCACGCAACCCTTTTTGCACGGCTATTGCGTGCACATCGCCACCCTCAATCACGCGCTAGTGGAATTGCTGCGCAGCCACAACAAACTCATCGCGGTTTACACCTGCAACAGCGCGGAGCAGATTCAAACCGCGCTGGATTTACAGGTAGATATTTTGATTAGCGACGTGCCAAAAATCGCTTTGGAGATGCGCTCGTGAAGCCGCGTGATAGCTCGGCATTAACGCAAGGTGAATTCGATTTGCTGGTGATTGGCGGCGGCATTTATGGCGCCTGGACGGCGTATGACGCGGCAAAGCGCGGCTTAAAAGTTGCCATCGTCGAGCAAGCCGATTGGGCTGCTGCGACCTCGCAGGCTTCGAGCAAACTCATTCATGGCGGACTGCGCTATTTGGAAACAAATGATTTCAAATTAGTGCGTAAAGCCTTAGCCGAACGAAACATGCTGCTGACTTGCGCACCGCATCGCGTCTGGCCGCAACGCTTTGGTGTGCCGATTTATGCAGACAGTCGCATAGGCTTTTGGCTTATGAAAGCGGGGCTGATGTTGTATGACGCACTGGCAAATTTCCCACCAAAAATTCTCGCGCATCGCAGCTACAGTAAAGCTCAATTCGCCACAAAATTCCCTTGCTTAAAAACCGCTCACCTCACACGCGGTTTGAGTTACGGCGATGCACAAACCGACGACGCGCGATTGGTTTTGGAGCTTATCGCTGGCGCGCAAGCGTTAGGTGCGCTGTGCCTAAATTACTGCCAATTTCAGCAAGTCATCACGACAAATAATGTCGCATCAGGCGCGCAACTACACGACTTAATCCGCGACGAAAAACTCACCGTGCGTGCGCGCCAAATCGTCAACGCAACAGGGCAATGGATAAGCACCAGCGCACTGGGAAAAAGCTGGTGTCGCTTAAGCAAAGGCGTGCATTTAACGCTGCACGGCGGCATCAGCAACGAGGCGCTGCTGCTTACCGCGCCGCAAGATGGACGGGTGTTTTTTATCATTCCTTGGTATGGCATGACGCTACTGGGCACCACCGATGAAGACTATCTAGGCGACGTGAATCAGCTCGCCAGCACGGCTGCGGATGCAGACTATTTGCTCACTGCCGCCAATCATTATTTGCAAACTCAACTCACGCAGCAGGACATCGTGGCAAGCTATGCGGGCATCCGCGTGATGCAACGCAGCGATGCCGCACACCCTTCGCAACTGTCGCGCGATTGGACATTGCAGACCGACGGGCACGGCGTGCATTTTTCGGTGGGCGGCAAAATTACATCGGCACGTGTAGATGCCGCCAGCATCGTCGATGCCGTGTGCAAAAATCTCGCTATTCGTACCGATTGCGCCACCGCAAACACCCCATTTCCTTGGACACCCGCTGAGGATTTTGCTAACTGGTATCAGGCGCAAATGCAGCGTGCGCAGCAGCTCAAAGTGGATGCGGAAAGTGCGCATTGGCTGCTACATCGACACGGCAAAAATGCGCCATTGATATTGGATAGCATCCTGGCCGCGCCTGACACCGCACAGCGCATCGTCGCCAGCGTGCCGTTTATTACCGCCGATTTATGCTGGTGCGCACAACACGAAATGATCGTGCATTTAGACGATTTATTACGCCGCCGCCTACCCTTGCTCATCCTCGCCAAACTCGATGCGACCCGCTTGCAAACCATCGCCGAGACCATCGCCCCGCTGCTGAGTTGGTCAGATGAAAAAATCAAATTAGAAGTGCTGCGCTGTCTGCCATGAGCGATTTTTTAAGCATCACACTCGACCTCGGCACAACTTCAATCAAGGCGGCATTGCTGGATAAAAATGGCGGCTTACAGCATCTGGTCAGCCTGCCCGCCCCGCTCGTTACTCAACGTGAAATTTATTTTGAAAGCAACGCAATCGAATACGCGCTCGTTGCCGAAAACGTGCTGGCGCAATGTCGCGTATTTGCGGGCGATTGCACAACACTCGCGCTGTGCAGCCAACGCTCTAGCTTAGTGATTTGGGACACTGCAAGCGGCACGCCCATCACCCCGCTCATTTCATGGCAAGACGCACGCGGAGCGGCAAGTTGCGCTGCTTTGCAAGCGGATGAAATCGAAATACGCGCGCTATCGGGCTTAGCCCTCACGCCCTATTATTTCGCTGGCAAGGTGCGCGTGTTGTTGGCTGAAAATCCGCACTGGCGCGCGCGCCTATTGAGCGGCGAATATCGCCTCGGCACGCTCGATACTTTTCTGATTGCGCGCTGGAGCGCGGGCAAACATTTCGTCACCGACGCGTCTATGGCGGCACGCACCCAGTTGTTGGATATTTCATGCGCGCTATGGTCGCCACGCTTGTGCGCATTGTTCGATATTCCGCAAGGAATTTTGCCGCGCGTATTGCCCTCCACGCAGATGAATTTAGCCTTGCGCAACGGACTAATTTTGCAAGCCAGTGTGGGCGACCAATCTGCCGCGCTGCTTGCCAGCATCGCCCGCGATAGCACGGAAGCATTGGCGAATCTCGGCACGGGCTGTTTTGTACTGCGCTACAGCAACACGCAAAATCACAGCGGCTATCTCAACACTTTGGTCTATCAAGACGACGGGATTCATCTCGCCGTTGAAGGCACGCTCAACTCCACCGCCGCCGCGCTCGCGCCCTATCCCGCAGCAGAAGTGGGCTTTGCCGACTTAGCCCAGCACGATATTTTTGCCCTCGCTGAAACTAGCGGACTCGGCGCGCCGTATTTTCGCCAAGACTTAGGCTTAACTTTTTCCGCCTCGATTACGCACTTAAGCGAACACGAAATTGCCGCCTTATTGCTCGAAGCGATTATTTTTCGCATCAGCAAAATAGTGCGAGAACTGCACCGCGAACAAGCCATCCAACGCCTGTATTTATCAGGCGGATTGGCGAATTTAAGCAGCTTGCAACAAGGCATCGCGCAATGCGTGCCATGCACGGTTTATCGCTTAGAACAACTTGATACCAGCTTATTAGGCGCGGCGATGTTGGCGGCGAATATGCCTGCTGCCAGTCAACGCCACGCGCAAGCAATTAGCCTCACGCCAACCAACACGCGGCTCTTGGCAAAATTTCAGGCTTGGCAAAACTGGCTGGATGAAGTGCTGCGCGAGACATAAGTTTACAGAAGCAGCGTCAAATTATGTCGCATCGAAAAACAGTATGCTTGTTTAAGAAACTGCTCACAAATCCCGTGGACGCTTGTGTGTACAGGCTGTGGATAAAGAAATTTTTTTGCTTTAGCTCAATGAGATAAACGGGATGCTCAATTACTGCGCAAATTTTTATGCTAAAACTTGCCGCGATTGACGATACTTATTAAATACTTATAATATCAACTATGAACGACATTGAATGGAAAACCAAAGCCTTGAAGCAGTTGCGCAAGATACCTGCGCAACAAGGCAATGCCATTCGGCAAAGCGTGAATG
>JAVHQO010000212.1:0-1483 GCA_036171175.1 Gallionella sp.
AATACCCAAAGTGCAGCAGTAACCATACTTCAAAGCAGGGGGTTGACGTTATGGCCACAAAGGGCTGCCCCGCAGCATTCAAATCCTGGGTACGCTGCACTGCTGCGCCGAAGGTTGTGTGCTGGTCACGGTCAAACACACAGTACACAGTGTCAAAAGCATCGCCAGCCACAGCATCTTCTTCGTAAAGCGCCACAGCATGTGCCACCACGCGATCCGGCGAAACACCGTCATTGGGAGCAATACGAACCACCTGCGGACGAATGCTGAAATCATCCAGCAACTCGCGCAGGTAATAAGGCTCTGTCTTCGTCCCTTCGCAGACGATGAGGTAGCGCTTGTTCCGCGCACGTTCACGTTTTTGCCGTTGCAACTGTGCACCAGCACGCGCCTTGCGCTTGTGAAACAGATCCTCAGACCCCATAGAAGTCCAAGTCCTTCAAGAAGGGAATGCCGCCGTAGCGACCATTCAAGTAACCCCGCTCGATAGCTTCGTTATCGCGTGGGCTGAAGTCAGACAAAGGATACAAGCGGGTGGCGCTCTTGTCGTCTTTCTCCATGAACCAAACCTGGTCACGGCGCAACAGTTTCTGGCTGAGCAGCGTGGTGTCGTGCGTTGTGAATATGAGTTGCGCGTTGGTGCCCTCGTGGTGCAGGCGCTTGACCAAGTGATGCACCAACAAAGGATGCAAGCTGGTGTCCAGTTCATCGACCACCAGTACCCGTTCGTTTTCAATCACATCCAGCCATGGGCCCGTGATAGCAAACAGCGCACGGGTACCGTCAGACTCCTCGGCTTCGTCGAACTCCACGGTCTCTGCCGTATCCACGTCTTTGTGGAAAAAACGCGGCTTCACCAACTTCCGGCCCGCCATGTCTTTCAATAATTCGTCTCGAATGGCTGCATGCATTTCCTTAGGCAAAGAGTCTGCCGAAAACACCGTTTCTTTCAGTTGGATATCTGCAATGGACAAGTCTGCCGAATTCATGAACTCCACAACCCGCTGGCGGTCTTCTTCCTTGCTGCAGCGCTTCAAGGTGTAGCTTGGGCTGAAACCACGCACAGAGTCAACCACCTTCAAACGCAACTTGAACCAGTCAAAGGCAGGTTTGAGTTGTTCGTTGTTCAGTTGGATCGCCGTGGAAAAGAACAAGGCATTCTGACGGGTTTGTTCCTTCCAAAGTCCGTGGCGTGCTTTTCCCCCCAAGAAAGAAGTGCTGAATTTGTAGACATCTTTCCCCGCTTCAGCATCAAACACCCGGTGAAACCACTTTTGTGCGCGGCCCAGTGGGTAGGCAATGAGCCACTCTTCGGTAAAGCGCTCGCGGTTGCAGCAAAAACCGTACTCGTAGCGAACGCCTTGCTCCACAAAGGTCACTTCAAACTCACTGTCCGCCGCACGTGACGCTGCAGTCAGCTTGAACGGCACCACATCAATGGCGTCGCCCGCCTGGCTTTCCTTTTGGGAGTTGAGCACCTGGT